>JBCBWG010000029.1:0-20555 GCA_039817205.1 Pseudomonadota bacterium
TGCCGACAATCCGGCTGCCCGGCTCGTCGCCTCTGGAGCCTGATCAGTTGTTTGCTGAGGTGCAGCCTCGGTGGCGTGCGTCGCCTCTTCCGGCGCGGTTTCGGTCGTAAGCGCTGTCTCGTTTCCAACCGGGTCAACACTTCGCTCGTCGGCGGGCGCTTCCTCAGTCTCGCGCGTGTTCATGTGCGCCGCTGCGAGCGCACCGGCGACCGCGGTCGCAGCGCCGGCACCAAGCGCCAAAGCCCCGCCAGTGTCAGCTGTCCGATCAACTGGCTCTTCGAGGGTTGGTGGCTCCCCTGTTGCGACCGGTGGCTCCGGAAGCTCTTCTGCCGTGTCGGTCGCAACCTCAGTCACAGCGGCAGCCGCTGGCGCAGCGCTTGCGATAATGTCGCGCGGCACGCCGCTGTCCGATGATGGGCGCGCGAGCGTGAGGTCGCCCAGAGCGCGTCTTGCGGCGTAAGCGGTGGTCCCGCCAACGGCCAGAATGCTCGCCTGCTCGATCCAGTTTTGATCTTGAATGGCACCGCCTAGGCCGAGCTCGCCGTCAAAGCGCGCCACATCGGCGGCGGTCCAGGCACTGATCTGATCCCAGCGCGTCACACCCATGTTGCGAAGGCGGTCCGCGCGGACGCCATCAATGCCGCGGATATCTTGAAGATCGTTCTCGGCCGCAGGAGATGGCCGGGTCAGCGCAACGGCCCCCATCGCAGCCGCTGTCGCCCCGGCAGCAGCGGCAAGTCCGGCAGCTGTCGTGCTCGAAGCCCCGCGCGACAGGGTATCCGTGAGGCGGGTCGCGACGCTTCCGATGGCATCTTGCGGTGGCAGCTCTTCGGCTGGAGCCGCAAACGACTGTGGCGGCGGCGCTGGTTCTACGTCTGCTTCTGGCTCTGGTGCCGGAACGAACATCGGCTCAGGTGCGGAGGCCTGGACGGTCTCCGGCTCAACCATCTCAGACTGCGCCGTCGTCTCGTCACGACTGAAGACGGTCGCGCTCGCAGCTGCGGCAGTCCCAGCAGCAGCTGCAAGTGCGGCTGCGACGAAGCCATCATCCGAGGCGTCGCGTTGGGGATCCGGCGCGGGCGGTGCGTCCGCTTCAAAGACCGGCGTCGCTTGCGGCTCCGGCATCGGCGCGGCGGGTTCCGGCTGGCTAAGACCTGGCGAAATCTGCTCGATGCGCGTCGCAACGGGCTCACGTGGCTCAGACAAAATACGCTGAGATCGCTCGACCGCCCCGTCCCCGCCAAGGCCGCTTCGGGCATTGCTGTCTGCAAAGCTCTCGCCGCTCAACGCGCGCTCGAAGCGCTCGCCATCGTCGGACGTGGCACCAGCCGTCGCCATGGCCATTGCGGCGCCGCCACCCGTGATGGCTGTGCCAGCCGAGGCGGCTGCAACCGGCGACTTCGCGCGGCTCCCAAAGAGTTTCCGCAGCATGCATCCCGAGAACGCACCGATGAAATAAGCCGCCAGAAGCAGCAACACTGTTTCCCAAACCAGCGCGACCATAACTTCGTTCTCCAACGCGCGACGACCGTCCGAGCCGACGAATACCAAAACGACTGGCCGACCTCACAGGCGTCGGCGCGGTATGAATGCCCGGAGTTCTCCCGGGCAAGAAATAAGCAGGCGACGGGGCCGGCAGGTCTCGTAACTGGACGTCGCGCTCCAACGCGCACTCGGAGCACGCCGAGTTCGTTTTGAGCAGCAGCAATTCGGACGTCAGCGAGACCGGCGATGAAACCCTGCCGACGCTTAGCGACGTTCAACCCGGCTGCACGACAACCAGCCGACCAACAATCCAATGCCGAAGGCCGCTGCGATGTACCAACCGAGTTCTGCAATCAAATAGTCCATGTCCCCTCACCTGACTAAACCAAACCGGTCTCAACACGCGGCACCCCCGAACAACCGCACGCGATGCCTATTGCGCGCCGTCACCGGCCTTCACGACAAACTCGATCCGACGGTTCCGCGCCCGCCCCGCAGCTGTTTCGTTTGATGCGATTGGCCGACTTTCACCGAAACCGCGCGCCGTGATCTGATCAGGGTCGGCGCCCGCGTCGACGAGGTAGCTGACCACGGCAGCGGCCCGCCGTTGCGAGAGCGAAAGGTTGTTCTCATCGGTCCCTTGCGAGTCCGTGTGACCCTCGACATCGACCGTGACACTCTCACACCGACGCAGCGCGTTGGAGAGACCGTCAAGCAGGCGGTAGCTCGATCGCGCGATGTCTGCTTTGCCAACCTCAAAGTTGATCTTGCCGCCGCTGCGCACCTCTTCGAGCGCCGCTTCACACCGTGCACGGGCAATTCGAAGCTGAATACGTCGCTCTTCTCGCGCGGCACGGCGCGCCCGTTCGCGTTCCTCGGCGGCACGACGCGCGCGCTCGGCGCGCGCCCGCTCGGCAATGTCCGCACGGCGACGCGCCTCGGCTGCAGCAGCTGCCTCAGCTTCCGCTTTTTGCCGGGCGCGGTCTTCAGCTTCACGGCGGCGCTGCTCTCGGAGCGCGCGCTGTCTTTCGCGCTCCTGTTCCGCTTTCAGGGCTGCGAGCCGCTGCTCTTCGGCGCGTCGGCGTTCCGTTTCTTCCGCGCGCTTCGCCGCCAACTCTGCAGATTTTCGAGCCGCTTCGCGTTCCGCCCAGATCATACTGTCTGACCGCACCGTCACCCGGCCGCCGCCTGTGTAGCCCGTGGCCAACGCCCGCTTTAATCTTTGGCGAATGGCGGACGCGGATGCGGCATCGGCCGCTTCACCGTTGACCGAAAGAACCTGCCCGTTCAGCGTCGCCTGGCCGGTGCGCAGGCGCGCCAACATTTCGAGGCCCGTTAGCGAGACCTCCTGCCAGCGCTCGCCGTTGCCCGGGACGACGCGCATCTGGTCGACCACCTTTTCGTTCGGGAACAGGACCTGTGCACGGTCCACCAGCTTATTCCGCGTCTCTGAATCTGGGACTTCGCCACCGAGCGTCAGCGTGTCACCCGATCGCACGGCCGACCATTGAAGATTTGGCTCCGGCGCACGGTTCAACCGCAGCGCGATATCAGTCTCACACGTCCGGCTGGTTGCCGCCCGCAGCCGGCCGGGCAACTCTTGTGACAACGCCTCATCGCTGGTTTCGCCGGACAGCCGGATCGACCGGTCGCGCACGCGCAAGCGTCCATTGCCGACGTCGCCGAGCCCGATCAGACCCTGGTCGAGACAGGTGCTCCACTCTTTTGGTTGGCCAAGCGCAATCTGCAATTCGTCCGAAATCCGACGGCCCGGGAATGCACGGGCGACAGCATCGAGGAGCGCCTGACGCCGCGCCGCGTTCGGCACATAACCGGTCAAGCTGACCGTCGTCTGATCGACATCGAGCTGTGTGAGGTAGGGCGCCACAGTTGGAATTGTCGGCTTTACGAACTTGATGTCGTGGCGCACGTTGAAGGTGCTGGGGAGCTTCGTCTCATAGGATGTTGAGACTTCCCGCGCGGTCTGCTCGCGCTCGGCAAGACCGATGACCTCGATGTCCGTCCCAAGCATCTTCACCGATCCAGTCTGGAGCGGCGACAGCGAATTGATGAGACCTGTGGCGGCCTCCAACCAGCCGTCCGGCTGTCCACTTGCGACCTGCATCCGATCAACGATGGCCGCCGACGGGAACGCAGCTTTCGCAGTTTCGACAATCTGCGACTTGGCCGCATCGCTCGGTGCGTGCCCACGGAGCGTTACGCGGCTCCCGTCAAACTGGGCATCCCATGTATAAGGCGTCACCGGTGCCGGTCGGACCTTGTCGCTTGCGAGCTGAATACCCGTCGGCAAATCGCTGTTAATCGCACCGCGGACGCCTCGGAAATCGGCAACGCTCCGCGCCCGCCCAGCAATCTCAAACTGGGCATTGCGCAAAAGCACGTTGGAATTACTGTCCAGTCGCGACAACTGATTGAGGCCGAACCGAACCCCGCCGATCCAATCCGCGTTGTCTGGGACCCCGCGCGCCGGTTTCATGTCGTCAACGACATCGGTCGACGGGAACAGCGTTTTGACCTCAGCCAAAATCGTGCGGCGGGCGCGATCGCTCGGCACGAAGCCTGACAGCACAATCGTCCCGTTTTTGCGACGCGCGCTCCAGACGTACTGCTCGGCTTTCTCGATGAGCGCCGACCGATTGCTCGCGACGCGAACGCCGTACAGCGTCTTCAGGATCTCGGTCGCTTGAACCTGCTCAGCGGCGTCATAGGCGTTACCAACAAGCGTCGCATCGCGCCCGTCAAGCTTCGCGCCGGCCCAATCGAGACCAGCTGCCTGAAGCGCAGACGCGGCCCGGCCAGCCACATCGGCTTGGATCGCCTCGCGTGTGTTCATGTAAGTGTAGGCGACGAGAAGCCCGAGTGGGAGTAATCCCCAAAGCCAACGCAACCAGTTGCAACGCATTTGCACCCGTCTCCTACACGCACTTTACCGGGCCAATTTCAAGCTTGGCCTCGCGCTCACGTCGTCTGCACAGCGGAGCCCATAGCGCCCGCAACCGTACCGTCGCTCGCACCGCCGTTCTAGGAGAGAACAGTGGCAGAACGCAACGCCGATACCGTCCGCCAAGTGTCCAATAACAAACGAACCAGCAAACCATGGCATCTGAGCCGCAATGTGGGTCCGTCTTAAGATGCAAGCGGGTTTCGATTGAACAAAGTGCAGCCCGGCGCTGACACCACTGCCGACCGCGCGACGCCCGCTCGACGCCCGCTCGACAAACCGATCAGGTCTCGTCGATCGCCTGCGCTTTCGGGCCGAGATGCAGCCCGCCGCGCGCATCCGCCAGATCAAGTTGGCGTTGGCGCTCTTTCGCACCGACTTTCTGCTCGTCGCTCGCACCCGCTTTACAAGCATTGCAGATTTCAACGGCAACGCCGCCGGAAAGGCCGGTGCGAACGGGATCGCGACAGATCGGGCAAACTTGATAGGCGCTCTGTTCCAATCCGTGGCCGAGAGCCACGCGGCGGTCAAAGACGAAACAGTCGCCGCGCCACAGGCTATCGGCCTCGGCAACGTCCTCCAGGTATTTCAAGATGCCGCCCTTCAGATGATAGACGTCGTTGAAGCCGCGACTGGCGAGCAAAGCGGTCGCCTTTTCGCAGCGAATGCCGCCCGTACAAAACATTGCGACTTTTCGGTCGCGGATCGGATCCAAGTTCGCATCGACCCAAGCTGGAAGGTCGGAAAACGCCTCGGTTTTCGGATCGATGGCACCGTCAAAGGTGCCAATCGCAACCTCGAACGCATTGCGGGTGTCGATGACGACCACTTCTGGGTCGCTGATCAGGGCGTTCCAGTCCGCCGGTTCAACGTACGTTCCCACATCTCCGACGGGGTCGATGTCGGAGACACCGAGCGCGACGATCTCACGCTTCAAACGGACCTTCATGCGCAGGAACGGCTGGTCGTCAGCCGTCGACCACTTCGCCTCGATCGGTGCAAGGCCCGGCCAGCGCTCGATCTCTGCGATGGCCAACGTCATCGCCCCTGCCAGCGATCGTGCCATTGATCCCTTCCCGCGCAACGAGCAGCGTGCCGCAAACGCGATGGGCATCGCAAAGGGCTTGCAGCTCGACGCGGCGGGCGGCGGGGTTTGCAATATTTGCAAAGCGATAAAGCGCTGCAACTGAGAACGCGGGCGACGGTGATGCACCATCTGTCTCGTGCCGAGGGTCGCTCGCGCGGGCCTTATGAGCCATCGCCATCTCCCCAGGCATAATTAAAGCTGATCGAGACCCGTTCTGTGTCGGCCCGGTTCATCGGAACGTCGTGTCTGAGCCAACTCTCCCAGAGCAAGACGTCGCCAACTTTCGGCGCGATCGCCAGGTACGGCTTGTTGTCGGCGTGCGCTTTTGGTTTTCGCGGCGGCGCGGCCATCATCATCGCATGACGTGGATCTTCGAAACGGATCGCCGCGGCTCCTTTTGGAACAGAGACGAAATAGGTTCCACTGATGACGGAATGCGGATGAATATGGGGGGCGTGATGGCCGCCGGGTTCCAGGACGTTGACCCAAAGGCTATCGCAGGCGAGACCACGACCGCCGAGGTCGAACTCAAGCTCTCCGACAAACTCTTTGACGTGCTGGTCAAGTTCGCCCTGGAGGCTCGCGAACTCAGGGAAACGCCAGGGCAGATCATTCAGCGAGGCGTAGGATGTGTAACCGGCATAATCATGTTGGTCGGACCAGTCGCGACCGGCCCCGTCATCGACCGCCAGCGTCTCAATCACTCGGGTGAGGTCTTGGTTCAGGCGACGCGCACCTTTGCCGCTGATCCGGCCGCGGTAGATCCGTGTTGCAAAGACGCGTTCAATGGTGCTCATCCCCTCGCGATACGAACCGGGGCGCCAAGCGGTCAAGCCTTTGTCGGCCTCGGGTGCCGTCATCCTTCGAAAGCGTCGGGCGCCATTGAAGGGCCGTGTGCATGACCAATCCAATCAGAGCGGAACCGAAGGACGCCAGCGCCCGGCCACGCGTTTACCTCGCAGGCCCCGATGTCTTTTTCCCGGCGCCGTCGGAAATCGGAAAAGCCAAACGTGAGATTGCGGCCCGCCACGGACTTGAGGGCGTTTTCCCACTCGACGCCGACCTCGATCTGACAGGTCTCTCCAAGCTGGAACAGGCACGCCGGATCTCACTCGCCAACGAAGCCCTGATGCGCTCCTGCGATGCGGTCGCGGCCAACATCTCACCCTTCCGTGGCGCATCAATGGATGCCGGAACGGCTTTCGAAGTTGGGTTCATGCGGGCGCTCGGGCGGCCAATTGCGCTCTACACCACCGCCCGTGCTGACTATGCCGAACGGGCCCGCGCACATCGCGTAACACTCGCGATGGGTGAGGCACGCCTGACGGTATCCGACATCGACCAGCCGGACTTCGAGATCGAGGACTTCGGGCTTGCCGAAAACCTGATGATCGCCATCGCGGCACATGAAGCTGGCGGGCGCGTTGAAGTCGAAGCGACCAAAGGCGCATCCCACGGGGATCAGGCCAACGCGGCATTGGGCGCGTTTGAGCGGTCTGTCGCATGGCTTTCTGAGCTGTTGGACGGCTAAATCGGCCGCTCGGCCTTGCCGATCAACCGACCCAAAAAACAGTCATGAGCCGCACACGATATGACCGATGCGACGTCCACACGAAATTTGATCCAAACTTTTTTAAATGCCGTCGCGGCCGGTGACCGGGATGGAATGATCGCGCAGGTTTCCGACGGGCTCGTCCACGATATCAACCAAGGTGGCGAGCGCCGCATCGGCAAAGACCGCTTCTCGGCCTACACCGCGCGCATGCAGCACCATTACGCCGAGAGCATCCGTGACGTCATCATCATGGTGTCGGACGACGGCACAAGAGCTGCGGCAGAATATAACCTGGAAGGTCGGTACGTGCAGACCGAGGACGGTTTGCCGCCAGCCTGCGGGCAGACCTATTCGCTTCCGGCCGCAATGTTCTTCGCGGTCAGCGGTGACAGCATTGAGCGCATCACCACGTATTACAATCTGACGGACTGGTTGACCCAGATTGTGAAAGGCGCCGAAGGTTATGAGCCGACACCCATCAATTGAACGACTTGCACAGGTTTTGCTGCAAGCCATGGAGCCGGCATGAGCCGAGAGAAGCCGATCATCGAGCGTTTGCCACCGGGCGCCATCGGCTCGGTTCTCGATGACGTGTCGGCTTTGAGGGTCTCCGTCTTCCGAGATTGGCCGTATCTTTACGAAGGCGATGCCGACTACGAGCGTGAATACTTGGGCGAGTTCGCATCGGCCAAAGATGCCGTGGTCGTTGTAGCCCGTGAGGCTGAGACCAACGCCATCGTTGGGGCTGCGACCGCGGCACCGCTCATGAGCCATACCAGCGAGTTCGCACCGTTATTCTCGGCGAACGGTTTTGATCCAGCCACCATCTTCTACTGCGGTGAGAGCGTCCTGCTGCCGAGCTATCGTGGCCTCGGCATCGGGCACGCATTTTTCGATGAGCGTGAGGCCGCGGCGCGGGAAATGCGGACCGATGCACAGCACCCGTTCACGCACACAGCGTTTTGTGGCGTCATGCGCTCAGCTGACGACCCGCGCGCGCCAGAGTTTTACCGCGCGCTCGATCCGTTTTGGCGGAAACGCGGCTACGAGCCGGTTCCAGAAATGGTCGGCTCATACGCGTGGCGGGAGGTCGGCTCTCCGGACGAGACCGACCATTCCATGCAGTTCTGGGTTCGAGCGCTGGACACGCGTTAAACGTCAAAGTCTCCCATATCACCGAAGCCCCAGTCATCGGCGCCGCCAAACCAATCATCACCGCCATCTTCGTGGCTGGCGTCTTGGATAGCCGGATCTTCCGCTGGCGCGGCAGGCTCCTCCGCGGCGTTTGCTTGCTGCTGATCGGCAGCTGGCGTCGTCTCTGCTGCGGCCTGTTGCGGCTCCGCAGCCGCGCTGCTGGCCTCTGCGGCTGGCGCTGCAGCCGATCCATCCGACGCGTTCGCCGAACCACCGCTGAACAGGCTTGAGATCCCGCTCGCAAGCAGCATACCGCCAGCCACACCGGCCGCCGTTGTCATGGCCTGTGCCATGAACCCGCCGCCTTGCCGCTGGTCTGTTCTCTCGCCGGGGCGCTGGGGCTGCTGACCGGCACGTTCGGCACCACCTGCGCGAGAGGGTGCCGCCGCAGCCATCGCTGGCGCACCCATCGGCGCGACGCTGCCAGCACCGGTTGCCGGGACCGAGCCCGACGCAGGGACCGAGCCTGATGGAGGCACCGAGCTTGCCGTCGGCTGCGATGAAAACGACGAACGGCGGGCCGCGATGGACGAGATATTGCCCGCATGCGCACCTGAGACCGCTGAGCTTGCTGCAACATGCGGTGCAACCGGAGGAGCCGCTTGTGCTGCCGCTTCCAATTCCTCAATGCGCGCCTGCGCCTTTTGGAGCGCCTGCTCCTGCACGAGCACCGATTGCGCGAGCAAATAGGGCGCATCCGGATTGGCGCGCACCTGATCGTCGATGAGTTGCGCGGCGTCCGGATCTTTCTCAACCGGCCCCAGGTTGCGCATGCGATCAAATAGGCCGGAAATCAATTGGTGTTCGTGCTGGTCCATCTCGCGCTCCATCCGTCGGGTTGCAGTGACGCCGAATACGGGGCCGCCGCCGATGACGCGAGAGATGGGCAGAGCGGTGCGCAATTCAAGCGGGACCGCAATCCGCGGCCCGCACATCTGCCGCGGCGGCCCGTCAACTGCGCGGCGTCCAGCCCATCACGGATTTCTCTTCCAAGTATTCTTCCAGGCTCGCAGCGCCCCATTCGCGTCCATTGCCTGATTGTTTGACACCGCCAAACGGCGCCGATGGATCAGCCGGTGCACCATTGATGTGGACCATCCCCGCCTGAAGTCGCCGGGCAACGGAGCGCGCGCGGTCCTGGTCACTGCTCGAGACGTAAGCTGCGAGCCCAAACGGGCTGTCATTCGCGATCTCAATGGCGTCCGCCTCATCGCGATACCCGATGATCGAGAGGACAGGTCCGAAGATCTCCTCGCGCGCGATGCGGTGGGTGGCATTGTCGACATTCGTGAAAACCGTGGGCTGCACGTAATAACCGGTGCTGAGCCCCTCCGGACGGCCAGCACCTCCAGCAACGCAGGTCGCGCCCTGAGCCAGTCCGCTTTCAATGTGTTCCTGGATTTTGCCCCACTGCCTGAGTGAGACGACGGGGCCCATTGTGGTCTTGGGATCGGACGGCGCGCCCACTTTCAAATCGGCTGCGACCGCGGCTGCGATCTGGCCAGCGTCTTCCATCTGACCGGCTGGCACCAGCATGCGGGTTGGCGCGTTGCAGGATTGGCCTGAGTTACGGAAACAGAGCTCGGCGCCCGTGCTGACGGCGGAACTGAACTCGGCGTCGTCGAGAATGACATGAGCGGACTTGCCGCCCAGTTCCTGGCCGACCCGCTTGACCGTTGGGGCAGCCCGGATCGCCACGTCAATTCCAGCGCCCGTCGAGCCGGTAAACGAAATCGCATCGACACCCGGATGCGCGGCCATGGCCTGACCAACGCCACCGCCATCGCCGTTGACGAGGTTGAAGACACCATCGGGTACGCCTGCGTCGGCAAGGATCTCCGCCAAGAGCATCGCGGAAAAGGGTGCGACTTCGGACGGCTTAAGCACCATCGTGCACCCGGCCGCAATCGCGCCGGCGACCTTGCATGCGATCTGGTTCGCGGGCCAATTCCAAGGCGTGATCATGCCGACAACACCAATCGGCTGATGCAGCACCGTCGTCGTGCCGCGCGCTTCTTCGAACGGATAGTCCGGAAGAAGCCCAGCCATGACTTTAAAATGGGAGAGACCGGCGCCTGCTTGCATCCGGGTCGCGAAACTGATCGGCGCGCCCATCTCTTCGGAAATCACCGCTCCCATGTCGTTGAAGCGCTTCTTGTAGGCATCGCAGATGGCGCGCAGAAGCGCTGTGCGATCGGCGACCGACGCGTTGGAAAAGCTGACGAACGCATTGCGCGCGGCATCGACGGCGCGATCGAGATCATCAGCCGTCCCAAGCGTGACATCCGCAATCGTTGTCTCAGTCGCCGGGTTGACGACCGCGATCGTCTCTCGTGGACCGCTCGGCTCACTCCAGGCGCCGTTGATGAAAAAGTGTCCAGCGTGCGTCGTATCCATCGGATGGCCTTTCGTCGTCAGTCTTTTGGTTACGCGGCGCGATCCGGGTAAAGCGCTCGGAGCCCTTCCGCAGATGCAGCGGTGATCCCACGCTCGGTGATCAATCCGGTCACGAGGCGCGCGGGCGTCACATCAAACGCAGGGTTGGCCGCTGGCGATCCCGGCGCCGCTATAGCAACCGTTTCGACCGAGCCGTTGGGCTTGCGACCGGTCATTTCCAGCACCTCGTCCGCACCCCGCTCCTCGATCTCGATGGCCATGCCGTTGTCAAGCGTCCAGTCGATCGTCGTGTACGGCAGCGCCACATAAAACGGCACATCGTTGTCGTGGGCTGCGAGCGCTTTGAGATACGTCCCAATCTTGTTTGCGACATCGCCATTCGCGGTCACGCGATCCGTGCCAACGATGCAGAGATCGACCTGACCGCGCTGCATCAGGTGTCCGCCCGCGTTGTCGACGATGATTGTGTGCGGCACGCCATGGGCACCAAGCTCGTAGGCCGTCAAAGCGGCACCCTGATTCCTCGGTCGCGTTTCGTCGACCCAGACGTGAACCGCAATCCCCGCGTCGTGCGCCTGATAGATGGGCGACGTCGCCGTTCCCCAATCAACCGTCGCGATCCAACCCGCGTTGCAGTGGGTCAACACATTGACGGGCTTACCCGCCGGTTTCTTCGCCGCGATTTGCCTGATCAATTCGAGACCGTGCACACCGATCTGTCGGCAAATCTCAACATCATCGTCACAGATTTTTGCTGCGTGCACGTACGCCGCCGCGACGCGTTCGGCCGCCACGAGCGGACGCAACACGCGCAGCATCTCGTCAATCGCCCAACGCAAGTTCACAGCTGTCGGCCGCTGCTTTGCCAGATGATCCGCCGCCGCCTCCAGCGCCGCATCCGACGCATCCGCCCGCATCGCGAGATACATCCCGTATGCGGCCGTCGCACCGATACACGGCGCGCCTCGCACCTGCATGGTGAGGATCGCCCTGGCTGCATCGTCGGCCGACTGCAGCGTCGCGGTCTCAAATCGATGCGGCAGCTTGGTTTGATCAATGATTGTCACGTCAGGCGCAGCGACATCCGTCGAAGCGGGCCATATCGTCCGATAATGCTGTCCGTTGATCTGCATTGCGCGTTCATTTTTTATTGCCCCGGATACCGCGTTCTCTAGCGGAACAACGCGCCCGTGGCCATATCGTGAGGCCCTCAACCACATCGCGGGACACGTGGCACGCATCAACTGAGGGGGCGTCGCCGCAGACTGAGATCTCCTTTCGAG
This sequence comes from Pseudomonadota bacterium, assembly GCA_039817205.1. GTDB lineage: Bacteria > Pseudomonadota > Alphaproteobacteria > Rhizobiales > Hyphomicrobiaceae > JBCBWG01. The sequence continues at coordinate 11,964 of JBCBWG010000029.1, forward strand.
GCAACACGCAGCGCTCGGGCGAACGGCCACTGATATCCGCAGCGTTGTAAAACCATGCTGCCAAAACCGCTGTGAGCCATGCTACACCGCCGCCGTACACCAACGACGTAATGGGCGGGCGGGCGCATGGCGCAGGCTGATTTCACGATCACAGACGCGATAATCGCGGAGCATGGGCTGAAGCCCGACGAGTATGAGCGGCTGCTTGAGATTATGGGGCGGGCGCCGACATTGACGGAGCTCGGCATCTTTTCGGTCATGTGGTCTGAGCACTGCTCTTACAAATCGAGCCGCATCTGGCTGAAGACGCTGCCGACAACTGGGCGCCAAGTCATCCAGGGGCCCGGCGAGAACGCAGGCATTGTCGATTTGGGCGACGGCGACTGCGCTGTCTTCAAGATGGAAAGCCACAACCACCCGTCGTTTATTGAGCCCTACCAGGGGGCCGCGACCGGCGTCGGCGGCATCATGCGCGATGTGTTTACGATGGGCGCGCGGCCCGTCGCCAACCTGAACGCGCTCCGGTTTGGCGATCCAAGCCACACCAAGACGCGGCATCTCGTGTCCGGCGTCGTGGCCGGCATTGGCGGGTATGGCAACTGCGTGGGCGTGCCGACCGTCGGCGGTGAAGTGAACTTCGATGCCTCGTACAACACCAACATCCTCGTCAACGCCATGTGCGTTGGTCTCGCGAGGGCCGACAAGATCTTCTATTCGGCAGCGAAGGGCGTCGGGCTGCCGGTCGTTTACGTTGGCTCGAAAACCGGGCGCGACGGCATCCATGGCGCAACCATGGCGTCGGCTGAGTTTGATGATCAGACAGATGAAAAAAGGCCGACGGTCCAGGTTGGCGATCCCTTCACCGAAAAGCTCCTGATCGAAGCCTGCCTTGAGTTGATGGCATCCGACGCGATCATCGCGATCCAGGACATGGGGGCGGCCGGGCTGACGTCATCGACATCCGAGATGGCCGACAAAGGCGGCGTCGGGATCGAACTCGACCTCGACCACGTGCCCCAGCGCGAGACCGGAATGACGGCCTACGAGATGATGCTGTCCGAGAGCCAGGAGCGCATGCTCATGGTCCTCAAGCCGGGACGCGAGCCCGAAGCCGAGGCGATTTTCACGAAGTGGGAACTGGACTTTGCCGTCATTGGCAAGACGACAGATACGGGCCGCATGATTGTGCGCCACAAGGGCGCCATAGAGGCCGATATCCCGGTCGCATCGCTGGCAGAGTCAGCCCCAATGTACGACCGGCCTTGGACGGCGACCGAGCCGCCGAAAACGATCTTGCCCGAATGGGTTGCGGCGCCCAATGACGGGTGTCTTGCCACACTGCACGCGTTAATGGCTGGACCGGATCTCGCCTCAAGGCGCTGGGTTTGGGAGCAATACGACCACATGGTCATGGCCGATACCGTCCAACGACCCGGTGGGGATGCGGCCGTCGTGCGCGTGCACGGGACGACAAAAGGGATTGCCGCGACCTGCGATGTGACACCGCGCTATGTTTTTGCCGACCCGGAGATGGGTGCATGCCAAGCCGTGGTCGAGACCTGGCGGAACCTGACAGCCGTTGGGGCCGATCCGCTCGCAATCACCGACAACATGAACTTTGCAAGCCCCGAGCGACCAGAGATCATGGGCCAGTTTGTGGGCGCGGTGAGAGGCATCGCCAAGGCCTGCGACGCGCTCGGATATCCCGTCGTCTCCGGCAACGTCTCACTCTATAACGAAACCAATGGCAAAGGCATTTTGCCAACGCCTGCAATTGGTGGGGTTGGCGTCATCCCAGACATCGCGCACGTGGCGACGCTGGCGTTTCGGGACGAAGGCGACGTCATCCTGGCCATTGGCGCCGAGCATGGCCACCTCGGCCAATCGCTGTATCAGCGCCACGCGACTGGCAAACTTGAGGGCGCGCCGCCGCCGGTTGACCTGGAAGCCGAACGCGCAGCGGGTGATTTGGTCCGCACGCTCATCCGCGAAGGTCAGGTGACGGCCGTGCACGATGTGTCCGATGGCGGTCTTCTCGTGGCGATTGCCGAGATGGCACTGGCCGGCGACATCGGCGCAGACCTATTCGCCTACGAAGGCCAATTGCCAGCCCATGCCGTTTGGTTTGGCGAAGACCAGGGGCGGTACGTTATCACGTGTTCTCCCAAAACGGCGGATGACCTCGTCGATCGGGCGCGCCTCGTTGGGCTCCCCGTCCGTGTCATCGGGACAACGGGCGGAGATGCCATCGCTTTAAAGGGCGAGACACCTCAGCCGCTCCAAGCCCTGCGGTCAGCAAACGAAGCCTGGTTTCCCGATTTCATGGACGGCAGATCCACCGCGTAATGCTTCGACGCCGCAGCCGACGTGTTTGCCAGGCCTCGCCTCAGTCGCGCGGAAGGCCGCTCACGCAACCGGGGTGACACGGACAGGCGACACGCACGCGTTCTTTGGAGCGCTGTCCGATACGGTCGTGAATTCTTCGTTCTGATTGCAAATTGCTCGTGCGCGGCAGTCGAATACCAGCGGTGCCCGCGCCGCACAGATAGCCCGCACCAACGGAGCCTGCGAACGTTGGGCCCATAAGAGACGCCAACGGAGCCTGCGAACGTTGGGCCGAGACGCGAGACGCACGCGTTCTTTGGAGCGCTGTCAGATACGGTCTTGAATTTTTCGTTCTGATTGCAAGTTGCTCGTGCGCGGCAGTCGAATACCAGAGGCGCCAGCGCTGCTTGGATAGCCTGCACCAACGGAGCCTGCGAACGTTGGGCCAATAAGAGACACCAACGGAGCTTGCGACCGTTGGGCCGATAAGAGACGCACGACCGCCTAAGCGTGCTAATCAAAACGCCTGCGGCGATCGCGGTCGGGCGTACCGTCAGATAAGGACCAGCGCCGTCCTTCACCGCTGCGGAACACATCATCGTCGTCGCGGCGTGTCTCGCGGTCGTCGCGCCAAAGGTCGCGATCACGGCGCAAACGGCGTGGTGGCGGCGACCGGTCCCGAATGCGCCGGTCGTCTTCGATGAGGCCACCGATCGGATTGCGCCTTCTATAAAAGTCGCGGCGCGGGCGCCGCCGTTCGGCGCGACGCCAACCGCCACCGCCGCTCACATAGCGCACGCGCACCCGGGCACGACCGGGGCCAAGGAGACCGAGACGCACGCCAGCTGCTCTGGAAACAGAAATCAGTCGACCCCGATTGAATGGCCCGCGATCGTTAATGCGAACGCGAACCCGGCGACCGTTTTCGAGATTGGTGACCGCAACGATCGTGCCGAATGCCAAGGTCTTGTGAGCTGCGGTCATATCCCACATGTCAAAGGCCTCGCCGCTTGCCGTGCGTAGTCCGTCGCGTTCCCGGCCATACCAAACGCCGATCCCAACGCGGTCGTAATTCGGATTATGCCGCGGCTGCCACCAGCGTCCGCTCTCGTAATAGGGTCGGCCGATCGGAACGCCCTCGGTGTCGCGGTCGTCGTAACGATCTCGCAAGTCTGACGAACGCCTGCGCGTCGGGCGGACACGTTCCGCGTCTAACTCACGGCGGTCATCAAACTCGAAACCGAAGCGGCGTTGACGTGGCTCGGTGGACCAGCGCGGTCCCGCATCCGCATAGGCCCGCTCACGCCAGTCTGACGATGCGACGCAACCACCGAGACCAGAGGAGACAATCCCAAGTAGTAATACGCGGACATCCACGCGACGAGCCAATGCCAACACAACAGACTCCACACGGCACCATGGCCCGATCGGCCGACGCCCGGAGGGTCGCAGAATTCTCTGATCAGCCCCCTGCTCGATCCTCTAAGGTGTGGAGAACAGTTGAGATCTATCCGGCTCAACGGCTTCGAACTACACTGGCGCCAACCCCGCGTCGTGACCGCGCATGACAAACAATGAAGGATGACCGCCCATGCCGATGGACCAGACCGAGATCGAGCGTCTCATCAAGGATGCCCTGCCGGACGCCGAAGTCGTCATCAAAGACCTGGCAGGCGACGGCGATCACTATGCAGCCCACGTTGTTTCAGCCGCATTCGAAGGCAAAAGCCGCGTCCAACAGCACCAGATGGTGTATGCCGCGCTGCAAGGCCGGATGGGTGGCATTCTCCATGCGCTGGCACTGACGACGGCGGTCCCGACAACGGGCTGACGGCGCGCCTGCTCTGACGCCCGAACCAGCTGCCGTTTGACACGGGCGCGCGACCGCCCACATTTAGACGAACGCGACGCGACCTGATCGCACTCCAAATCGCACTCCAAAAAGGACGAAGCCTAATGACCGACGCCAGCCTGTCTGATCCAAATGCCGTCAACAATTGGATCCGCACGACCGTCAGCGCGAATGATGTTGTCCTGTTTATGAAGGGCACCCAGCAAATGCCGCAGTGCGGGTTTTCTGCCCAAGTCGCTCAGATTATGGCGCTTCTGGGGGTCGACGCGAAGGATGTGAATGTCCTGGAAGACATGTCTGTTCGCGACGGCGTCAAAGCCTACACAAACTGGCCAACGATCCCTCAGCTCTACATTAAGGGCCAATTCGTCGGCGGCTGCGATATCGTTCGCGAGATGTATGAGACCGGAGAATTGCAGGACCTGCTGACGAAAGAAGGCGTGCCGTTCAACAAGCCGACGGCCACGGCCTGATCTTGAGATCTGCGCGCGCAAATTGCGACGCATGCCACGCTTTCGCCGCCCTGGTGTTGGACCTCCCGACACCGGGGCGCGTTTGTTTTCGGCTCACAACCACGCAAACACCTGACGCTGTTGGCGCATAACTGAGGCGTCTCGAGCAAAGCATGGACAATCAAGACGCATGAGAATTGGTGGCAGACGGTTTTTGTTGAGCCTTGCCATTCTGGCGGCCAGCGTCTGCCTTGCGCTCGGCATTACGCTGCCGATCATGAAGCTCACCAAAATGGTGTTTTGGACGACGCAGCACTCGCTCGCGTCCACCGTTTGGGTGCTCTACGAAAGCAGCCAATGGTTTCTCGCGACCGTCGTCCTTCTGTTTTCGATTGTTTTTCCAGTACTCAAGCTCTGTTACCTGCTGCTCTTGTCAACGCTGTCCCGCGAAGAAATCGGCCGACGATCGCGTCAATTGAGGGCGCTTGAGTGGCTCGGCAAATGGTCCATGCACGACGTTCTCGTGCTGGCGCTCACAATATTCTTCATCAAGAGCCAAGGCGTCTACGACGCAACGAGCCTCAACGGCGTCTATTTCTTCACCGCAGCCGTCGTCTTGATGATCCTCGCCTACGCGTGGCTCAGAACCGAGGCGTCCGAACATATCGCGCCTCCCGCACCACCGCGCCGTCCGGTCTCCGGCATCTGGAATTTTGTGCTGAGCTTTTTTATCATTCTTGCGACCGTCTTCTTCGTGCTCGGCGTGATTCTGCCAGTCATTAAATTCACCACCGTCTTCGTCTGGACAGACGAGCACTCGATCGCGACGATCATTTGGGCGCTTTATCAGAACGGCGAGTTTTTTCTCTGCGCGGTCTTGTTCGCGTTCTCGATCGTCTTTCCGTTCTTGAAGCTGTTTTATCTTTTGACGCTTGCGACATCACCGGACCTGACGCCGGAGTTCCGCCAGAAGTCGATCGCGACAATGGAGTTTCTCGGCCGGTATTCTATGACCGATGTTATGGTGCTGGCCTTGATGATTTTTTACGTCAACTCACTCGGCTACACGGAAGCGACAGTTCTGAGTGGCGCATATTACTTCGCGGCATCGGCATTGATGACGATGCTCGCCTACGCCTGGGCCAACACGTTCGGCCTGACCGCGCCGCGGGGCAGAGCCGACCCGGCGGAGACGACCGAGCAGTTGCAAGTCTCTTCGCGCATAAGCAGCGAGGTACCGCCGACACGCACGGTTGGTCGGCCATCCGTCACCGCGAAACGCCGCCTGTTTTGACCTGACGTCTGATCGGACAAAAGAAAAGGCGCCGCGGCAGAAGCCGGGCGCCCATTTTGTTTGTGTGTTTCGCTCTGAGAGTTACCGCGAGTAGAACTCGACCACCAGGTTTGGTTCCATCTGGATTGGGTACGGGACATCGGCCAGCTGCGGAATGCGCACGTATTTGACGGAGCCCTTCTCGTCGCTGTCGAGGTAATCCGGGATATCCCGTTCCGCGCTTTTCAAAGCTTCAATCACCAGAGGAAGCTCACGTGATTTCTCGCGGACTTCGACGACATCACCGGCACGGACGCGGTAGCTCGGGATTGTCACCCGCTTGCCGTTCACCTTCACGTGGCCGTGGTTCACGAACTGACGTGCCGCAAACACCGTCGGCACGAACTTGGCTCGGTAAACAACGGCATCGAGACGACGCTCGAGAAGACCGATCAGCTGTTCAGATGTCGAGCCCTTGAGCCGCGTTGCCTCGGCGTACAGGCGGCGGAATTGCCGCTCTGAGATATTGCCGTAGTAGCCTTTGAGCTTTTGTTTGGCGCGGAGCTGCTGGCCAAAGTCGGACAGCTTACCCATGCGCCGCTCGCCGTGTTGGCCAGGACGGCTCTCGCGTTTGTTCAGCGGGCTTTTCGGACGCCCCCAGATGTTCTCGCCAAGACGGCGATCGATCTTATGCTTCGCGCGGACGCGTTTCGTCATAACAGCACTCCAAAAGCCAGATGCACGGCAACTCCGTGGTCCGGCGTGTGATCGGGTTGGAGCGCCCCTTCCTCTGCGGTTCTCGAACGAGAAACCGCCGACAGAGCATGTCGTCATGCTCGCAGGTGCGCAGTGAGAGCGTGGTCAATAGTGAAATGCCGAGTGGCGGTCAACCACTCGACATCAGGTCACGTCGAGACGTGCAGCCGTTTCGGAGAGCGGATCAGACCACAACCTTCGTCATCTCGTCCGGGTGGTGCAATCAACCTAGTTGCTCGGCGGCCCCGACGGCGGAGGAGACGCATGGTGCGGTGCCTCAGCCTTCTTTCTTCGCGGCTGTCTCAGGCTTCGCCGACGGTTCCGAGGCGACGTACTCTTCAACAATCTTCTTCACGCGCGCGCGCTGCTCCGGCGTGCAGGTTTTTGCCGCCCGCTTGCCCTTTGAGACGAACACTTCCTTCTTGCCGTCTTTCTTCTCTTTGACACGGATCTGACCGGTCAACAGCATGACGGTCGTGAGGTGCAACTGATTGATGTAAATCATTTGCTGCGGTGACCACTTGCCCGAACCCTGTTCCCGACGCATCAGCGACTGATAGTTCCGCACCTGTAATTCCGGCAGCTCGCAAATCTGGGCATGGGCCGTCATCCGGCCGATCATGATCACGTCACGCGCATGATCGAGCGGCACAGTCATCTGTTCGCGCTTCTTCTTGTCGATCACAACGCTTGACCCGTCGGGCTTGGTAAACTTCTGAGGCGTGAGCGACCACGCGTAATCCATAAACGTCCGGACAGCCCGCTCGCTTAATTGCTGCTGAGCCGCCGCTGTCGACGCAATGGTTGCAAAGCTTGCGATGACCATCAGGACGGTCGCCGAAGCACGACCGCCGTCTCGCCAGGAAAGTCCGCGCATATTCATCGTGCCCCTCTGTCCGCTTCCCCATTCATCGCGCCTCGACCATAAGCGAGTGCCGACGAGACTTAGCCTCTTTGCGATATGTGACGGCAAGTCGGCTCGAAACGAGGCAGCAACATGGCGCGCCCGGCAGCCATTCAACGGTCCACACGCCCACGTTTGGATAGCGTTGCAATGATGCCACGAAGGGTTCGCACCTCCTGTGCTGTCGGCGCCAATCTCTGAAACAGAGATCGCAAGTTTCGCACTGTTACATGGCGACGTTCGGGTGGATTGAAAAAACCTCTCGCGCCCAGCTCATCCTCTAAATGTTCAAAAAACCCAAGCATTTCCGCTTGTTTCGCCGGCACATCATGACCGAGATGCAGCCCCTCGCCGATCCGGCGATCGTTCGGCGTCTTGCGCCCGAGCGTCGAGGCGTCCCCGGACCGCAGCCACGCGTAGCCAAGAAGCAACACTGCCTGCGCCAGATTGAGCGATGCAAATTTCGGATTCACCGGGATCATCACGATGGCGTTGGCGAGCGCCACTTCGGTGCTCTCGAGACCGTTCCGTTCGCGCCCGAATATGATGCCGCACCGTTGCCCCGCAGCCGTCCGCTCACGCATCTCGCGGGCCGCAGCCTCAGGCGTCAAAATTGGCTTTCGCATGTCGCGTTGGCGCGCCGTCGTCGCAACCGTCCAATTGAGATCGCCGATCGCGCTTTCGAGGTCGGGGTGCAAACCCGCATTATCGACAATGGCGGCCGCGCCGGAGGCGGTCGCGCGGGCCTTCTCGTTTGGCCACCCATCGCGCGGATTGGTGACGCGGACGTCATCCAGGCCGAAGTTGGCCATCGCCCGCGCGGTCATGCCGATGTTTTCGGCAATCTGCGGCTCAACGAGGATCACAGACGGTGCTGCGGCTTCCTGAAACTCTGTATCAAAGAGCGTCTCGGCCTGCCGCTGGCCATAGCGTAGCTTGCGGAGCATACGCCGCGCCCAGAACCAGTATTCTTCGCCAGCCCAGGCATCCGCGAGGGCCGACAGGCTCTCCGCATGAAAGGTCCCCTGAC
>JBCBWG010000002.1:0-35050 GCA_039817205.1 Pseudomonadota bacterium
AAATCAAACAAGGTGATCGCACCCTGCCCCCAAACACCCAACTGCATCTCACCGTGCCATGCCGCTTAGAGCTTCCCGTGCTCGAAGCCGGCGCGATGCAGACCGGAACCCCAAGTCGCTCTTACACTCTCGACACTACCGGTCCAACTGCTTAGCTAGAGAGGGACGCTTTACGGTGAATCGTGGCCATTCGCGCCACACCCGATCTCTGCCACGCTCAGTCTTTGGTCGTCTCGGCGGTGATCCCCAACACATCATCTCAAAGCGCTTGCGACAGACCCAACGGTCGAACGAGGCGAGATCAAGACATGCCAGACGCGAAACGCCCACTGACTATAAAACTCGCGGCCCCGAGAGGCTTCTGCGCTGGCGTTGATCGCGCGATCCAAATCGTCGAACTCGCGCTCGAGAAGTACGGCAGGCCCGTCTACGTCCGTCATGAAATCGTTCACAATCGATTCGTTGTTGAAGATCTTGAGGCCAAAGGCGCCATTTTTGTGGACGAGCTAGACGAAATTCCAGACACGGAAGCGCCTGTGATCTTTTCGGCGCATGGCGTCCCGAAGTCGGTGCCCGAGGCCGCATCACGGCGGAATATGTTCTACCTCGACGCGACCTGCCCGCTCGTCTCAAAAGTTCACCGGGAAGCCGAGCAGCACCATAAACGTGGTCATCAGATCATTTTGATCGGTCACGAGGGCCATCCCGAAGTCATCGGCACGATGGGCCAGCTTCCCGAAGGCGCCGTCACGCTGGTTGAAACCGCAGCGGACGTTGCAAAGCTGACGCCGGAAGACCCAGACAAGCTTGCCTACGTGACACAGACGACGCTCTCGCTCGATGACACGGCCGACGTGATCGCAGCGCTGACAGAGCGGTTTCCAAATATCGCGGCGCCCTACAAAGAAGACATCTGCTACGCGACGACCAACCGGCAGATCGCGGTCAAGCAAATGGCCGAGGGCTGTGATGTTGTCCTTGTCGTCGGCGCGCCCAACAGCTCGAACTCAATGCGCCTCGTCGAGGTAGCCAAAAAGGCGGGCGCTGGCGCATCAGCCCTGGTCCAGCGCGAGCGGGACATTCCCTGGGACAAACTCGCCGACGCACGCACCGTTGGCATTACAGCCGGAGCCTCCGCGCCGGAAGTGCTCGTCCAAGAAATTGTCACAGCCCTCGGCGCGCGATTTGAGACGTCCGTCGAACTCGTGGAAACCGTCAAAGAGAACGTCGTCTTTCATCCGCCCAAAGCGCTGCGGGGCGACACCAAACGCGCCCCCGAATCCGGTGCGACCCCTGCCGAATAGCGAACCGGTGGAACCGGGACGGATCTGGAATGAGAACTGAGCCTGGGATCTGAACGAAGCATGGCCGTCTACACGCAAGTTGGTGATGACGAGTTGGTGGCATTTCTCGCCGACTACGACGTCGGTAATTTGCTCTCGTTCAAAGGCATCGCCGAGGGTGTCGAAAACTCGAACTATCTCGTCGCAACAACGGCCGGGCAATTCATCCTGACACTATACGAAAAGCGCTTCGCCGAAGCAGACCTCCCGTTTTTCGTCGGGCTCATGGCACACCTCGCAGCGAACGGGATCAGCTGTCCGACACCATTGACGACACGCGACGGAAAGCAGATCGGCCAGTTGTCTGGCCGACCGGCCGCTTTGATATCATTTCTCGAAGGCTTCTGGCTGCGCAAACCGAAGCCTGAGAATTGTCACGCCGTTGGCCGGGCGCTTGCGGAACTCCACGCTGCAGGCACGGGCTTCGATCAGCATCGGACCAATGCGCTGAGCCTCGCGGATTGGACGCGACTGTTCGCCCGCTTTGAGGCGCGTGCCGACGAAATTCATCCCGATCTTGGGGATGCGATTGCAACGGAACTTCATACCCTCGAGGCGCTTTGGCCGGACGCCGCGGCGCTGCCGGCTGGCGTCATCCACGCGGATCTATTTCCAGACAACGTCTTCTTTCGCGACGGTCAGCTTTCGGGGATCATCGACTTCTACTTCGCCTGCAACGACCACTTGGCCTACGACATTGCGATCGCGCTCAACGCTTGGTGCTTCGAGACGAACTACGCGTTCAATCTGACCAAGGGACGGGCTTTGCTCAGCGGCTACGAACAGGTGCGCGAGCTTGAGGCAAACGAGGCGGACCTATTGCCGATCCTTTGTCGGGGGGCTGCTCTTCGCTTCCTGCTCACACGCGCATTCGATTGGCTTCACACCGACCCTGCGGCACTCGTTAAACCACACGATCCGCGCGCCTATCTGCGGCGGCTCTGGGTGCATCAGTCCATGACAGGTCCGGCCGACTATGGTTGGCGAAACGAAGGTGCCTCATGACCAATCGCGACGCGCGGGAGACGGACGCTGCAGACGGCGGACGACCGGCCGTTCTAATCTACACCGACGGCGCATGCTCCGGTAATCCCGGCCCTGGCGGTTGGGGCGCGATCTTGATGAGCGGCCCACATCGCAAGGAGCTGTCGGGCGCCGAGCCAACCACAACCAACAATCGCATGGAATTGCAGGCGGCGATCGAAGCACTTGCAGCCCTCAAGGGGCCGTCCCAAGTCGCGCTCTACACGGATTCAAGTTACGTCAAAGACGGGATTTCAAAGTGGATCCACGGCTGGAAGCGCAACGGCTGGAAGACGGCTGCCAAAAAACCGGTGAAGAACGCCGAGCTTTGGCAGCAGTTAGACCAAGAACAGGGTCGCCATGACATCACGTGGCATTGGCTCAAGGGCCATGCCGGTCACCCTGAAAATGAGCGAGCAGACGAGCTGGCGCGCCTCGCCATCAAAGACCTCCGCGCCAACTCGAAATGAGACAGTCTACAAGCTGCTGTCGATCCGCGAGCACAATGTCTCGGCACTCGAAACGTCGTGGCTTGGTGGCGCGTCTTCGACGTTCAGCACAGCCACGACCCCGTCCTTAACCAACATCGAGTAACGCTTTGAGCGCACGCCGAGACCGCGCGACGTCAGATCGATTTGGAGACCCAGCGCCTTGGCGAAATCAGCGCTGCCGTCGGCCAGCATTTCGATCTTGCCGTTTGCTCCGGTATCGCCGGCCCAGTTGTTCAAGACGAAGACATCATTGACGGCTGTGCAGGCGACGGCATCGCAACCCTTGCCCTTCAACTCCTCAACGCGATCGACGAAGCCCGGCATGTGCGCTTTGTGGCACGTTGGCGTGTAGGCGCCGGGAACGGCAAAGAGCGCAACGGTCCTCCCTGCGAACACGTCGCTCGTCGACTTCGACTCTGGCCCCTCAGCCCCCATAACCGTGAAGGTCGTGTCTGGAAGCTTGTCGCCAACGGATATCGCCATCTGTTTTCTCCTCGTTTGGGTGCGGACAATCCACGCTCGGCCACGCCTCGCTGAGGTCGTTGTCGGATGTCGTCCAATGAATGTCACTTGCGCCATCGACTTTCGTCGACGTCATCCCGCGCCACATGCCGCGTCCGATCACACGCGGTCAAGCTTGGGCTGCTGATCCATCGGTTCGGTCAACGCGGCTCATCGTCAATGCTGAGGTCGGCGCAGATCATGTATTTGGGTTGCGGACACGCTAAGGCTGCGGAAGCGTGACCGCTTGCTCGCGCGCGCCACCCGGGCCCTTGATCGTCACTGTCAGTTGCTGTCCAGACAAAGCGCGTTTCGGATCATCAACCAGCAACGGCAATCGAACATCAATCGCTGTCTGGTCGGGCGCCAGCTCAACCGGATCCGGAACGCCGTAAAAGATGCCGCCGGTTTGGTGCGGAAACACAAAGACGGCCACATTCGCCCCGCGCGAAGCTGCAGCCGACGATCGTTGGAGCGTCACCACGAGAGCCTTGCCGTCCTTCGACCAACGGGCGGGTCCGTCGACACGCGGCGCTTTCGCCTGACCGCCGAACGTCGTGCCGGCCGGTAGTCCGGCACCGACCGCGACGGCCTGCAATGCCCGGCTAATCGCAATCGGGCTGCTGATGACGCTACCGGGCGCAATATCCAAAGCGTGATCCGAGAACGCTGGAACGCAAATCTTCTCGCAAACGCCAAAATGAAAGGCGACGCGGAGCACCATCGGTTTTTGCGGATCGATGGCCTCGACGAGCATCGGAAACGTGACGTCGTTCTTATAACCGAACGTCACGCCGGTCTCATCTTCCATCCGCTCAGGGGCCGGGTAAAAAACGGTTAGCCGCGCGACGTTCACCGACTTCGACCAGTCGAATTGCGGAGGAATACCGCCTGAATTACCCGGATTGTGCCAGTACGTTTTCCAACCGGGCTTCAGCTTTATTTGCAGTCCGGCAAACATCGCAGTGCCGGTGTCGGTTGGTTGCGACCCAACAATGAGCCTTGTCTGCGATGCGTGATCCTTGTTCCACGATGTGCTGGCGGCCGCCGCGGCTGCGGCGCCGATGACTAGTCCGAGACCGAACGCCACGGCACGGATGAGCGCGGTTGAGATGGGCCAACGATTTATGAACGATGCGTGTGAGATCGCACCGCAGGCGCGTGATGCCGTCGTCATTGATTTGCTCCCGCACAGTCGATTGGAGACGATCGTTGGCGCAGCATCCTGCCCAGTACTAATTTGGCACGTCTCAAGCCGTCCCCGTCATGGCACCGGACCATGAGGACGTGATGAAACTGCGTCCAGCGCACAACTGCCTTGACGGGGTCAAAATTTCGCGACGACGACCTACATAAAGTGACGTTGGTTCGCCCGTGAGCCTTACAGTTACGTCGGAAACGGTCATGCCCATTACGCCAGTCACAGAGCTTTCAGGCAAGTTGCTCATCGCCATGCCAGGCATGCTCGATGACAATTTCAGCAAGACAACCGTCCTGATGTGCGCGCATTCGGATGAGGGCGCGATGGGCCTGATTACGAACCGTTTGGCTGACGACATCTCATTCGAGAAATTGGTCGAGAATGTCGATCTGTTGGACGACGGTGACCCGATCGATCCGCAGATTATTGGCGTGGGCGACATTGCCGTCCATGTCGGTGGCCCGGTCGAACCCCAACGCGGCTTCGTGTTGCATTCACCTGATTACTACATTGATGGGTCAAGCGCCGAGATCACAGGCGAGATCTGCCTTACGGCGACCGTCGATATTCTAAGGCGGCTGGCCGCTGGAACCGGCCCGCGCGAAGCCTTGCTCGCGCTTGGGTACGCAGCTTGGTCACCGGGGCAGCTTGAAACCGAAATCCAGGCGAACGGGTGGCTACACACTGATGCGAGCGCGGACCTGATTTTTCGGAACGCGCTGACGGATCGCTACCAAGCAGCTTTCGATGACCTGGGCGTCGATCCATCGTTTCTTGTCGCGCAGTCGGGCCGCGCCTAACAGTCGATCTCGTCAGACAATCAGATCCAAGTCGGGCGTGCCCCATGCTGGACAGGCCGCAGACGAATCGGGATCGGCATCGTAAACTTTATCGCGATCGCTCGTGGCATCATCCTCGTTGCGATCAATGCGGCCTTGGCCGTCGTCAGCAGACCCGCGCTTATCGTCGTTGCCGAACCCAAATCCCTGCGCGCCTGGCGCTGCGTCAGACCCGGATGACGGACCCGTCAAACCGCTGTCGGCTGACGCCGGCGTTGACCATGTTGGCCCCAGACTCACCGCGACGGCGACAAGACCAACAAAGGCCCAACGCCATTTCAGGGCAGTTGCCTTGTTTCTGAACTTTCTTGACGCCATCGGTTCTGCTCCTTTGGCTTCCATTCATTCTTTTATATGGTGTGTCACGAAATCTTGTTTGAACGCTTTTTCCCGCGGCGCTTCGCCATTGGGCGCCGAACCTGTCCCGTCATTACGCGGGAAATCAACCTCGGATCGCACCCGACGCTGCGGCCTTGTCTTTGGCACCGGTCTAAATGCCATGCGCTGCACGATACCCTGAACCGATCCTTATCAATCCTGGCTCCGATTTTGCTTCTGAGACGGCGAAAGCCACGAACGAAGAGTAAGTGAGAATGATGGATCGGTGCGAAGACGCGACACCGTGCCCGACGGAGGTTGAGACCATGGCGGTCACGCTCGAAGCCCAACATGGCTCGTTTGCGGCGGATGTCGCAGACTTTTTCTCCGCGGTGCATGGTCAACGAGGGGATGCCGGTCGCGCTTGGGCTTGGCAAGGGGTGGCGGTCAGTGTGCGCCGCCGGGCGAAGGCGAGATGCGGACCGCTGCCGAGCATCACGTCGCTCGCGGTGCAGTGCCACTGACCGATGACAGTCCGCCCGAAAGCACGGGCGGGCATGCCGTAACGATCGGCTTCGTCGTCGAACTCAAAACGCCTCGGTCGTTATCGACCATAGGAAAAACATACCAGATGAGCGTGTCCGACACATTCAATCGCCTCAAACTGTCCGGTGCGCGCGCCGTTGCGCTGGATTGGTTGACGCATGTTTGGGCGGCGAACGATGAGCGGGCTGCGACCCAACGGTCTGCATTGGTCGCGTTCTCGGTGCGTGTCGGCAGTGCGGCACTGCTTTACCTATCCCAGATCGCTATGGCGCGTTGGATGGGGACGTTTGACTACGGCGTCTATGTCTTTGCCTGGACCTGGATCCTGCTGCTCGGCGGTTTGTCCCATTGCGGGCTCGATGTCGGTGCCATGCGGCTGGTATCCCAGTATCGCGAGCACGGACAAACAGCCCTTGAGCGCGGCATCATCAGTTATGGCCGCCGCATCACAGCCGCTGTCAGCACGTTGGTTGCGATCCTCGGTGGGCTCGGCCTTTACATTTGGCAGGACCAGCTGGCGAGCCATTATGTTTGGCCGCTCTACCTTGCATTCGTGTGCATCCCGCTCGTCTCGCTCGCGCATATGAACGATGGCATCGGACGCGCGAACGGCTGGATGGTGGCCGGGTTGCTGCCACCTTATATTCTGCGGCCGCTGATCCTTCTGCTGACCATGGCGTGCCTTTACGCGACCGGGTTTGAGATGGGCGCAACGAGCGCGGTTGGAGCTGCGATCTTTGCGACCTGGCTCGCGTTGATCATTCAGTTCGTGATGATCCAGCGCAAACTACCGGACGATTTGAAGCGCGGTGAAAAGCGGCTCGATCTTTCGGGTTGGGTGCGGATGTCGTTGCCGATGTTGACGATCTCCGGCTGCGAAATGTTTCTGCAATACACCGACGTTCTGGTGGTCTCAGCTTACATGTCGCCGGAGCAGGTCGGGATCTATTTCGCGGCGGCGAAGACGATGGCGCTGATCTTATTCGTCCACTACGCGGTCGGCTCAGCAACCGCAAAGATCTATGCTGGCCACCACGCGCGCGGCGACACAGCAGCACTCGCTGCGTCCGTGCGTGACGCGGTCAACTGGACGTTCTGGCCTTCGCTCGCCTGCGGGATTTTTGTACTCCTCCTCGGCCAGCCCATCCTGTGGCTGTTCGGATCTGAGTTCGTCTCGGGCTACCCGGTGATGATGATCCTTGTGCTTGGATATCTGATGCGTGCCGCGATGGGACCGGCTGAATTTCTGCTCAACATGGCGGGGGAACAGATGGCGGGCGCTCGCATCTACGCATTTGCGGCCGTCTTCAACCTTGTGTTGAACGTGCTTCTCGTTCCGCAGTTCGGTCTCTATGGCGCGGCCACGGCCACAGCGATTGCAACGGCGACAACGGCGCTTCTTTGCGGATACACCGCACGCCGGAAGCTCGGCATCGATATCGCGATCTGGTCCAACATCTACCGACCGAGAGCGGTCTAGCGGCCTGCGGCGTAGCCCTGCATGCCGCGCGGGTTCGCAGCGGCCGTACGCAACGGCCCCGCTTGTGATGCAGCTGAAAGACGACCCTCGCTCCAGGACTGTCCGACCTCGACCAGATGGCCTTTCGCGGCGAGCTCTTTGATCGCATCATCGCCGAGCCGATCTTCAACGACCAAAACACCTGGCCGCGCGGCTCGCGGATAAAACGACGCCGGAAAGTGTTCGCTGTGCCAGGCCGGCGCGTCGATCGCTGCCTGGAGGTTCATGCCAAACACCGCATGCTTCAGAAAAAACTGGGCGTTCCACTGGTCCTGACTGTCACCGCCCGGCGTGCCCCAGATGAGATATGGCGCACCATCGCGCAGCGCCATCGACACCGAAAGCGTTGACCGTGGTCGCTTGCCGGGCATCAGCGCAGCCGGATTGTCTTCATCAAGCCAAAACATTTGCGCGCGCGTGCCGAGCGCAAACCCAAGCTCCGGGATCACCGGCGACGATTGCAGCCAGCCTCCGGACGGCGTCGCCGTGAACATGTTGCCTTCGCGGTCGACCACGTCGATGTGGACCGTGTCCCCTCGAACGAGGCCGGAACGCTCACCGTTGTTCCAACCCGGAGCGCTCTCGCGATCGGTCTCAAGGCGACCCACGGTGGGTTCGCCGACGCCGATGGCTGCGCCGATATCAGCCGCAAGCGCTTGGCCGACACGAATGGCACCAACGAAGCCATCGATCGTCCCCGGTCTCAAATCGAGCGATGCTACATCCTGGTCAATCAGTTGGGCGCGCTCGGCGGCGTAGGCGGATGAGAGAAGCGTGTCGATTGGAACGGGCGTAAACTCCGGATCCGCGTAGAACGCCTCGCGGTCGGCGTAAGCGAGCTTGGCGCACTCAGTCCAGAGATGAACGAACCTCGGGTCATTCGGAGAGAGATCGGCAAGATCAAACTGCGTCATAAGCGCGAGCTGTTGCAGCATGACAGGGCCCTGGCTCCAGGGGCCGGGCTTCAAAACCTCGTAGTCACCAAATGCGAGGCGAACAGGTGCCTCGACGGTTGGCTTCCACCGGGCCATGTCATCGCCTGTCAGGACGCCCGAGTGGCATCTTCCGGTCACATCAAAATGTGGCGCACCTTGCGAAAAACCATCGATTGCCTCGGCGACAAAACCGGAGGTCCAGACCCGCACCGCGCGTTCGATTTCTGCATCGCGCCCGCCGCCACCCGCCTCTGCTTCGGCCAGGACACGCCTATAGGTGGCGCCAAGCACCTTGTTCCGAAAGAGCGCGCCCGCGCTCGGCACATCCCCCCGTGGCAGGTAGATCTCCGCCGAACTCGTCCAATGCGTTCGGAAGAGATCGGACACCGTTGCAATCGTCGCTGTCGCCCGCTCGACGAGAGGGAACCCGTTTTCTGCATAGCCGATCGCGGCCTCAAGGACGTCTCGAAGCCGCAAGGTCCCATGGGTCAAAAGAACAAGCATGTAGGTCTGGAACGCGGCCGGCACCGTCGCGGCCAACAGCCCGGTCCCCGGAACGATATCGAGGCCAAGGTGATCACGGTAATGGCCAATGCTGGCACCCGCCGGGGCCGGTCCCTGGCCGCAGACGACCTCGGGGACGCCACGGCGCTGGTCAAACAGCAAAATCGGAACTTCACCGGCGGGGCCGTTTAAATGCGGTTCAACCACCTGCAACGTGAAGGCGCTGGCGACGCCCGCATCGAACGCGTTGCCACCGCGCTCCAGAACGCCCATGCCCACCGCCGTCGCAAGCCAATGCGTCGAGGCGACCACGCCGAACGTTCCGGTGATGTCCGGGCGCGTCGTGAACGGTCCCGCGTTGATGTTGGCCATGGCTTCAGCTCCTTGCGCGCCGACAGCCTAAGCCATCGCCCGGCCAGATGGCCACCAACGCCCATCAGCTGACAGTTGGCCGGTCAGCGGATCGGTCGCCAGCCAGCGTTGATCGCCTCATCCTCGTCGCAGAACCAGCGCTCGCCTTTGGCGGCTGTGATTTTGGTCCGCATGTAATGCGGGCTCCAGGGCATATGATATATCCGAGCACCGCTGCGGGAAATGTTCCCTTTGATCGGGCAGCCTTCGGGCGCTTTTGTCTGACCGACGAGCCAGCGCTGTTTCCGGAACTCCCAGGCGGGAACGCACGATCGCTTCCAAAATCCGCGCCCCGACTTCCGCGCAGCGAGCTCTTCAGCGACGTACGTCTGAGAATAGCGCACGAAGGCCCAGGCATGGCCCCGCGCCACCAGGGCACGATTGATGTTGAGGTTGCCGACAAAACACGTTGCGAGAATGCGGTCGTAGGTATCGCGACCCAAGCTTTTGCACTGAACGGTGCGGTCATTAATCAGCGCGACCAAGGCTGCCCGTGCCTTTTGACCCGCAGGCCAGCGCGCGCCATCGTCGGCCCGACACGCCTGTTTCAGCTCCGGCGCGTCGATCCCCTCAAGACGAATGCGCTCGCCGGCAACGATAATCGTGTCCGCATCGATTACGATGGCGGTTCCACTGCGATCAAGGCTTTGATCGGTGCTCGCACGCGGGGTGCTGGCGCTGAAAACCGAGATCCCGCTCGCAACAACAACGAGACAGACGAGTGTCAGAGGACGCGCAGAAGTTCGCAGCGCCGTGCCAACACGGTACTTTAATGACTTGTACATTCAAACAATTTCGCTGATTCGCTTGCCGGCGACGCGGCGGAACTCGGGCGCTCCACCACTATTCGGCCGCAGCAAGCCCAAACTTGTTGATAAGCTGTGCCGACGCATCCGCGCGCCGACATCGCCTGCCGAGGCTTAATATGCTATTTTGTTGTATGATGTGCAATAAATAAAGATTGCTCCTGCCATCATGTTTGCGCCGGACGCGCCGTCGCGAACAAGGACGCGTCCAAAGGAGACCGCTTTCGAAGAGGCCGGTGACAGATCGGCCAGGGCGTGCCGCTCGTTATGCGGGGTGCTCTTCGTTCGGGCGTGCTACGGTCGACCGCGTCGCGTCAGCACACGCCAAGTCAGCACAAGGGCGCCGTGCACAGCTCCGGTCAGACGCAGCGCCGCGAAAACTGAGAATTCGGGACATCCTATGAGCGACCCAACCAAACCCTTGGACAGCGACGCCGCCAAATCGGCCTTTGCAACAGCCGAGAGCTGGCGTGCCCGGGACGGTCAAGTAGCAACCGCCACCGTCATCGGGACATGGGGGTCTGCGCCAGTCCCGGTCGGCGGTCAGATGGTCGTCGCCACCAACGGTGAATTCCACGGCTCGGTCTCGGGCGGATGTGTCGAGGGCGAGGTGCTTGCAGCAGCTGAGGACGTGTTGCACTCGGGCCGACCGGAAACGTTGACCTTCGGCGTCAGTGACGAGACAGCGTGGGACGCGGGTCTTCCATGCGGCGGCCAGATCGAGGTGTTCGTTGAGCGCCTGGATCGCGACAGCGGTGATGCGAACTGGCTCGATCAAGCGGTGGCAGCGCAATCGGAACGAAGCGGACTTGTGATCGAAACCGATCTCGAGACGGCACAAAAGACGCTGCATGTCCGTGGCGGTGGCAAAGCCGTACCAGCCGATATCGCTCACCGCTTCCAAACCGGCAAAAGCGAACTAAAGACCCGCGACGCTGGACGGCGCTTTTATCAGGCGGTGCTGCCACCGGCCCGCGTGATCGTCGTTGGCGCAACGCATATCGCGCAGCTTTTTGCAGAGTTTGCCCGGATGACCGGATACGCGATCCATATCGTCGATCCGCGAACCGCATTTGCATCAGCCGAGCGGTTTGCAAGTGTCCCGCTTCACGCCGACTGGCCGCAAGATGCCATCCCTGCCATCGGCCTCGATGCCTACACAGCCGTTGTTGTGGTGGCGCACGTCAGCCATATCGATGACGAGGCTCTGAAGCTCGCGGTCAAATCCGACTGTTTGTATATCGGCGCACTCGGCTCGCGCAGAAACCATGAAAAGCGAACCGCTCGTCTCCTGGAGGCTGGCTGCACGCAGGACGAGATCAACCGCATTGCCTGCCCAATCGGGCTCGATATCGGAGCGCAGACACCAGCAGAAATCGCCATCGCGATCCTTGGCGAGGTCATTCTGGCCGTGCGCGGTCCAAAGCATCGAGATCCGGAAACGGGTGCACCTGACGTCCTGCGCAAACATGCCATCTGACGAGACCGACGCAGCCGCGGGCGCTAAATCCCCATCGGCGTCTGATCCCGAACGCCGTCTGCGTCTTGCCGCCATTCTACTGGCAGCGGGCGCATCGCGTCGCTTCGGCGATGACAACAAGTTGCTGACCGAGATCGACGGCAAGGCTCTCGCTCAGATCGTCGCGCACGAAGTGCGCTCAGCCCTCGACGGCGCACCGCTGATCGGCGTTGTCGCCGATGGCGAACGCGGCGCAAGTGTCGACGGTGCGCTGGCGCCTGAAGTCGACACGATCGTTCGCAACAACGCCGCTGACGAGGGGATCGCCAGTTCGATCCGGGTTGGGCTCGCGGTGATGGACGAACGCGCGCCAAACGTCGACGGTCTCCTGATCGTCCAAGCGGATATGCCGAACCTGACGTCTGCGTTTGTGCAGCATCTCTGTGCTGTGTTTCGCGGATCCAACGGCGATGAGATTATCGTGCCGACAACCTCCGATGGCGCGTATCGCAGCCCGATCATCTGGCCCAGAAGTCTATTTGCCGAACTGAGCAGGTTGTCAGGTGACACGGGCGGGCGGTCCATTCTGAGGAAGAATGCGCATCGGGTCCGACCGGTGCGGGCCGAAGACGAAACCGTGTTTCTTGATATCGATACGGTCGACGATCTTCGATACTGGCGCGGCCAACGTCGCTAGGGCGCCATCACGATCGCATCGATCCGGTCGGTGGCGAGACCTTGGCTCGAAGCAGCGGTGCGAATAGCCGACCACGTTCCGTCGGGGATTGGAACGCCATCGCGACGTCGGACGACGCGCGTTTGTCGCTCGGGCTCGCCAGGCGCTAAAACAGCGCCGCCGGGTTCGATCGGCTGAGCGGTCTTGTAGTAGCTCAGATATCGAGACACGTCGGTCGGGAAAAATCCGTCCGGATTGAGTACCTTGGGATCAACGAGAACCGAGAACATTCCATTCGCCCACACCGGCCGCTCCGGGTCCGGCGCGCCGGTTCCGGTCAGCGAGCCCCCGAGCAATTCGACCATAAACGCAAGGCCCGAACCTTTGTGATCGCCCATCGCTCGAATAGCGCCCTTGCCGTTGTGGTAGCTGCGGGGGCCGTCGGGTTCGTAATCTCCATAAAGATACCTCGGATCACCGCCGATCGTTCCGTCTTCACTGACGAGCGCGTTGTCGGGCAACGCTTTGCCACCTTGGCTCGCAACCAGCACCTTGCCTTCGGCCACCACCGACGTTGCGAAATCGAGAATGAGATGGTCGCCGTCTTCGCGCGGCACGCCACACGCATAAGGCGCGGTTGAAAATCGCGCGCTGATCGCACCGAATGGGGCAACCAGCAGGCTTTGCGGTGCGTTCACGTGGTGGATCGAAACGAAACCTGCCTCGGCTGCCATCTCCGCCCACTCGCCGACACGGCCCACGTGACCTGCATTTTTGAGCGCCACGGCCGACAGACCATTGGTCCGGCATTTCTCAATTGCGATCGCAATCGCCTGCGGGGCGACCACCTGACCAAATCCGTACTGGCCATCAAGCACCGAGATCACCGGTGTCTCACGAATGACTTCGACGCCGTTGCCGGGCCGGATTGTGCGCTCGCCGATCCATTCCAAGTACCGCGGCACCCGCGCGACGCCATGGCTGTCGTGACCGGATAGGTTTGCAAGAACGAGAGATGCTGCGACTTGGCCGGCCTCGGCCTCAGCGCAACCGGCCGCCACAAACGTTTCAGCAACCAACGCCTGCAAACCGTCTGCCTCAACCACGGCCATGCCTTGCCTCCCTGAAAACGCTCTTGTTTTAAACGCGCGCGTCCGTTGCGCACGCACGCCTGCGCGAGCTGACCCGAACGCACACCCGCTCGCATGCTGCGCAATGTGATGGCGCTTGCCAAGGGGCGTTCGGCGACATTCGACGCGCGTTCTGCACGTGAACCGATCGGTGCGCGATGTCAGAAGTCGTTGAAAAAAATCTCGATCAGTTTCTCCGACCGCTCGCGTACCGTGTCAGGCGTCCAGCGTTCATACTCAGCAGCGTTCCGGGCAAGCGTAAGGTTCGAGGTTGCGCAAACATCGCGCTTGAACGGCCAATCTCGATTGGCACAACGCTGGTTCTCAGCACGCGTCAAAAGCGCGATGTTGCCGATCCGGTCAGAGTATTGGGTCACAGCTTTCATGTCGCCGAAGTCTTTCAGCCAACCCGAACCCTCCTTTGGATTGCGCGGCAGAACATGTTCACCCGTCACCCCGACGCCGTCTTTCACTCCGGGATCCCGGCCGAGCGCGCGGGACAGGCGGCGCAAAACGAGATGCGAATGCGATTTGTAGTAAAACGTGCGGCTGTCGAGGTTTTCGCGCGCCTGGGCCACGACACTGTCCGGCACGTTCAGGTATTTCAATGCGATCGGCAACGTGCTCGCATCCTCGCCCACTTCCTTCACTTCCGCCGCAAGCGCGGCAAAGGCCCGGCTCGACTTTTGCGGATCAACGCCCGCGGTTCGATGCATCCAAGCCATCCGATCCAACTGCTTGAAAAACGCCGGAGCTGACGCACGGTCAGGTCCGCGCCACCGCAACCACGAGAGTGCTGGCGCCAACCAGTGGTCGTTGTCCAACCAGCCGAGCCCCTGCAAACTCCGGACGACAGAAGCGTCCCAGCTTGGGGGCTTATCTTGAGAGGCGCTCAGCCCCTGCGCCCTCAAGACATGATCCAGCAAATCAGCTTGTGGGCCGAGCGCCGCCTCCAGAAAATCGCAACCGGCCTGATCGAAGCGGAATTGCCGGGCAAGATCCGTTTCGACGGGCGTCGTCCCGCGGCCGTCCCACGACGCACCAACCGCCTGGATACGGATGGCTTGCAGAAGACGGGCGAATTGCTCGGCACCAAGCAAGCCAAACGCTTCGTCCCAAAGAACACCAGCTCGGCCTTGAGCGTCAGGCTCGATGAGCGAAATCAGTGTCACCTTGGCGCAGTCACCCGCCTCGAACGGGAGGGCCGTCTCTTCCTTTGTGGCGAGCAAGGTCAACGCTTCCTGCTCGCAGTCGACGGACTGAATGACGACCAAGCAGCGATCCAAGATGAAGCCTGCAAATGTCTCAACGTCCGCGGGACCGATGCCCGCCTCTTTCAGCGTCGACGCAATCACCTGCCGGTTCATGACGATCCGCGCGCCGGGCTCGCTCAAGCGATGCAAGGTCATGTCGCGTGCCGTATCCGAGCCGACGTCATCCAGAACCTGCGCCTGATAGACCGCGAGCAAGTGGGACTGGATTTCAAGAACCGGACGGATGTCATCCGGTGCTGTCCCGTCCGCCATCCGCGAGAGACAAGCGGTGACACGGTCACGGGTCGCGCTCGGCGGCATCAAGTCTCGGAGGTGAGACAGGATCAGCGACAACGTAATGAGTCGTTGCTGGCCATCGACGACACAATGCCGGTCGTCGGTCACGAGGCCCGCAGTTTTTAAGTCGCCGAGAACATAGCGATAGTCGGAGCTTCGGAAGGCGCGCAACAGGTCCGAAATCAGTCTGCGCACGCTTTCATCGCGCCAAGCGTAAGACCGTTGTGCCCAAGGAAGGACGTAGGTCGTTTCCGCGCCGAGGAGCATCGCAATCGAGACGACCTCTGCTCGCAAGTAGGTGGCAAGATCATCATCTAAACGCGCTGTGACCAAACCTGCCCCCTCTCCGAACTTCGCTTACCAACGAACCCGCCAAATGCCCGGTCTGCCGCGCTAACACGGTCAACCTTGCCGAACCAGCTTGAAAAAACACGGCATCTCGGGCAGACGCCGACGACGTGCACCAAGCGGGACGACCGAGCCGCGTTCAGATCATTCGCGTCGCGAAACACCAACAAGGGCGCAAGTCAGATGACAGCGACGATTTTCAAGGTTTGCTCAGATGAAGCCTGGGCGGAGGCCCTTACCACTGGAGCTTTCACAGGTTCGCCCGATGATGATCGCGATGGCTTTATTCATCTCTCAACTGCCGAACAGCTTCACGGCACGCTCGAAAAGCACTTTCGCGACGTTGATGATCTCGTGTTGATCGCCTTCGCAACGGCACCGCTTGGCGATGCCCTCAAGTGGGAGCCGTCCCGCAACAACGAGCTATTTCCGCATTACTATGGCGCGCTCCCAGTCAGTGCCGCGCTGAGCGTTGCGCCATTGCCTCTCAACGAAGATGGCATCCCGGATGCGCCGTCGGTTGCAGACCTCAACGCGATGGCCGGCGGAGGAGATGACTGATGCCACTCGTCTCATCGCTTTTTGATGCAGCGGGTCCGGTCTTGCGACGGCTCGACCCGGAACGTGCCCACGCGTTGACCCTCAAGACCCTTGAGCAAGGATTGGTCCCGAGACCGAAACAGGTCGACCACCCTCTGCTTGCGACGAAACTGTTTGGGCTGACGTTGACCAATCCCATCGGCGTTGCAGCTGGCTTCGACAAAGATGCTCGCGTGCCGGACGCGATGATCGGACTTGGCTTCGGATTTACAGAGGTCGGAACGCTCACGCCACGGCCGCAAGAGGGAAATCCGAAACCGCGCGTTTTTCGGCTGACGGACGATCGCGCGATTATCAACCGCAACGGTTTCAACAATGCGGGACACGAGGCAGCCCTCGCGAAACTGCAATCCCGCCCGCGCGTCGGCTGCGTCGGGGTCAACATTGGGGCCAACAAGGACAGTGAGGATCGCCAAGCCGACTATGTGAGAGGCATCACGGCGTTCTACGGCGTCGCCAGCTATTTCATGGTCAACGTGTCATCGCCGAACACGCCGGGACTGCGCGACTTGCAGGCGCCCGAGACCATCGCGCAGTTGCTCGGCAGCGTCCTGCAGGAGCGCAATCGTTTGGCAGACCGAACCGGACGCAGGGTCCCAATTGCCATCAAGCTCGCGCCCGATATTGCCACCGACGACCTGCCGCCGATGATCGAGAGCATTCGCAAAACGGGCGTGGACGGCATTGCAGTTTCCAACACGACGGTTGCCCGACCCGCATCTCTCAACGCGTCGGCGCAAGTTGCAGCGGAAGCGGGTGGTCTTTCAGGCCGCCCCTTGTTCGACGCATCGACGCGTATGCTCGCACGCGTGCACAAGTTGACCGACGGCGCCGTTCCGCTGATTGGCATTGGCGGTATCGAAAACGCCGCGACCGGTCTCGCCAAGATCAAAGCTGGCGCGACCGCAATTCAGATTTACACGGGGCTCGTCTATGCGGGGCCGGAGCTTGCAGCCAACATCAAGGACGGCTTGGTCCGCGCGATCCAAAGCGAAAAGCTATCCTCTGTCGCCGATCTGGTCGGGCGGGATCGAGACCGTTGGCTCGAAGCGAATTAGACCAGACACGGCCAAGCCGCCAGGCTAATTGGTCGGGCCAGTGGTCGGGCCAATTGGTCAGGCCAACCTGTTAGCCAAATTTGTCAGCAGGGGCCGTCAGTCTGAGCCATTCGCTTTCAGAACTTCGGGGTTCACAACCAGGCGACGCTCAAGTGTGCCATCGAATGCTGCAATGATGTTTTCGGCAGTGGCGCGCGCCATGCGGTCCAGACACTCCAAGGTGTTCCCGCCCGCGTGCGGTGCGAGCAAGATCTTATCGCATGTAAAGAACGGATGATCGGGCGCTGGTGGCTCCCCATCGAACACGTCGGTCGCAGCACCGGCAATGTGTTCGCCGTCCAGCGCCTCGAGTAGCGCAGTCTCGTCGACGATCCCGCCACGCGCGCAATTGATGACAAATGCATGGCTGGGAAGCGCATCAAGTTCACGGCTGCCAACTAAGCCGCGTGTCTCAGCTGTCAAAGGCACATGCACCGAGAGAAAATCGGCGCGCGAGAGATGCTCCCGAAAGTCATCGACGCGCTCACACTGAAGCCGCGTTGCATCCTCCGGACCAAATGCGGGATCGGACACGATCACAGTCATGCCAAGCGCGCGGAGAACTGGCACCAGCGCGGAACCAATACGCCCCCCGCCGACCAGCAAAGCCGTGCGACCACCGAGGTCGACGCCAAAGCCATCCGGTCTTGAGCGGATCGTAAAATCGCCGTCGCGCGTCGCCCGATCGAGCGGCACGAGCTTCTTTGCAAGCGCCAACATGAACATCAGCGTGTGCTCGACGACAGACGTCTTGTTGGCGTCCGCCGTCACGGTGACCGGAATGCGATGCGCGGTGCAGGACGCGACGTCGATGTTGTCTGTGCCGACACCGTGCTTCGCAACAACAGTAAGCGATGGCGCAGCTTCGATGATGTCTGCCGGCAGCTTTGCAATCCGAACCGCCAACGCGTCCGCGTCCCGAGCTGCTTCCAGAATCGCACCATGCGGCGGCGCTTCGGGCAATTGAACGATGTCGAAACCTCGCGCCGTGAAAAGCTCGGTTGCAATCGGCGCCATCGGTTCGACCAAGACAACTTTCGGCATGCGCGGATGTCCTAGCGATTCAGCCAACGGCCGTAAGTGACCACGTTCTGTCGTTCAAAGCCAAGGCGATCATAAAACGTCGTCGCAGCCGCGTTGTCGGTTCGAACCATCAGCTCGACCTTCGGGACGCCAAGGGCGCGCAACCAATCGCAGGCCGCATCCATCATTTGATTGGCAAGTCCACGCCCACGATGGGTCGGGGCAACGCCCAGATAATAGATCCAGCCGCGGTGGCCATCCTCGCCGACCATCGCACTTGCAACGACGGCCGCGTCCACATGGCCGACGAGAATGGTCGAATGCGCGCCCAAGATCGCGCGAGTAATATCGGCATCGGGATCGTTCCAAGGCCGGGTTAGGCCGCAGGCATGCCAAAGCGCGATCAGATCCTGGCGATCGTCTTCGTCAAACGACTGAATGTGCATCACGCGTTTCTCTTCCATCACCGCTCTGCCGTGCATGACATGTGGATAGCCTGTCGACGAGGTTGGTACGAATCGCTGATTCTTCTCCCCAGATTGATCCCGAACAGCCGGAGACACCGCCTATGGATTATCGCGCGATGAGTGCGCGGGCTGCAAACCCGGCGCAAGTCAGACGCACCGCCAACCTGGTAATTTTGCGGGATGGTGAGGCCCTATCTGAGAACGCTGCGGACTTTCTTACGAAGCTCACATCCTACGAGGGCGAGAAGCCACTGACGACGCGAGAGCTTGAGTTCCTTTCAAGTCTCGTTGAGGGCTCGCGTAAAATTTCACGAGCCGGCAACTACGCGGCATCGCAGTTGGTGGCGTGCGTTTACGCGGAGCGCTCGAGCCTTCAATATTGGGAAGAGCAACGCGAAATCGAGCAGCTCGCCACGTCGGAGCCGAGCGCTTTGACGGTGCGCCAGTGGAAGATGCTTATCGCCTTGGCGCGTCAGGTCGACATTATCGCTGCTGACGAATGGATCGAGTTGCCAGGTGCACTCGCCGCATAATGCAGGGCTCAATCGGCGGTCCAGCCACCATCGACGAGCAAGTTGATCCCCGTGACGAGCGCGCCGGCATCGGATGCCAGGAAAACGAGTGGGCCCATGATGTCCTCGACCTCGCCAACGCGGCCAAGCTTGATCTTGCTCTCAACCCACGCGCGGCGCTCCGGATCCTCGAACGTTGATTGCGTGAGCGGGGTCCGAATGAACGTCGGACCGATCGCATTGACACGGATGCCGTGCGGACCTGCTTCGATCGCCATCGCTTTCGTCAACCCATCAATCGCGTGCTTGGTTGCGCAGTAGACGGTTCGCTCGATGCCGCCGACCTGTCCCATCTGCGATGACGTATGGATGATCGAACCTTTGATGCCGCCTGCGATCATGCCTTTCAGCACGGCCTGGGCGACGAAGTAAGCGGCTTTGACGTTCACGTCCATGACAGCATCGAAATCGTCTTCGACGGTGTCCGTCATCGGGCTGTGGCGCGCGGTTCCGGCGTTATTGAACAAGACATCGAACGGTCCGAGCTGCGCGATGAGCGCACGGGTTTCTGCGATGCGCGTCACGTCCATCTCGCTGCACTCGGCCTTGAACCCTTTATCGCTCAAAGCGACGGCGTGGCGCTCAACGTCATCCAGCGTTCGGGCGGCGAGCACGACATGCGCACCCGCTTCTGCGAGTGCGACGGCGCCGGCGAGACCGATCCCGCGCGAGGCACCGGTCACAAGCGCACGCTTGCCGTCGAGCCGAAACGACGGCGTGGTTGGTAGCGTCATTGTGGCGTTCCATCGGCTGCAAGCATGGCGCGGGTGACCCAGTCGGCAACCAGCGCAGGCTTGTCCGTCCCTGCGATCTCAACAGTGACCGTCCACTTCATCTGAACGGTGCGCGCGTCCAAGCGATCAAGCTCGGCAAGTGTGAAGCGGCCGCGAACGCGACTTCCGGTTGTGACCGGTGCTGTGAAGCGCAGGCGATCAAAGCCGTAGTTGATGCCCATCACCGCGTCCGAAATATTGCCAACGGCCTCCGCGCGAAACTGTGAGATTAAGGACAGGACCAGAAACCCGTGCGCAATCGTCGAACCAAAAGGTGTAGCGGCCGCTCGGCCCGGGTCAACATGGATCCACTGATGGTCGCCGCTGACGGCTGCGAACCGATCGACTAAGTCCTGATCAATCGTCACCCAGTTCGAAACGCCGAGGTCTGAACCAACATGGTCCTGGAGCTCAGCGGTCGTTATGCCCGGCAGATCTGAAGAATTAAGCGCGGACATCGACCACAACCCGGCCTTTGACCTGGCCCTTCAAGATGTCTTTGCCGAGCTGCGGCAGGTCGCCGAGCGTTGCCGGGACCATCATCGACTGCAGTTTGTCCATCGGCAGATCGGATGCGATGCGTTTCCAGGCCTCGACGCGGTTCTCAAACGGCTGCATCACGCTATCGATTCCGAGCAGGTTCACACCGCGGAGGAGGAACGGGATCACCGTCGTGCTCAGCTTGGGTCCACCGGCCAGACCGACGGCTGAGACGGACGCACCATACTTCATTTGCGGGAGGAGCGTCGCCAGCATGTCACCGCCGACCGCATCGACACAGCCAGCCCAAACCTCCTTGTCGAGCGGACGGCCCGACGGCGTGTTGATCTCGTCGCGAGGGACGATGCGGGTTGCGCCAAGGCCCTTTAGGTAGTCGGCTTGCTCGGGCCGTCCCGTCACCGCTGCAACCTCGTAGCCGAGATTGGCGAGGATCGCGGTCGCGACGGAACCGACACCGCCAGCTGCACCAGTTACCAGCACTTCGCCCTGCCCCGGCTTGAGGCCATGCCGCTCCAGCGCCATGACCGCCAGCATGGACGTGAACCCTGCCGTCCCAACTGCCATCGCCTGCTCGGCGGAAAGTCCGGTCGGCAGCGGCACCAACCAATCGGCTTTGACGCGCGCTTTTTCCGCATAACCGCCCCACCAGACCTCGCCAACGCGCCAGCCGGTCAGAACCACCGCGTCGCCGGCCTTGTAGCGACCATCGTCTGAGCTTTCGACCGTGCCGACGAAATCGATGCCCGGCACGTGCGGAAAGTTGCGCACGAGGCCTCCCTGACCGTTCACACACAATCCATCTTTGTAGTTGAGCGTCGAATGGGTGACCGCAACCGTCACGTTTCCGTCCGATGGCAACTGACTGTCGTCGAGCGTCTGGATCGCCTGACTGATCGTGCCGTCTTCTGCTTTTTCGACGACGAGGGCGCGGAAACTCATGCGGGGCAATCCTTTTGTCACAGTGTTCACCGCGATTCGGTGACGGCGGAGGTTTGGTCTCTGCCTGATCGCAGCGCGAAAACGGCGCTCGTTCACAGGCGAACGGCGAAGTCGTAACAGCCAAAGATCAATCGGGAAACCAAAGTTCAAAAGCGCTGGCGCACGATGGTCACTGGCAACGGAACCCAAGGCCCGGACCTCAAGCGCCATCGTGCGCTCAGCGGTTGGCCCGTCGGCTGAGGTCATGCGCCGCGCGAACCAAATTCGAGATGGTTTGGGGGCCAGCCTGCTCCGGGATGAGAGCAAACGAACCCTTCTGGCGCCAATACGGACGCCAGAGTTGCTGCCACGTCGACAGATCGACGCTTGAAGCAGCACCATCGTTTTCGCCTGGCAATTCGTAACGACCCTGTTTGCCAAGCCAGGTGAAGGCCGCCGCCCAGACATGCTGCGGCGCCTCACAGTTTTCGGATGCAAGCAACTGGACGATGCTTGGAATCCCATCGTGATACGGATGCGGTCGCACTTCGAGCGTTGCGATCCGCCGCGCACCACGCCGGATACCAAACAGTCGGCACTGACCGGCGATGAGCTGCGGTGCATAGGATGCCACGCAGTTGTCCATCGCTTTGGCCTCCGCCTGCAGCTCCGACAGCGTTGTGATCGGAACGAACCGGTAACCGGCCGCACGCCCACCCGCGAGCCACGTATCGCGCAGGCCAGCGTCTCCCATCACAAGTTCGCTCTGGATGGCTGTCACCCAGTCGAGCGTCAGATCCGCCGCCCGACCGATCGACATCCGGTCGTTCCAGCGCCCCGGCAGCAGCTTTGCAGCCATCGCAGGCTTTTCGACCGACACCCAGGCGAAGAGCGCGAGCAATTCGACAGGTGCTGTGTTTGCACCGCCGCGCCCGACGCCCGGGATCTTTGCGACCCACTCTGCCACGGCTTCACCGGCAACGCGCTCAGCTGCCAGAACGCCTTGCAGCCAGCCGCCAACGTCCGCAACATCGTCCGGCATTTGTCCGATAACCCGCTGACCAAACGCCTCGTTTGCGGGAAGATCATCCGGGAGCAATGCGATGAACGCTTCCGGCGGCAACTTCCGCATCCAGAATGGAACCCGGCAGGCTTTGGCGATGGCCTTCAGCGAAGCACCCTCAATCGCGAGGTCCGTTGCACGATGGCGATGACCACGCGCTCCAAACTCCGTTGCAATTGCGAACGCGGCCGCTGGAAAGCTGGTGATCAAGTCGCCCAACCGCTCGTTGCGTGTTGCAAGTCGGCGCAACCGCCGACGGTAGGTACGCCGGAACCGTGCGATAACAGCCTCACACTCAGCGGCCTTCCCATCCCGCAGTGTCATTGTGGTCGGAACGCCCATCGCTCCATCCTCCAAAATCGCGCACAGAATTATTATCGCTTTTAATTATTAAAAGCGGAATTCGAACGCTTGGAACGCGAATTAAAATCCGATTATCGAAGACAATCAGATCGTGATTTTTTTGATGAACAATAGCCGCGAGCTAGCTTTAGGACCTGCCGAAAAACCTGGATCGTCGCCCAGCGCGGACAGGTGTCCCGTCACACGGAGCCTTTCGTTCCAGGCAAGCGTGCAGACGCTGGAGCGCGCAACACAGCTTGGCAGGTTTAAAGACGGTAAGGGCTTGTCAGGACGCCAGAAGCACCGGATCTACCGCATGCAGGCGCTCTTGAAGCTCATCATATGTGCTCAAGTCTCGCTGCATCTGGTTTCGATCTCCGATCTGGTTATCGCGTCTGAAATGGGAACGAATAGGATCTCGCTCCAAGGTGACCACGACGGACTTTTGATCGTCGCCGACGGGCCGGCCGATCGTGTATCCCGTCTTTTTCTCTTTTTCAAGACCGATATGGCAGAAATTTGGAATTTAATTGAAATAGAAATGGCGCCCGCAGATATATACGCCTGTGATCGCAAGCCACGCGAATAAGATGGTCCGAAATAGCTCTTCGGAAAAGTAACGACGTACGCTTTGGCCGAGCCATAGGCCGACGAATGACGGCACGATGGCAAGCATCGAGATCATCGCCATTTCCGTGGTCATGATCGCATTGGCAAAGAGACCGGTTCCAAGCGTGGCGGTGATGATCAGAAACGTCATGCCGAGCGCCTGGATGAACGTGTCCCGCTTCAGTCCAAGCGCCTCAAGGTAGAGAATGCCGGGCACCATGAACTGGCCGGTCGCGCCGAAGATAAATCCGGCCGAGCCGCCGATGACCGGCTTCAGGAACGGTTCGGAGCGGGCGGGCAGGGGCACCTTGTAGTTGGCGAGGCGCGACAACGCGTAGGCTGCGAGGAGCCCGCCAAACGCCAACGTTGCCACGGCCTGGTCGACACGCGCGAGAAAATGCGTGCCGATCAGAATTCCGACGATTGCTGCGAGCCAGAATGGCCAGAAACGTCCGAGTAGCGACCGGAATGCTGGCCCGTTTGTCGCCTGCCAAAGGTTCATTGCGACGCCTGGGACGATGAAAAGCGCCATCGCCGTTTTCAGTCCGAGTGCCGTGGCGAGCATCGCCAGCACGACGATCGGCAAGCCGAGCCCGACGATCCCTTTGACCAGCCCGGCAATGAAAAACGTGGCCGTAATCAGCGCGAGCGTCGTTGGGTCGGTCAGCATCGTGTGGGCGTAGTCCAGGTTGTATTTGAGATTGGGGCGATGTTTGCGCCCAGCTGAAACGTGATGGCCGACGGCGCCCGCGAAGGGTTGACCGGCTTGCAGGGCGTGGTGCTTCTGTCGACAAAGGGTGAAGAGCAAGAGTTCGGGCCGCTGGCACACCCGCTCCGAACTGGATATGAGGACACGCCATGACGCTCAAGTTATACGACCTATGCGGAAGCAACGCAGATGTCCGGTTCTCGCCCTTCTGCTGGCGCTCGAAGTTGGCGTTAAAGCACAAAGGCCTCGACTTCGATGCCGTGCCGTGGCGGTTCACCGACAAGGACGCGATTGCATTCTCAGGCCAAGGGCGCGTGCCGGTTCTCGTCGACACCGCGCATGATGACAAGACAGTCTCAGACAGCTGGTCGATCGCGACATATCTGGATGAAGCCTATCCGGACCGGCCGATGCTTATGAAAGATGAAGCTGCCCGCGCCGCTGCAAAAACGATCCAGGCCTGGACCGACGGGCTCTTGTTTGTTCCGCTGAGGCCGATCGCGGTGAAACGTGTCTGGGATCTCCTGGACCCGAATGATCAGACGTATTTCCGCGAGACGCGTGAGGCGGCTTTGAAGCAACCGCTCGAAGAGGTGTCTTCGGAAGCAGCAATCGCCGACGGCTACAAGAAACTCGGCCAGACCTTGCGCACGATAGAGCCGACACTGACCGACCACGCCTTCCTCGGAGGCGCTGAGCCCTTCTACGGCGACTATGTTGTGTTCGGCACGCTGATGTGGGCGCACGCGATCCTGCCCAACCACAGCCTCGACGCCGACACCGCGTCCGCCGCCTGGTTCGAGCGCATGCTTGATCTTTACGGTGGCTACGCGCGCAATGCACCGCGCGCGGCGGCATAAGACAACCTCGGGCCAGACCAACGACTTCAAAAGTGAGAGCGCGACATGAGCGAAACCGGATACGAGAGCATCATCGTCGAAACGAAAGGCAGCGTTGGGGTTGTAACCCTCAACCGACCGAATGCGCTCAACGCGCTCAACTCATCATTGATCGCGGAACTCAATTGCGCGCTCGAGGGCTTCGAGACGGATGACGACGTGGGCTGCATCGTCATCACGGGATCAGAGAAAGCGTTCGCTGCCGGCGCCGACATCAAAGAGATGAAGGACGCCAACTACCTCGACGTCTACAAGCGCAACTTCATTCGCGAATGGGAACACATCACCGAAGTCCGCAAACCGGTCATCGCGGCCGTCGCAGGCTTCGCACTGGGCGGTGGATGTGAGCTTGCCATGATGTGCGATTTCATCATCGCAGCCGATACTGCAAAGTTCGGACAGCCTGAGATCAACCTCGGCGTGAGCCCTGGTGCTGGAGGCACCCAACGCCTGACGCGGTTTGTCGGCAAATCCAAAGCCATGGAGATGTGTCTCACGGGCCGGATGATGGACGCTGACGAAGCTGAACGCTCAGGCCTCGTTTCGCGCATTGTGCCTGCCGACACGCTCATGGATGAGGCGCTCAAGGCTGCCGAAACCATCGCGAAGAAGTCGATGCCGATCGTGATGATGACGAAGGAAAGCGTGAACCGCTCTTATGAGACGACGCTTGCCGAGGGCGTCCGTTTCGAGCGTCGGTTGTTTCACTCGATGTTTGCAACCGACGACCAGAAAGAAGGCATGGCCGCGTTCGCCGAAAAGCGGAAGCCGAGCTTCAAAAATAGCTAGCGGCGCTGAGCCCAAACGGCGAAAGCCGACAGGATCGCCACGGCAAGACCACCGGCGAGAAACACATGGTTGGCAAGCCAGTCCGGCTTGTCCGCCGCAAGCTTTCCGGAGACGACGAGAAACACGAGACCAACGGCTGCGGCGCCACCCTGCAGCGCTGTCAACGTCGTCAGCCGATCAAGGAGCTGATCGGCTTGGGCTTGGTTTGCCTTGTCCCGGACGAGGTTGGCCGTCTGGATCTGGATCAACAGCGTCACCGCAGCGAGCACGGCCATGGCGATCGCGTACTGCCACCAGTGCTGCCAGTAGAGCTCGGTCAGCCCGTAGCCAAAGGCGAGCGCGGCCGCGCCCCAGATGAACACACTCGCTAAGATGTCAGCGAGATAAGCCGCCCGCCATGCGCGCACGCGCGTGCGACTAGCCAAACGCTTGCGGTCCGACCCCTCTTGCAGATCAACGCCGCCGTCGGACCGGGCGATCCACACACCGACTGCGCTTGCAAGCCCGGCAAAGCCAAGGCTCACAATGAGCGATGTTGTCTGGTCGTTTGACGCCGCCAAAAAGAGCGCTGAAGCTGCGGCCAGAAAACCGCAAATCCGGACGCCGACGGCCGGGAATGCCGAAACGCTGGTCACGATTTTTGCGGCTTCACGGCGAAGAGACCGTAGGCGCTCAGGATCGCAAGAGCTGCGGCGCCAAAGAAGAAGTAGTTGTTGGCCGCCCAGTCTTGCCAGGGCGCTTTTTGCGTTTCCAGGAACCGCACCATTTTACCGTCGATAATCAGCCCGAGCATCGTGATGATGGTCCCGGCGAGGAGCCCCATTCCGAGATAGCGCGAGACCTTGAGCAAGCGGTCATCTGGGGCTGCTTGCTCGGACGCTGCAAGAAGTCTTTGGGAAATGAAAAACGACACGGCCGCAAGCGCTGCGAAGGCCACGAAAAATCCGGGCCACTCTTTCCAGCTCACAACGCCCGTGCCGTACGTGACCGCCAGAGCGAGCGCACCCCACGCCCAGACCATGCCCATGTACTGCGAAAGAACGCCCGAGACCGCCGCATCACGGTTGCGACCGCTGCCACCGACGGAGCGGACTTCGCGGGAAGCCATGAGGCAGAACACGAGCCCCATCACCGCCGACAACGCCATGTGCGCATAAGCCATTTCGACGCCGCTGCCGCGCGCCGCCGCGGTCACGACCAACAGCCCGATGCTGATCGCAATCGTCAGCGTCCAAAAAATCATCATGTCCCGCCCCATCCCGCTAAAATCGCTCCGTTTGGGATATCGGACGTGATTGGTCTTTGGAACCGCTGACAGCCGGAAAGCTCGCCGCACCCGTGGATGAGGTTATTGGACGGTTGCCGACCGCACCAAAGCGCAGCAGAGCAGCTTGCTAACCTTTTCAGTCGGTTAATCCAGCGCGAACGCGCTCGTGTAATCTTCAGCGAGCGTCGTGTCCTGATCCGATTTCGCCAGCAAACAATTTCCGATGGCCAGCGTTTCCATCTCAGTCCCCATGAAGCAACGGAAAGCGTCCTCCGGCGTGCACACAATCGGTTCGCCGCGCACGTTGAAAGACGTGTTGACGAGAATGGGACAGCCAGTCCGGTCTTTAAAGCGCGAAATTAGCTTGTGATAGCGGGGGTTTGTGTCCGCATGCACAGTCTGGATGCGAGCCGAATAATCGACATGCGTCACAGCCGGGATGTCGGATCGGACTGTGTTCAACCGCTCAATGCCAAACAGCGCCTCTTGCTCGGCTGACAGGGGACGCCGACGGTTTCGTTTCACGTCGGCGACCATCAGCATGTAGGGGCTATCGGTGTCATGCTCGAAGTAGTCGGCCACGTCCTCGGCGAGCACCGACGGCGCAAACGGCCGGAAGCTCTCGCGATATTTGATCTTGAGGTTGAGCGTCTTCTGCATCTCGGGATTCCGCGGATCGCCGAGGATCGAACGTCCGCCAAGTGCACGCGGCCCGTACTCCATCCGACCTTGAAACCATCCAACCGCATCGCCTGCTTCCAAGCGGCCGACGGCTGCATCCAGAAAATCAGCTTCATCGGGAATGACCGAAAACCGCGCGCCGCATTTCTCCAGCCGGTCGGCGACGTCGGCATCCGTGAATGCCGGGCCGAGATAGGCGCCAGACATGCCATCGCGGCCGATGTTGTGAGCGCGCGGCAGTTGAAGCTCGTGGGAATGAGCGGCCAACGCAGCACCGAGCGCACCGCCAGCATCGCCGGCCGCGGGCTGAACCCAGACATTGCGAAACGTGCCGTCGCGCAAGACCTTTCCGTTCGCCACACAGTTAAGGGCAACGCCACCCGCGAGGCATAGGTTGGGCGATCCGTACCGGTTCGCGAGGTTGCGGCACATCCGGCGCATCACCTCTTCCGTCACAACCTGGACGGACGCTGCAAGGTCCATCTCGCGCTGCGTGACCTCACTATCCGGCGCACGTGGCGGCGCTTCGAACAGCCGATGGAACTTCTCGGTCGTCATCGTCAGGCCGGTCGCGAAGTTGAAGTAGGAGAGATCGAGCCAGAAGCTGCCGTCATCCGCGATGTCGATGAGATTGTCGCGGATTTTGTCGGCGTAGATCGGTCGGCCATAGGGCGCGAGACCCATGATCTTGTACTCGCCGGAATTGACCCGGAAGCCCGTGTAAGACGTGAAAGCCGAATAGAGCAGGCCGAGACTGTGCGGCCACTGGATCTCCATCTCCGGCGACAGGACATCACCCTTCCCCCGCCAGACGGAGGCCGTCGCCCATTCGCCAACGCCGTCCATGGTGAGAACGACCGCATCATCAAACGGCGACGGATAGTACGCCGATGCCGCATGGCTCTGGTGATGCTCGGCGAAAAGGAGCTTGGCTTCGAGATCTGTCGCCGATGCATCAAGCGCCGAAAGCGATTTCAGCAGGCCTTTTTTCTGGAACAGCTTGTCGCTCATCCAAATTGGCATTGCGGCGCGGAACGATTGAAAGCCGCGCGGTGCCATCGCGAGATAAGTCTCGAGCAGCCGCTCGAACTTGAGGATCGGCTTCTCAAAGAACACGACCCGATCGACGTCGGCGAGGATAACGCCGGCTTCAGCAAGGCAGTAGCGGATCGCCGCTTCCGGAAACCGCGCGTCATGCTTGACCCGTGTGAACCGCTCTTCCTGAGCGGCGGCGACGGGACGACCATCAATGACCAAGGCCGCTGCGCTGTCGTGATAGAAGGCGGAGATGCCAAGGATAATCATACGATGACCTCGTCGCGTGCGGCGTGTTTTCGGGAGTGGCGTGCGGGCAAAATCGCGCGGAAAAGCTCGGCCGATCAGAACACCGGATAGATGAACGGTGCGATGGCGGAGCCTTTGGCGAGCATCAGGAGACCGCCGACACCGACGAGGATCGTCAACACGGGCAGCAACCACCACTTGCGGCGTCGGGACATGTAGGCGCCGAATTCTTTGACGAGCGAAACCATGGGTTGCGTCTCCGGTTTGAAAAGCTGTTCTGATCTGGGGATTTGGCAGGCAAATTCAGTGCCAGCGGTCCGTCGAGCGAAAGAGGGGCGGAGCGCTTCCTAAAACTGGGTCGTCATGTCGATCCGCTCGTCCGCATCACGAGCGACCCAATAGCTCCCGCGGCGCCCCTTGCCCCGGCGCTGAAGCGGATCGCGGGCGAGTTGCATCAAAAGTCCGTACGGCGTGATCACGAGGACGAACAAAAGGAACATGATCACCGGGCTCATGATCCGGTGCAGGAGCAACGAGAACTGGAACCAGATCCGGTTCAGGCCGCCGAGGAGCGACGGACGCAGCCAGGCCATCAGACAGAAAGCGCCTGAGAGGCCGAGGGCTGGCACGAAAACGGCCCACGTGTTCCGGAACAGGACGGCAACGATCAGGGCGACGACCGCGAAAACAATGCCCGTGGCTCTCGGTTTCGGCGGCTCAACGTCGTCGGTTGCGACGTAGGTTTCGTGAAAGTTTCCGGCCATTGCGGGGCTCCAGTCGAACGATGGGCGGCGACCCGCGACTACCTCGTTCGAAAGTGGCGCGCCGATCGTTGACCCGGCACCATGCGAAAGATATACCACCGCGTCTGAGCGAAGCGCGGTGGCGCGCTTGAGCCGCCCGTGAGGTTTTCGCCGAACCGCCCTGACGACTGTTCGCTCATCTCCATTTATGCCGATCGCGGGCCGCCTTGGCCGCATCCAACGAACTTAAGGTGCTGAAACGTATGCCGAATACACCCTCGGCCAAGAAGGCCATGCGCCAAACGGTGCGCCGGACGGAAGTCAACAAAACACGCCGAACCTCCATGCGGTCACACGTGCGTCGCGTTGAAGAGGCGATCGCGTCGGGCAACGCTGACGCGGCACGCGAGGCTCTGAAAGCCGCTGAACCGAAACTGATGCGGAGCGCGCAGCAAGGCGTCATCCATGCGCGTACGGCCAGCCGCAAGGTCTCCCGTCTCGCCAAGCGCATTAAGGGTATGGGCGAGCAGGCGGCGTCCTAACGCTGCCCACAGGCGAGCCTCAGTTGCACGATCAGCAGCCGTTGACTTCCATGGCGCCGTGTTTGAACCCTCTGATTGCAGGGGGACACAACGATGACTGCTGAAGCGCGAAAAACGGAGACGGCACGGACAGTGCGGCGCGGCCAAGGCGACCGCCGTGGCCCTGGCACCCAGGTCGCAGCCGACGTCACAGCTTTCGCGACACAGACCATTTCCGTCATGGGCCGAAAGCTCGTCGCCGATCAGGCCGGCGTCCTCTATATGCCCGGCGAGAACGTCCTGATTGTCTCCGACCTTCACCTTGAGAAGGGTTCGTCGCGGGCGGCGCGCGGTTCGTTACTTCCGCCTTACGACACACGCGAGACGCTGTTGCGCCTTGCACGCGTGATCGACGCCTACGCCCCCGAAACGGTCGTCTCACTTGGCGACAGTTTCCATGACGCTGGTGGTCCGGCGCGGCTTGGCGAAGACGACCTCGCCATCCTCACTATGCTTCAGGAGGATCGCGATTGGGTCTGGATTACGGGCAACCACGATCCGGAGATCTCGTCTCGCGTCGGCGGCATGGTCACCGAGACGATGACAATCGGCGGGCTAACGCTCCGGCACGAGCCGCTTGAGACACCAACGACCCATGAGATTGCCGGGCACCTGCATCCGGCCGCTCGGTTGGCGGTGCGCGGAACTGCGCTGCGGCGCGCCTGCTTCTTGGGAAATGGTCAGCGACTGATCATGCCGGCATTCGGCGCATTCACGGGCGGGTTAAACGTTCTTGACGAAGCGTTCGCCCCGTTGTTCGGAGGTACCGGTTTTTCGGTTTGGATGCGCGGCGCGGAAGGGCTCTACCCCGTGTCAACGCGCAGGCTTTTGCCGGACAGTTACTGACCTGACGGCGCGTGACGCGGTGACGCCGCGTCCGGCCCACGGCTCTCAGCCTGAGCTGACCAACTTCCAAAGAGCTGAGCCAGAGATCGCTGCCGTTTGGTGTCAACGCTGACCCGAGCCGTCATCCCGGCGCGCAAAACGGGTGCTGCTTGAACAGCAATCGGCCGAAGTTTCAGTCGGACAGGCAAGCGCTGGACAACTTTCACCCAGTTGCCCGACGCATTCTGCGGCGGCAACAACGCAAACTCGGCCCCGGTTGCTGGGCTAATACTCGCGACCTCAGCTTGCCAAACGGTATTGCGGTCGATGTCGAGCTGAACCTCCGCCGTCATCCCGGGGCTCACATGGGTCAACTCGGTCTCTTTGAAGTTCGCTTCAATCCAGGGCTGTGTGTCAGCGACGATCGCCAAAATTGGTTTGGCGATTTCAATTTGTTCGCCCGGCTGGAGGCGCAGGTTGACAACCTGGCCGTTGATCGGCGCACGAATGCGGGTTCGGCTCAGATCAAGCTTGGCCGACTTGAGCGCGGCGAGCTTTTCCCGAACAGTCGGATGCTCATCGACGGGCCGCGCAGGGTCTCCGCCGATCTGGGTGAGCACCCGCTGAACCTTCTGCTCCGCGAGCCGCAAGCGATCGCGACCGCCGCGCGCATTTTCCGCTGCCTCTTCAAGCCGCGTTGACGCGACGATCCCACGACGGGCGAGCTTCTTTTGACGCGCAAGTTGAGCCACCAGGAATGCAACGCGCCCCGTCCACTGATCACGCTCACTTTTGGCCTCTGCAAGCGACGCAACCAACGTCCGAATGCCCTGCCGCGCCGCATCGACCTCCGCCTCGGCCTTTGCCAACGCGACCTGGAATGGGCGGCGGTCGAGTTCAACCAAAACGTCGCCAGACTTCACGTGAGCATGATCTTCGACCGCAACGAATGAAACCCGACCATCTAGCTCAGGTGAGATGTGGGCGATGTGGGTTTTGACGTATGCATTTTCCGTCGCGACGAAGCGGCCACCGCTCAGCCAGACGTAACCGGCCGCGACGACGGTTGCCAACGGGATGACCCCTAAGAGGACGGGTCTGACGAAACGCTTCAACATGGGCCTATTGCACTTTTGGCGTCGCACGTTTTCAGAAGTCGCCGCAGCGCCGATCTGGCCGCTGCCCTACACTGACGGGGTCAGCTCACACTTTCTGGTTGTCGCTTTCGGACACGCGCCGGTGACCGCCGAGCTGCGGTTTCGGTCTCGCTTGAAAGCGATGCAACGCTTTCCGTTGCAAGCACATCCAGGAGCGTCGACCGAACCCGTCGCATCAAACCGGAAAGGACATCGCGTTCCTTCACACTGAGAGACGAAAACGCGTCCATGACCGTTGCCTCGGCAATCGGGAAGATGTCGCGGTGAATGCGCTCCGCCCTGTCA
Organism: Pseudomonadota bacterium; assembly: GCA_039817205.1. Lineage (GTDB taxonomy): Bacteria > Pseudomonadota > Alphaproteobacteria > Rhizobiales > Hyphomicrobiaceae > JBCBWG01. The sequence goes on from JBCBWG010000002.1 coordinate 32,786, forward strand.
AGCAGATGAAGGCGATTGATCCGCCGATCTTTCGGGTCGGGACGGCGCTCCAGCCAACCCTTGGCTTCCATTTTGTCGATCAAACGTCCGGCCGTGGCCTTCTCGATCTCAAGGATATCGGCAACTTCAGACTGGCTGAGGCCCGGTGTTGTATGCACGCGGGTCAGAACCACCCATTGCGCAAGCGTCAAACCGTGGTCACGAACGCGACGTTCGAACACCGTCCGCATGAGGCGGGCGACGTCTGTCATCGCGTACCCGATGAAGCTGTCATCTTGCTCGGACTTGTTCTTAGCCATTCGCTGAACCAAGGGCCCTCGGTCGATCGTCAGGTGAGTAACGAAATAGTTGCATGCATTACTATCTCATATGTTACTATCGTCAAGACGACGATAGCGTGGTCAACGATTTTCGAGTGTGACGGCCTTCAATGACCAATCGTGGTGACGCAACCGCTGATGACCCTGACCCAAGCGGGCCGGTTGATGCGCCAACTCAGGCCAAAGACCCGAACTCCGGCGACGAGGCCCACGTCGCCAGCTTCTCGCAGCGGATATTGATCCTGCTGTTTGTGATGCTCGGGACGACGATCTACACCGCCTCGATCCTGATCTCGTCGACCTTGCTGCCGAAAATGCAGGGCGCACTTGCCGCGACGCCTGACGAAATCTCCTGGACGATGACGTTCAATATCGTCGCCACGGCTGTCGCGACGCCGATGACGGGCTGGTTGTCTGAGCGGTTCGGCAAGCGCAACACCATGGTCTGGTGTTCCGTAATCTTCGCGATTTCGACGTTCTTCTGCGGGACGTCGACCTCGCTGTGGGAACTCATTTTCTGGCGCATCATCCAAGGCGCCGCCGGAGCACCGCTCGTCCCACTCGGCCAAACCATTCTGCTCAATACGTTTCCACGGAGCCAGCACAACACGATCATCGCCGTTTACGGCATGGCAAACATGATCGGGCCCGTGCTCGGTCCGACAGTGGGTGGGGAAATCTCCGAGGCTTACGGCTGGCGTTGGGGGTTTTGGATGATCGTGCCGGTCGCCATCATCACAGCGATTGGTTGGCGGTTCATTCTTGGGCCGGATCAGAAAGGTGAGCGACCCAATCTCGACTGGACCGGTTTTCTCTCGCTTTCCATTGCGATCGCCGGCGCCCAGCTTGTGCTCTCGCGCGGTCAACGGCTCGATTGGTTTTCATCCCAGGAAATCGTCGCTGCAACCTTCCTCGCAGCCGTCGCCTTTTACCTCTTCATTGCCCACTGCCTCACAGCGGATCGCCCTTTCATCCGGCTCCATCTCCTGAAGGACCGCAATTATGCGATTGGGCTTCTTCTCGTGCTGCTGTTTGGCATGCTCAACTTCGCGCCGATCGTTCTGTTGCCGCCTCTTCTTCAGCAACAGGCGAATTTTCCCGACACAACGATCGGCACGCTCATCGGCTATCGGGGCGTCGGAGCGGCGATCGGCTTCTTCCTTGCCATGCTGCTCGGGCGTTTTGATCCGCGCGGTGTGATGCTGATTGCGTGCATTATTCAGGCGTGGTCCGGCTATTGGTTCCTCGGCTTTTCGCTCGACGTCGACCAGACGGCTCTCGCGATCAATCTCGCTCTTCAGGGCCTTTCCGTCGGCCTCTGCTGGGTGCCGATGACGGTGGTGACCTTCTGGACCCTCGATCCCAAGTACCGTGCCGAGGCGATGAGCATGTTCCATCTCCTTCGAAACTTCGGATCGAGCCTATTTATATCAATTGCCGTCGCGGAAATTGTCCGGACCACAAGTGCGAACTACGCACGCATGACAGAGTACGCGAGTGAGTTTCACCGGGTCTGGAACTTGCCGTGGGCCGTTGGCGCCTATTCGCTTGAGACGCCGGCGCAAGCGGCTCAGTTCAGTCGCGAGATCGCGCGACAGGCGACGCTGATCGGATACACAAACGCGTTCATGCTCTTTACGATCGTCGCCGTGATCATGATCCCGCTCGTTGGCATGGCGCGGCTTCCAAAGAAAGAAGCGACAAGCGAATAGGCTTGCCAGCAGGCGTCTTGGGCGCTGAACATATCGCAACGAAAGTCTTAGCAATGATCGCGCTCTCAAGCGCTTATGACTGGCCGGTCGTCGCGCTTCAAACGGAGAAAACAATGCTAAAACTGAACAACGTGGGGCAGGTCGATATCGTCATACGGCTGGTCGGCGGCGCCATCTTGATTATACTGCCGCTGATCACGTCTTGGGCGATTTGGGCCAACCCGCTCATGCAG
>JBCBWG010000300.1:0-3305 GCA_039817205.1 Pseudomonadota bacterium
CATCGCGAGCTCGATGCGACGAAATCGGAACTTGCCGGGCGCCGTGCGATTGATCGCGCCAAGGCGCTCATCATGAAATCGCGGGGGGTGGACGAACCGACCGCGTATGCGGCGTTGCGGAAGGCTGCAATGGACCAGAACCGCAAGATTGCTGAGGTTGCCGAAGGCTTGTTGCTCGCAGCTGACCTCCTCGATGGAGATCAGTCATGACCGTTACGACCAAGTCCGTCATCCAGGCTGGCTTCATCCCTCTGATAGATGCAGCCCCCCTGATCGTTGCAGCCACCAAAGGCTTTGCCGATGCGGAAGGCATTACGATTGAGTTGTCGCGGGCAACCTCCTGGGCAACGATCCGCGATCGGCTCGCGGTGGGTCAGCTCGATGTGGCCCACGCGCTGGCGCCGTTGCCGATCGCTGCAAACCTTGGGCTGAACCCGCTGCAGCAGTCACTCACCGTGCCAATTGCGTTCGGGTTCGGTGGCAATACCATCGTTCTTGCCATGCGCCATCTCGCGCGGCTTCGGATGAGCAGAGACTTAGACGCGCTCGATCCGACCGCAGCGCTCGACGCAATCAAAGGACTGGTCGAGAAACGGCGACAGGCAAATGAGCCGCTTTTGAAACTCGGCGTCGTCCATCCGCATTCGGCGCATCGCTACAACCTGGAATACTGGCTCGCGGCGCGTGGTCTTCTGTCTGGGCGGGACGTCGATATTGTTGTGCTGCCGCCCTCGCTCATGCCAGCCGCGCTGAGCGCCGGTCGCCTGGATGGTTTTTGCGCCGGTGAACCCTGGGGCAGTGTTGCCGTTGCCAACGGCGACGGCGCGATGCTGACGACGACCACGCACATTTGGCCGTCGGGACCTGAAAAAGTGCTCGCGGTCCGGTCCGAGTTGGCGAACGACGCACCTGAGGTTTTGCAGGCTTTGGTGCGCGCGCTCTACGTAGCCTGTGCCTGGTGCGATGAACTGGAGCATAGAGACGAACTCGCACAGCTCCTCAGCCGTCCGGAGTTTGTTGGCGCTGATGCCGATCAGATGACGCGCTCGCTCGCGCGAAACCTGAACGGCCCAACCGGTGAGAGAGCGTACGTCGCGAGCTTTCTCACCTTCGCAAAGGGTGCCGCCTCCTTTCCGTGGATCTCCCACGCGCTTTGGTTTTCGGCTCAAATGGCGCGCTGGAGTGAGATTGAGCTGAACGCCACCACGCTTGCGACAGTCCGAGCGACGTATCGGCCGGACATTTATCGCGATGCGGTCCGGAGCCTTGGCGCGGACCTACCATCTGCCAACGCGAAAGTTGAAGGCGCGCTCAACGCGCCGCAGGCAGCGGGCTCCACGCTCGGTCGTCTGACGCTCGCAGCCGACGGCTTTTTCGATGGTCGCGTCTTCGATCCAGACCACATCGAAACCTACCTCGCCGATCTCCGCGTCGCCGACCGCCGACTGCCTGGACGATCATCTTAAGCCTGATGTTGCGATGCACAACGGTCGTGCAATTGCACAAACATTCTCGCTGAAATGCAAAAGATTCAATCTTGAGGGATCACAAGCAGCCGATTAGTCACTGAGATGTCAGTGAAATATGACGCTGACATAACGGGCCAACGGAGGCTCGTTCCGCAAATAGATGACCCCATGACGGGTCGAGGCAACGCCGCCGGTTCCCGCATTCGGATCTATCCGTATGCGGTCAATCGAGTGGCGTTTTTTCGTTGGTGCACCGCTGAGGCGGTTGAGAAAAGGGACACTCCCATATGGTCCAACAGTGCGAAGGACGATCAACGTCGAGATGGGGCGTCACGCGCCGAATGATTATGTCTGGCGTTGCAGCAATCGGGTTGGCGATATCGCTCCCGACCGTTGCGCAGGCTGAAATCCTTGACCTTGAAAAGGACGAATTAAAGTTTGGCTTTATTAAGCTGACAGATATGGCACCGCTCGCCGTCGCAAAAGAGTTGGGTTATTTCGAAGAGGAAGGGCTCTACGTCACGCTCGAAGCTCAAGCGAATTGGAAAGTCTTGCTTGACCGCGTGATTACGGGTGAGCTCGACGGCGCACATATGCTGGCGGGTCAACCGCTCGCAGCAACAATCGGTTTCGGCACAAAAGCCCACATCATTACGCCTTTCTCCATGGACTTAAATGGGAACGGTATCACGGTCTCGAATGAGATTTGGGCAATGATGAAGCCGCACATTCCGAAAGGCCCCGACGGTAAGCCCGTTCATCCGATCAAGGCTGACGCGCTGAAAAAAGTTGTCGACAAGTTCAAAGCGGAAGGCAAGCCGTTCAAAATGGGGATGGTGTTCCCTGTTTCGACTCACAACTACGAACTCCGCTATTGGCTTGCCTCGGGCGGGATCCACCCGGGCTTTTATTCGCCGACAGACGTGTCGGGGACCGTCAAGGCTGATGCTTTGCTCTCTGTGACGCCACCGCCGCAGATGCCGGCAACCCTGGAGGCGGGAACGATCCACGGTTACTGCGTGGGCGAGCCCTGGAACCAGCAGGCCGTGTTCAAAGGGATCGGCGTTCCAGTTATCACGGACTATGAAATCTGGAAAAATAACCCTGAGAAAGTGTTCGGCATCACGAAGGAGTTCGCGGAAAAATATCCGAACACCACGCTGGCTCTCACCAAAGCACTTATTCGGGCAGCCATCTGGTTGGACGCCAATAACAACGGCAACCGTATGAAAGCCGTCGAGATGCTCGCAAAATCCGAGTATGTTGGCGCTGACAAAGAAGTCATCGCGAACTCGATGACGGGGACGTTCGAATACGAGAAGGGCGACAAGCGTCCTGTCGCCGATTTCAACGTGTTCTTCCGGTATTACGCAACGTATCCTTTCTACTCGGATGCCATTTGGTACCTGACGCAAATGCGCCGTTGGGGGCAGATCGCCGATCAAAAGTCTGATGAGTGGTACATTAAGACGGCAAAAAGCGTCTATCGGCCTGACATTTACATGAAAGCAGCCGAAATGGTCATTGCCGATGGTCATGCGAAGAAAGCTGACTTCCCCTTCGGAACCGATGGCTTCAAAGAGCCAACGCCGGCCGCCGACATTATCGACGGTGTTCCCTATGACGGGCGGACGCCGAACGCATACCTCGAAAGCCTTTCGATCGGCCTGAAGAAAAAACAGGTCGTCCGCGGGTCAGAGGTTGCCGGCGGCTGATTGCGCTGTCGTCTGACACAACCAGAGGCGCGGCAAATTGGGGGTGCCGCGTCTCGCTCTCCTTAAACCATTCCATTGAACACCACGGGTGATTGCCATGGCGACGACAGCCGGTTTTCAA
>JBCBWG010000301.1:0-3248 GCA_039817205.1 Pseudomonadota bacterium
GACCGGAGACTGCTCAAACGGTGGAACGCCTTTGGGGCTCAAGCGTGCGCAAGCTGGGTCCGGTGCCGGGCGGGTACGGTGCAAGGTGTGTGCGGTGCAAAACACGGCACCTCGTCAACTGCGCCTGTCGGAACGAACCTGGCGGTTGCGCATGACACGGTGCTGGGCAAAGGGGCCCAGCACTCACCCGCCGGCGGCTGTCAGCGGTGCCTTGAGACGACATCGCCGAACTGAAACCAGCCACCGCCACCATCGGAACCGCTGCTGAGCGACACGGCAAGGCCAACGAGAACTCCGAAGCCGACGGCCCACCCCATGCCTTTGGATTTGCCGAAGTCGTCAGGTCGTCGCCGAAACATACGTTCGAGCGCGACAAAGACGGTCATAAACGCGGCAACCACAATCACATATGCCAGGAAAACTTTGACACCCATTGCACGGCCCTTAATCGACGTGTCATTTCCAGGCAGTGCCGCAAAATCTGTGCCAAAGGCGATAGAAGAGACGACACACGAGACCAAACCCGCGCTCACGCCAGAGATCGCAAAGGAGCCTCAGCCGTGCGAGCCTTGATCAAGATCACCCTCAAGACCGGCGTCCTCGATCCGCAAGGCAAAGCGATTGAAGGCGCGCTCGGATCACTCGGCTTCTCCGGCGTCGATGAGGTGCGCCAGGGCAAATACATAGAAGTCGATCTCGCCGAAACAGACGAAACGAAAGCGCGCGAACAGGCCGAGGCCATGTGTGAAAAATTGCTGGCGAACACCGTGATCGAGAGTTACGCGATCGATTTGCAGCCCTGAACGTTCGCCGCCGGCGCCAGACAGAGCGCCACTCAACCCCGCCCCTTCCTAGCTGGACGCCACACCCATGAGACCGACCGTCATCGTCTTCCCGGGTTCCAACTGCGACCGTGACGCCAAGGTCGCGGTCGAAACAGCGAGCGGGCAGGCCGCCAATATGGTGTGGCATCGCGAGACCGAGCTTCCGAAATCAAGCGTCATCGTCGTGCCCGGCGGGTTCTCGTACGGCGATTATCTCCGTTGCGGCGCGATCGCAGCCAAATCGCCGATCATGCGCGAGGTTGAAGCCGCTGCGGCAGCCGGCACCCCAGTCATTGGGATCTGCAATGGCTTCCAGGTCCTTTGCGAGGTCGGCCTGTTGCCCGGCATCCTCATGCGCAACGCGTCATTGAAATACATCTGCCGAGACGTGCATCTCCGGGTCGAGCGCTCAGATACGGCGTTTACCGCACGTTATAATGCGGGCACCGTCATTCGCGTGCCCATCGCCCACCACGACGGCAACTACTTCGCGGATCCCGAAACGCTTTGTGAACTGGAAGACAGCGGCCGCGTCGTATTCCGATATGCGACCGAGGACGGCGAGGCGACACCAGCCGCCAACCCCAACGGCTCACAGAACAACATCGCGGGCATTTGCTCCAAAGCTCGCAATGTCGTTGGCATGATGCCCCACCCCGAGCGCCTGTTCGATCCAGCCCACGGCGGCACCGACGGCCGCGCCCTCTTCAACAGCGTATTATCTGCCGCTTGACGCGCAGGTTTGAGGCGACCGCCACACCCACCTAAAGCGGGCGGTGGCGGCGGGCCCAGAGGTACCAGCTGCCGGTCCGGTTGAGGGGGCTCGTGGCGAACTCGCGTTGAGCGATGTAGAGGCCGGACGCGGCGATGATCACCATGCCGAACCAGCTTGCGCCATCTGGGATGTCACCCCAGATCATCATGCCGAGCAGCGCACCCCAGAGGATAATGGTGTAATCGGCCGGGGCCACCGCTGCGGGCGGGGCCATCGTGCCAGCGAGCGTGATGAGATAGATGCCGAGCGCACCGGCGAGCCCCGCACAGAGGAGCAAGAGCGCTTCCATCGGCGACGGCGTGATCCAAACGAACAAGCTCAAAGGCAGCGCCACGCTCAGGAAACAGACCTGCGTGTAGAGGTGTGTCGTGAGACCGGAATCGGTGCGCCCAAGCCGCCGCGTGAGGTTGGTGCAGAGCGCGTAAAGCAGCATGCCCACCAAAGCGAGGACCAGTCCCCAACCCACAGTATCGCCACCGGGACGAGCGACAATAACCACCCCGACAAACCCAACAAAAACAGCCGCGAACCGACGCCAGCCAATTGTCTCGCCGAGGATCGGGATCGCAAGCAGCGTGGCGACGATCGGCGCCGAATACGTGATGGTCACCGCGTCGGCGAGGGGCAATAGCGCGAGACCACCGAGCGCTGCATACATGCACGCCGTCGCGCAGTAGCCGCGCGCAAGCTGCAAAACGGGTTGCCGGGTCACGAACGCCGCGCGAATGCCCTCGCGCGTCAGGGCCATCGCGATGCCAAGGGCAAGGGCTAGCACGGTGCGCACGATAATAATTTGAGATGGATCAAACTTCGCGACCAACGCCTTCGAGAACGCGTCCATCAGCGCGTAAAGAAACATTGCGAGAACCGCGAGCAGGATCCCTCGGGTGACCTGTCCTGTTGCGTCAGTGGCAGCGCCCGAATGAGCAAATGCGCCTGCGCCCGCCGCGCCGTGATGCGTGGCGGCAGCTGATGTGCCGGTGGTCATGAGATTGTCTCCAGCGGGCCACGTTGGACCTGTGCCTTCAGAGGCGCTCGTCTCTCACGAACCAGACGCAATCTCGTTTTTCAGTTGCGACATTGACTTGCTGCGTCGCGACAAAATTCGTTTTTATCGTTTTTTTACAATGCGTTACACATGCATTCGACGCATGCCTGATGGCGAGTGCTCTATGCAGTTCGTGCATGGCAAATGAGCGACGCTGGTCGCGTCTGGAACACCGGTTGCCGGATAGCGAACAGGTGCGAATTCGCACTGTTGACGTCTCCGGCCGCTCCGGATTGCGCGGCGCAGAAATGTAAAAAGTGAGGCTTGCGCATTGCGCATGGGATGCGGCAACGAGTTCTGCCGCACCACACATGGCTCGATCAGCGATCGAACCAGACGCTTGAACGCATCGAGCGGGCGCGTCGTCGTAGAAACCGCGCCCGCTGCCTCTCATCGCATTGGCACCCGCCCAGCGTTTCGCGCGTACGACAGACGCGCACCCGACTTAGAAAATAAAATCGAAGTCGAAGCTGTTGGGTTGAAGGTCGGCAACAGTGACGCCCTGGACGAAAATGCCGTCGCCGTCGTCTCCATTGATGGTGTTGATGATCACACCTGTCGCTGTAGAGCCGTCATCGAAGACGATCGACCCGTTGTACAT
>JBCBWG010000302.1:0-3208 GCA_039817205.1 Pseudomonadota bacterium
CTTGGGCAGATGCCCACCGTGGCGTCGAAACAAAGCCGGATGCCGACGTGCCGGCAGCCCTCTGATGGCGTTTCGATTTGATCTGACCACCGACCTACCGACCAATGTTCGGTACATGTGGTCGCGGCAATTGCAGAAAGCCGAGCGCGCCGCCCAAAACGCTGCCGACGATGACACTGCGATCTGGCAGGCGCGCAAATCGTTCAAGCGTGTGCGCGCCCTCCTCCGTCTGATCAGAGACGGCCTCCAAAAGAAGGCGTGGCGCGCTGAAAACATCCGATACCGAGATCTCGGTCGTCAGTTGGCTGGCGCGCGCGATGCAGTCGCTGTCGTGGAAGCGTTAAACAGGCTCGCGCTGGCGACGGGCCTGGAAGGCTCCGATCTGATCGCGATGACGCGGAAGGCTTTGCAGCATCCGGACCGCTCCAACAGTCCCGAAACCGCGGTGCAAGGGGTCGATCTCGGGGCCTTGAAAGCTGCGCTGGCCGAGGCGCGGGTCGCGTTCGACGCTCTCGATGTGACGGGGCTCGATCGCGGTGCGCTTCTCCGGGGCTATGCGCGGGCCTACGGAGATGGGCGCCGCGAGATGGATGCGTGTTACCAAACAGGCGAGAGCGCGGGCTTCCACGAATGGCGCAAGCGCGTCCAGCACCACTGGCGGCAATCTCTGCTTTTAGAAGGGGTATGGCCGGAGGGCATGGCACCGCGCATTGAGACGGCGCGGTTGGTTTCGAAAGCACTCGGCTTTGATCACGATCTGAGCCTGCTCGCTGAGGAAATCGAAACCGTCATTCGCCGCAGGCTTTCCGCCCGCCACACGGCACGTTTGCTTGAGGCGATTGCCGAGACGCAGATCAGGACGCGTCACGCGATCCGTCCTCTGGCCATGCGGCTCTATGGGTTGTCGCCGGACGCCTTGTCCGAGCAACTCGATATATGGTGGGCGGCTGAAGCGCTCGCGGGATTTACGGACATGTCCCCGCTCGGCGCCGCTGCGGTCCCGCGGGTTGCTGAACGCGCTCGCGCGGATGCGTGATCCTCATGAGGCGACAATCCGTCTCGGTTGGACCGCCTGAAACTCGGCGGCTGCCTGATCTAAACGGGTGCAGCTCGCGTTGCGACGACGAAGGAGTTTTTCATGAACAATATCCCGAGCTCGGCCGACTTCGAAGTCATGGCACGCCACCTGCCAGCGGACCATCCGACCGTGAAGACGGGGAAGGTGGGCGTCCTGTTGGTCAATCTTGGGACGCCAGATGGCACTGATTATTGGTCGATGCGCCGCTATCTGGCGGAGTTTCTGACCGACAAGCGCGTCATCGAGTGGCCGAAGGCGATCTGGTACCCGATCCTGTTTGGCATCGTGCTGAACCGTCGCCCGCAGAAGGTTGGGCAGGCCTACGAGGAGATCTGGAACAAGGATCTGGACGAGAGCTTCCTCCGGACTTACACGCGCGAGCAATCAGAGAAGCTGGCTGATCGGATCAGCACCGGTCGCAACAATTTGATCGTCGACTGGGCCATGAGGTACGGACAGCCTTCGATCCCTGAGCGTCTGCAGGCTCTGAAAGATGCAGGTTGTGATCGAATTGTCTGGTTCCCGCTCTACCCACAATACAGCGCGCCGACGACCGCGACCGTGAATGATAAGGCGTTTGAAACGCTCATGAAAATGCGGTGGCAACCGGCCGTTCGCACCGTTCCGCCCTACCACGATGATCCGGCCTACATCAAAGCGCTCGCTCTCTCGATCGATAAGCATCTCTCCACGCTGGATTGGAAGCCTGAAAAGATCATCGCGTCCTACCACGGGATCCCGCAGAGCTACTTCAAGGCCGGCGATCCCTACCATTGCCAATGCCTGAAAACGACGCGCCTTTTGCGCGAATACATGGGGGTTGGCGAGGACTACCTGATGGCCACGTTCCAATCCCGGTTCGGGCCAGAAGAATGGCTTCAGCCTTATACGGACAAAACCGTCGTCGCTTTGGCAGAAGAGGGTGTGAAGCGGATTGCGGTCTTTAATCCGGGCTTCGTGTCCGACTGCCTTGAGACGCTCGAAGAGATCGCTGGCGAGGCGGCAGAGGAGTTCGAGGAACACGGTGGTGAGAAATTCACTCACATCCCGTGCTTGAATGATAGCGAAATCGGCATGGATCTCATTGAGACTGTTGTTCGTCGCGAAACATGCGGTTGGGTTGACTAAACTCAACTGCGTATTTGAAGCATTTGGTGCGAAGGTCGCGCTCTTATTAGAGTGCGGCCTTTTCTCATTTATGGCTCTCATTAAATTATGATTTTCAACCGAAATTGAGAGATTAATTATTTGTTTACCGAACGCGGTGGCAATGGCTCCAAAATAGGCCGGATCAGTTTTAGATCGCAGAAACGGAGCGAGAAGATGGATTTCGATGGGATCGGCCTTTTTGGCCTTATCCTCGTGGGCCTTGCATTCGCGACGCTTTGGGCAACCGTCAAAGTTGTGCCGCAGGGCTCCAATTTCACGGTTGAGAAATTCGGGCGATATACGAAAACGCTGAAACCGGGTTTGCATGTTCTCGTGCCAGCGGTTGAGCGGGTCGCCTATCGCATGAATATGAAAGAGCAGGTGCTCGAAATCCCGAGTCAGGATGTGATTACGCGCGACAATGCTATGGTACGCGTTGATGGCGTCAATTTTTTCCAAGTGCTCGATGCAGCGCGGGCCTCTTACGAGGTCGATGATATGGAATCCGCGATCACCAATTTGACGATGACCAACATTAGAACGGTCATGGGCTCGATGGATCTGGATGAACTCTTATCGAACCGCGATGTCATCAACGCGCAATTGCTCAAAGTCGTCGATGCAGCAACGGAGCCGTGGGGCGTGAAGGTGACGCGCATCGAGATCAAGGACATCGAGCCGCCGCGCGATTTGGTTGATGCGATGGCAAGTCAGATGAAAGCTGAGCGCTTAAAGCGGGCCAGCATTCTCGAAGCTGAAGGAAAGCGTGAATCAGAGATCCTGAGCGCGGAAGGCGAGAAACGCGGGCAGATCCTCGAGGCCGAGGGCCGGAAGGAAGCCGCTTTCCGAGACGCTGAGGCGCGTGAACGGTCTGCCGAGGCTGAAGCGAAGGCAACGGAGATGGTGTCCGCTGCGATCAAGGATGGGAACTCGCAGGCGATCAACTACTTCGTTGCCAACAATTATGTCCGCGCGCTCGAA
>JBCBWG010000303.1:0-3177 GCA_039817205.1 Pseudomonadota bacterium
ATTTCGAGCAGACCGGCTTTCATTAAAGGCTCAAAGCCGCAGGCAATTTCAACGGTCGATTGAATAGTGCTCATAGAACGAGCAGGCCCGATCAGGATTTTCGCAGAACGACAACATCCTGATAGCCGGGCAAGCGCCGATGCACTTCAGCCACGTCGAGATAGCGCGCCCAATTTTCACGGATGTAATCCGTCTTGTAAAATGTGTTGCTGGAATACGAGCGATTGCTGTGCCAGCGGAACACGAGGCGTTCGTCCGGGAAGGGCTCGGTCCGATCGTACTTTGCGAAGTCCGGGTGTTTTGCCGTACCGCGATAGAGCGGCCAGTCGTCTTCCATTTCTAACCACGTGTGTTCGGTGTGAACTGTCACCCAAGCAATGCCACCTGGCCGAAGAATGCGTCTCAGCTCCATCAGCCAAGCACCCTCGAATGCTTCGATGTGCGTGAACACGGAAAACGCTGAGATGAGATCGACACTGTTGTCGGGCAGCGGTATCGACGGAATTGAGTGGTTTTGGAAGACGATCAACTTTTTCGACAGATAGCGGATCATCCAGTCGATGTGTTTGCGATTGATGTCACTGCCGATGGTCTCGATATCAGGACGCTGAGCCGAGAAGTGGCGGACCACTCGGCCGCTCGCGCAACCGATATCAAAAAAGGTTTTGACATCGACGCCGAGCCGGTCCGCCGCAGCGAGCAGATTGTTCAAATCACGCAGGCCACTGGCCCAGTAGCTCAAGTGCTGCGGACCGTAATAGCCTTCGCGATCGGCAGTCGTCGGCAGCTCGTAAGGATCGTTCGGCAGTTTCGCCTCAAAATCGATCCCAGCTTTGATCCACTCGGCAACTTCATCGGAGTTTGCATCGTAGTGCGTCTGCGCAGGTCCCACGACGTCGACATCGCGCCCCACGTGCCGGGAGTTCAATGCAATTAGATCTTCCCAGACTGGTTCACTCATAAGCACTCGCCTTCGTACGCATATTTCTGACCTGCCACCGTCAGTGGCAATCCGGTCCCTGATCTCACAGTTCGCCTCGGCAACATCGCGGTCGCCCTTGGCGCGGAGGGCACCAGGCCGCTCAGAGCCTGAGACGACCCACCTCACGTCTCAAACAAGCGCTTCATTTTCAGTGAGTTGCCTGCTGGGCAGATCTTTCGACCACCGCGTCGTACACGATCTGATCGAAGTGCGTTAGTTTTTTGTAGAAAGCCAGCACCTCATCCGAACTGAGATCAATGTCTTCCTGGTATCCCCCGATATTCGACCGCTGAAGTGTAACCTCAGACTGTGGATGGTCGGAGATCGACTGGATGAAGCGCAGGACTGGAACTGGATTTTCGATACGGCCGACGAAGTCGATGCGGTCGAGGTTCGCGAGCGCTTCGTTCTTATCAACGTTTGTTGCTGGCTCTGCCCGTCGGATCGATCTCAGATAGCGCACCTGGCAGTTGTCGAAGAGGGCACACCCGGTCGGATGGTCCTCGTAGATGATGCGGTCAAGGCGTTCGACCTCGGCGAGCGGCGTCTCCCAAAGAGCGCGGCTCAAGTCTTTGATGTCCTCGGGATGCGCTTGAAAGTTCTGCCGGTTTTTCGGTTCTGAGAGGCCCTTCACCCACCGGAGATGGGACTGGATGTGTTGGATCGGGTCCCGCATGACGGTGAACACGCACCAGTCGGGTGCCTCAATGGCCCATCGGGTGCTCGGCAAGCCAACGTGCCCCGAGAGACAAGACCGGCCGCGAAGCTGGTTGCGACAGGCGCGCGCGAGAATGTCGTGTGCGCCTTCGACATGCGAGTGAAACGTTGATTGGTCGAATGCGCGAGCGAGAGCATCGTTCAAGGATGTGCCGGCCGTCTTTGCGATGTGAACAAAGAACACGTTCTGCTGCATGTCCTGTTCGAGTGGACGTGGCGCTGCGTTCTGTCTCATGCGGTCAGGCCTCCGGGATGTGGGGGACATGTCGACCGTTTGTATTGTGAGGTCAAGATCGCCGCGCGCCTCAACCGGGAACTGGGCCCGCAATGCCTCAGGGCACGGTTTGTTCGCAACATCCTGTGGAGTTACAGAGAACTGACCACGCGTTTTGCGCAAGGACCAAGCCGTCACCGGGCCGCGACCAACCTTTGAACTCGGTATTCCTCGCTGTCATGCGATCCGGGTGCTGACAGCGCGCGTCGCTTGCGGATAGAAGCGGTGCCTTGAGAGACTGTTGTCCACCCTGCGCAGTGCGAGACCGGCATCCGATGGCGAAGGTCAAACTTGCTCCTCTTCATGACGATGCACGGGTCTCGGTTGAGCAAGGTGTCATTGCGGACGGGGCCTGGAGGCCGGAGACGGCCCGGACGGAATTGGCGTATCAGCTGGACGCGGCCATCGCTCCGGGCTGGTATCGTATTGCGGCGATCTACGCCGATCCGGGGCCCCTCGGACAAATCGTTTTTAGCACGGCCAGTCAATCGTCGCGTCGGCTTATCGCACCTTTGAAGGCGAACGATCCGAACAGATCGGTGGCACTTGTTCGCTTGCCCGATCCCATCGATGTCGTCGGCTTCCAGCCGGGCAGTGCCGAGCCTATTGCCGATCTCCAGATCGAGATTGCGCCCCTGACGAAGTTTGATCTCGCACGCCATGCCGCCACCCGGCTGCTCGGCATCCTGCGAAAGGACCCGAAGAACGCCATCGACTATATCAGGCGCGGCCTCAGCCTTATTCGCGGGCGGACGTTCCTGTCGCTGCGTGGAGGCACGCAAATCGATGAGGTGAGCTACGACGACTGGCTGGACCAATACGACTACGATCCAAGCGATCCGTCACAGAGCGCGATCGTTGATACCGCTCTGTCGGCTCTCAAAGCAAACACGGGTGCGCCAGCTTTCAGCATCGTCATGCCAACGTACAATACGCGTGAGGACGTGCTGCGACGCGCGCTCGATACGGTTGTTGGGCAGGTCTATGACAACTGGGAGCTCTGCATTGCAGATGACGCATCGCCTGATCCCACGGTCCGGCAGATCTTGACCGAGTATGCGGCGCGCGACCCGCGGATCAAAATCCAGTTCCGCGACACGAACGGCCACATCTCCGAGGCGTCCAATTCGGCACTCGCCCTCTGCAACGAGGACTGGGTCGTCTTGATGGACCACGACGACGAGATGCACCCGCTGGCGCTGTT
>JBCBWG010000304.1:0-3162 GCA_039817205.1 Pseudomonadota bacterium
CCTCAGTCTTTTAACCAGACAGGCAGCCGACCTTGGTCAGCTTTGATTTCGTCCAGGCTACGGCTTGCCATCGCGTGCACGCGGGCAAACAGAAAGTCGATCAGCTTTTTGCGGTCGTTGCCGGCATTCTCTTTGATCTCGGCAAAAGGAATAATCGGACCAATTTCGCCTTTTGCAGTCTTGCCGACGAATATCCGCAACTCGCGGATTAGGAGCGCGGATCGCAGCGTCTGTCCAAACTGCGAGACAATCATAAAAAGCCGCGAGCATTGGCCTTTGAAATAGATTGGTACAACCTGCGCCCGGGCGGCGAGGATCATGCGCGCGGTAAACGTTTTCCACGGCAGATCAACCGCGCGGCCAAACATCGTCGGCGAGGTTGCAACGCCACCCGCCGGAAACACAACAATCGTCACGCCATCCTGAAGAAGGGCCAGCGCCTCGTTGCGAACGCGAATGTTATTGGCCTGTGCTTCACGGGTCGGCGTGAAATCAATCGGCAAACACATCTCTCGGATTTCCGGGATCTTCATCAGGTCCTTATGGATCAAGACCTTGAAGGGCCGCCCGAGATCTTCTGCGAGTTTGAGAGCACTGATCCCATCGAGGACGCCGAACGGGTGGTTGGCGACAATGACCAGCGGTTGATCGGGGTCAAGATCAGGCGGCGGCCAGGCTCCTGTCATTTCTGTCTTGATATCGATCAGAGGCAGCATCGGCTCAATAATGCGCTTGCCCCGTGCGATATGTTCGCGGATCCATTCCTGGTAGGGCTCAACGAAAAAGTTGCGACCGGCGATATGCTCGACCAGGCGGATGATCATGCGCTTCAGCCAGGGATCATCGGGATTGGCGTAGGTCAGCTCGGGGAATTTAAGCGCAACGCGCTCTTTCAATTTTCGTAAAACCCGGCGGGCTCGCTCGCGTCCCGAGCGCGGATCAGGCGGGGGCAACGACGGGTCCAGACCGTCCGCCATCCGCTCGCGCTTGAGCACACGCGTGGCGCGGTGCCGCAACATCGATGTCACGCGCTCGCTGACGTGGCGAACGGTATCGCGTTTGCGGCGGCGCGGCGGGTCCTGCACCGCAGCGTCGCCCTCTTCGTGTTCTCCGCGAGGCTCGGCCATGGCTGTTAGGCAGCCTTTTCGACTTCTAACCGGTTGCGTTTAATATCCGGTGGCACAGCCTCTTCGATCAGTGCTGCAATCGCCTCATCGAGCGGCATGATCGTCTGATCTTTTGATCCGAACCGGCGGATCGATACGGTCCCTTCTTCCGCCTCGCGTCGACCGACAACGAGGATCGCCGGGATCTTCTGCAGCGAGTGTTCGCGCACTTTGTAATTGATCTTTTCGTTGCGCAAATCGACATCGCTCGTCAGCCCTGCGCGGACCAGTGCATCGCGCACCTTCAGCGCGTATTCGTCGGCCTCGGACACGATCGTGCAAACAACGGTTTGCTGTGGCGCCAACCAAAGCGGGAAATGCCCCGCATAGCTCTCGATCAGGATGCCGAGGAACCGCTCCATCGATCCGAGGATCGCGCGGTGGAGCATCACCGGCTCCTTCTTTTCGCTATTCGCATCGATGTAGAACGCGCCGAAGCGCTCGGGCAGATTAAAGTCGACCTGGTTCGTGCCGCACTGCCATTCGCGGCCGATCGCATCGCGGAGCACATACTCATATTTAGGCCCATAAAAGGCGCCTTCGCCCGGATTAATACCGGTCGTTATGTTCCCGCCGCTCTCAGCTTCAATGCGCGCGAGGACTTTCTCCATCACCGCTTCAGCACGATCCCATTGCGCATCGGTCCCAACGCGTTTTTCAGGACGCGTCGAAAGCTTGACCTTGATCTTTTCAAACCCGAAGTCGCGATAGACCGAGAGAATGAGATCGTTGATCTTCATGCATTCGTCTTCAAGCTGCTCGTCGGTGCAGAAGACGTGGGCGTCATCTTGCGTGAAGCCGCGCACCCGCATGAGCCCGTGCAGCGCGCCCGACGGCTCGTACCGGTGCACATACCCAAACTCGCAAATGCGGTACGGCAGTTCGCGATATGACCGAAGCCCGTGCTTGAAAATTTCGACGTGACCCGGGCAGTTCATCGGCTTGATGGCGAATTGACGATCATCCTCGGTCGTCGTCGTGAACATGTTCTCGTGGTACCACTCCCAGTGGCCTGAGGTCTCCCACATCGACCGATCAAGGATTTGCGGTGCGTTGACTTCCCGGTAGCCAGCCGCGCCCTGCCGTCGACGCATGTAATTGGTCAGGTTTTGGTGAAGCTGCCAGCCTTTCGGATGCCAGAACGCAACGCCCGGCCCCTCCTCCTGGAAGTGGAACAAATCCATCTCGCGGCCAAGTTTGCGGTGGTCGCGCTTTTCCGCTTCCTCAATCATCTGCAGGTGTTCGGCCAGGCCTTTTTTGTCAGCAAAAGCCGTCCCGTAAATCCGCTGCAGCATCTTGTTATTGCTGTCGCCCCGCCAGTAGGCACCAGCCAACTTCATCAACTTGAACGCGTCGCCAACCTGACCCGTGCTCGGCATGTGAGGGCCGCGGCAAAGATCAATCCATTCGCCCTGCGCGTAGAGTTTGACGTCCTCACCTGCGGGGATCGCATCGAGCAATTCGAGTTTGTAGGTCTCGCCCATCCCTTCGAAAAGCGCGCGCGCCTCGTCGCGGCTGACGACCCGCTTCGTGAAGGGGTCGTTTCGCTGGATGATCTCGCGCATCTTCGCCTCGATCTTCGGCAGATCGTCGGGCGTGAACGGCTCATCGCGGTCGAAGTCGTAAAAAAAGCCGTTCTCAATCACGGGCCCAATGGTGACGAGCGTTCCGGGAAAGAGTTCTTGCACGGCCTCGGCGAGCACGTGTGCGCAGTCGTGGCGGATGAGTTCGACGGCTTCGGCATCGCCACGCGTGATAATTTTGATGTCTGCGTCGGCCATGATCGGGGCTGCGAGATCGACAAGCTCACCATTGACCGAGAGCGCGACAGCTTTCTTCGCGAGAGATTTGGAAATGCCAGCGGCCAGATCAGAACCGCTGATGCCTTGGGCAAAGGCGCGCACGGCACCATCGGGAAACGTCAGATTGATCTCGGCCATAGCGCCCGGACCCTCCGCTCAATCACTGCCTACGAATGCAGGTAAGTGGGGTTTGT
>JBCBWG010000305.1:0-3151 GCA_039817205.1 Pseudomonadota bacterium
GGCAGACCTATGGGCACAGCCTGATCATCTCGCCTTGGGGCGAGGTCCTGGCGGAAGGCGATGGCGAGAGCGTCGGCGTGATCGCAGCCGACATCGACCCGGCGGCAATTGGCGCTGCCCGCACTAAGGTCCCGTCAAGATCGCATGCGGTAGACTTTAAGCGTGTACCAGCACCGCACGTCGACATCACGCGAGAGAGCCCAAAGCCGTCATGATCCGTTACAGCCTCACTTGTCATAACGGACATCCCTTCGACGGTTGGTTCGCAAACAGCGGCGCATTTGACATGCAGGCGTCGCAAGGCTTGATCATCTGCCCAACTTGCGGCAGCGCCGAGGTCAAAAAGTCGATCATGGCGCCCAACGTCTCGCCGAAAACGAGACACAAGGGCCGCGAGCCCAGCCGTGGTCGTCTCGATGTCATGCCCGACGGTGCACCGCCGCCAGCAGTACCGGAACCGCCCGCCACGGCCTTGCCAAGCAAAGTGGAGGGGGAAACGCGCCCAGAACCGGTCGCGTTAGGGCCACTGCCGTCCGAGCAGATCGCGAAGCTCGTGACGTTCATGCGCCAGGTCCGCCAGACGGTGGAGGCGAACGCGGAAAACGTGGGCGGTGACTTCGCTGAAGAAGCGCGGAAAATGCACTACGGCGAGTGCGAAGAGCGCGCGATCTACGGCGAAGCCACGATCGATGACGCAGCGGAACTCGTCGACGAGGGCATTTCCGTCCTGCCGCTGCCGCCCCTGCCCGAAGACCAAAACTAGATCGCCCTCCGCTGCAACTGCCGCGCCCGACGCCGCGCAGCCAGGATTTTCGTTGGATCATCGGTCAGTGGCGCTTTGAGCGCGTCATCCACGTCGCACCGAGCGAGACCGATGTCATCGAGCATCCGATCGTCCAGCCGCGCGACATGTTCGACGGCAGATCGGCCACGCGCGCCTTGGAGGAGCGTGGAAAGAAAACCCGCCGTCGCTGCGGCAAGGGAAATGCGCCCAATGGGCTGAGAGCCTGCACCGGTTCTGTTTTTTGCATACTGAGAGATCATCGTTTTCTAGCCTTTGCTCTTGGTTTTTTCCACGTCGGTGACGCGTGGACGTGCGCGACGCCCCGACACACGAGCAAGATTGCAAAGGCCTGCTGACAGCGTTCTGTCAGGAGGTCCGGGGGGTGTGAACAACGCTCCTGACACCGTGGTGTCAGGAGTGTCGTGCTATTGCGGGAAAACACCCGATGGTCAGCCCGGGACCGACTGATTGCGAGGTCTATCGATGCGACGCGCAGAACGTCTCTTCGAAATCATCCAGCTTTTGCGGCGCCACGGTTTGATGCGCGCGCGCGAACTTGCAGAGCGGCTCGAAGTCTCGGAGCGCACTGTCTATCGAGATATCCAGGCGATGATGGCCCAGGGCGTGCCGATCGAAGGGGAAGCGGGTCTCGGCTATGTTTTGCGGCAGGGTTACGATCTGCCGCCGCTGATGTTCGATGAGGCGGAGATCGAAGCCTTGATGTTGGGCGCGCGGATCGTTGAGAGCCTCGGCGATGCAGAGCTTTCGGATGCGGCCGGTTCAGCGGTTGCAAAGATTGAAGCGGTCTTGCCCGATGCGTTGCGCGCCTACATGTGCAACACGGCGCTTCTTGCACCACCGATGCGCATTCAAGCGCCAATCGGCTTTGACGTCAGTCACCTCAGACGCGCACTTCGAGAACACCGCAAGGTCGCGTTCTCCTATACGGATGGTACCGGCTCAGGCAGCGAGCGCGTCGTCCGACCGCTCTCTCTGGCCTATTTTGGCCCGATCTGGTTGCTCGCCGCATGGTGTGAATTGCGTGAAGACTTTCGCGTCTTTCGGCTCGACCGGATCGTAAGCTTTTCGGTGCGCGACGAAACATTCAAACCGGAGCCCGGCCGATCCCTCGAGCAGTTCCTCGCCCGCGATGAAACCTGGAACCGCGGCAAGGGGCCAAGGCCCGACCCGAGCGAGGTCATCGACGGCCGCGCAATTCCACGAGATCAGATCTCATGACCGGCACAGAGCGGGGTGAAACCGTATCGATATTCCGATCGGCGCTTAAATGCGAACGCCGCCGCGCGCCTCCAACATGGCAGCCGCGAGCACATCAGCAAACTGCCCGCGTTCCTCATCCGTCAAGAACGCCCCGAACCGCGTGCGCTCGTTCCGCATCGCAAACGCAAGCTCAACTGTTCCGTTTGTCCGCTCAACGCGCGAGAGGCGCACCCACGTCGGATCAAATGTCTTGTATCGGCTGTCACCACGTCGATCGACTTGCGTGAGCCGGACCTCTTCATGGCTGACCGTAATAACTTCACGGCAACGCGCATCCGCAAAGTTCCAGCGAAACGCGAGTACGATCAGAGCAACATCGACGGCAAAGAAAAATGTGACCGGCCAGGCGCCCGCGAAAAAGAACAAAGCGCCCGAGATCGCACTCGACACAACAATTGCCGCCATCAGAATAATGAACGCCGGGCGACTCAACGATCGATGTGGAGAAAGCGTCGCCTCGAAGGGCAACTGCGGTTGGCGGGGGATTGGCTCAGTGCTCATGGTGGTCACGATAACTGAGCGGGTGAGGGACGCAAGATAGATGGCGACGCGCAAATCAGCCGAGGCCCGTGTCGGGTCAGCCGGGGCCAGTGTCGGGTCAGCCGAGGCAAGTGTCGGGACGGGTCCGGCTTCGAGCGGGAGCGGCGGTCCTGCATCCTCAAAAGCGAAGACATCTGCAAAACGGAAAACGGCCCGGAGACCGCGATCCAAGCTGACGGCCGCCGAAATCGAGGCGATGTTTGCCGCGTTTTCCAAGATTGAGCCCGAACCGCAGGGCGAGCTTGAGCACGTCAACCCATTTACGCTGGTTGTTGCGGTGCTCTTATCGGCCCAGGCCACCGATGCCGGCGTGAACAAAGCGACGCGCGCCTTGTTCAAAGCAGCTGACACCCCCCAGAAGATGCTGGCGCTCGGCGAAGACAAAGTGCGCGATTACATCAAAACGATCGGGCTCTTCCGCAACAAAGCAAAGAACGTGATCCTGATGTGCGAGAAGCTGATCGTTGAGCATGGCGGCGTTGTCCCAGAGGATCGCGACGCGCTCGAGCAGCTCCCGGGCGTTGGCCGAAAAACCGCAAACGTCGT
>JBCBWG010000306.1:0-3138 GCA_039817205.1 Pseudomonadota bacterium
CTGGCTCGTAACCGGTGAAACGAACCGTTTGCGGCTTGTATTTTTCCGGCAACTTGAAGTTTCGGTATTTTGCCGTGTGATGAGCAAGGGCAGGTGAGGCGATTGCAACGGCAACAGCTGCCGTGTTCCTGCCGCGTGCGACGAACCGATCGGTTGCGTCGCGGGAGAGGGAGCCTCGGTCTGCGCCAGTTTCAAAGCTGATTGATCGCGAGAGCCTCCGCGCGTTGGTCGCCGACCGGACGCTTGTTCTGTTTCTCGTCGGTGCGAGCGCAATCCAGGCGTCCCATGCGGTCTACTACGCATTTAGCGCGGTGCATTGGATGAAGCTCGGCATCGGCAGCGACGTCGTTGGCATCCTGTGGTCGCTCGGTGTGGTTGCCGAGATCCTGCTCTTTGCTGTCTCAGGCCGAGCCGTGCGCATGTTCGGTGCGACCGGGCTCTTGGCCGTCGGCGCGATCGCCGGGATGGTGCGATGGGGCGTCATGGCGTTCGATCCGACGGGGCTCGGTCTCGTCGCCTTGCAGATCCTGCACGCAGCAACGTTCGGCGCGACGCATCTCGCAGCGATGAGCATTATCTCCGAGCGCGTTCCGGAAGCGCGTTCTGGACTGGCTCAGGCGTTGTTTGCGACATTTACATCGGGCGTTGCGATGGCGGGTGGGCTTTATGCAGCTGGCGTTCTCTACGGCTGGGTCGGCGCCACAAGCTACTGGGCGATGTCCGGATTGGCCGCAATCGGTTTGCTCGCAGCAGCCCTTAGCCGTTGGCGCGATCGACGTTAGCCTGCTGCGATGTGGAGAGAGAATTTACGCAGTGACTTGCAATTGCCAGAGGTCGGGATGCGGCGGTTGCAGCACACCATCGCGGATCGACATGGCATGGGGCCGGTCGTGCCGAAGCAGGGCCGGGCTGTCGAGGTCGACCCACTCGGCGTGCTGAGCGACTAGAAATGCTGGCGCCATCGACAATGACGAGGCGACCATCGAGCCGACCATGATTTTGAGGCCCGCCGCCTCGGCCGCACGTACCATGGCAAGTGCGCCGGTCAGACCGCCCGTTTTGTCGAGTTTGATGTTCACGGCGTCATATCGGTCGGCGAGAGATGAAACGCTCTCGCTCGTGTGGGCTGCCTCATCTGCACACACGGGCAGCGGTCTGTTGATCGTGGCAAGCAGGCTGTCGCGCTCGGCTGGCAGGGGTTGCTCGATCATATCGAAGCCGGCTTCGGCGGCGGCCTGTAAGAGCGTCTCGCATTTGTCCGCGCTCCACGCTTCGTTCGCATCACCGATCAGAGTTGCGTCCGGTCGCGCCTGCCTGACCGCGCGCATCCGGTCCGCATCAATCGCGCCGTCAAGTTTCAATTTCAAATGGCAATGCGTGCTCGCCGGAACGTTGCGTGCGGCGGTCGCCATAGCCTCAGGTGTGTCGAGGCTGAGCGTCACGAACGTTGGAACCGGGTGCATGGCTTCCAAGCCGATCATCGCAGCAACGCTTGTGGCGTTCGCTCGGGCGACAAAATCGTAGAGGGCACAGTCGACCGCGTTCCGTGCCGCCATCGAGGTGAGGCGCGCCTCCGCTGTCTCGATGACGTTTTCTAGGCGCGTGGCGGACAGGAGAGCACACGCCGATTGCAGTTCGGTTTGTACCGCCGAGATCGTCTCGCCATAGCGGGCATAGGGCACACACTCGCCGCGACCCGTTGCCGAGCCATTCGTGATCGAAACGGTGAGAACGTCGGCGGCGTTTTTCGCGCCGCGCGAGATCCGAAACGGTTGGTTGAGCGGGAACTGCTCTTGCGCGACGCCAATAGAAACGTGCTCGTCAGCGATGCTGGCACCACGGCAAGTCTGTTCGAGAAATGCGCGAAGTCGGTGGACCATCAGTGAGCCGGGCTCACGAGATTCGGCCGCTGGCGTGCCCGAGGAACAGATACACGCGTCCAGTTTCCGAGATGATCTGTTCGTGCGCTGTGCGACCGCTTGGATCGGCTTCGTCAGCCTGCCGCAGGAGTTGACCAAACTCGGTCAGGAACTGGTCGACGTTGGCGCGGAACGCGGTCTCTCCGCGGTACCGTTTCTCGGTTTCGTGAAACAATTCGCGCGTGGCTTGCGGGTAAATGCTTGGCACCATAAACCCACGTTGACCGGTCCGGAACCGCGACCAGATTGCGGCTGCAAGCGTCCGGTCCATCGCCTTCGATATCGCCTGCACATCGAGCGCCGTGCTGCCAGCATCCGATGGGTCCGGCTCGTCGAGAGAGGCCCGGGCCAAAAGATCTCCGACCGACCAGCTTGCGCTCGCGCGTCCGGACGGCAGCCCCTGAGCCGGGGTCGCAGTCGCTGGCGTTTGCGAGACGACCGAGATCGCGCCTTGCGACCGCAACTGTTCCTGTTCGTTGCCAGCCATCGTTGTGTTCGGGCGCTGCTGCGGACCATTCGTTGCATTTGCCGCAGTGGCGGCTTGCGTTGGGATATCGGCGCCATTCGCACGCGGCGCCTGACGTTGGCTCAGCTCGCGCGTCAGGCTTGTCGTTAGCGAGTTCAACGCGCGTGACCGATCGTCGGTTGACGATGGCGTTGAGACCGACGCCTGGCTACCACCGATCTGCGAACCCGTGTTGGTTGGCACCAGCGGCGATGCTGCTGCCACTTGTGATGGCGTTGGCGATGGCGATGGTCGTTCAACGGGGCGCTGAGTTGTGACGACTGAACTCGTGTCCCGGGGCGCGCGCACGTCGCGGGTGTTGCCATTGGATCTGGCAAACTGGCTCAGTTGATCAAGCGCTTTCAGCTGGTCCTGCATTGCGCGACGCATAACATCGGACGACTCGCGCGACAGGTTTGGGAGGCGCTCGATCTCAGTGCGCAGGCGATCCTGATCCGCTTGAATGGTCTCAGCGGCTTGGCGGGCCCTGGCTCTGACTTCGCCGGACGTTTGCGAGAACTGCGTCGTCAGAACACCGAGCCGATCCGTGACTTCGCGGGTCACCGTCTCAAACTCACGCTTCAGGTCATCGAGCGCGCGATCTTTTTCCTGAAGCGCTTCGCTTTTCAGGCGCGAGAGATGATCGATCGTGTCGCGTGAGCGCGCTTCGGCCTCGCGCGACATTTCCTGCGTCAGCAAGCGCGTGCGTTTTTC
>JBCBWG010000307.1:0-3134 GCA_039817205.1 Pseudomonadota bacterium
CAAACCCCAGAAATCGAATTCCAGGATCACGCCTTCTTCGGGCTTGCCGGTCTCATCATGCCGCGGAAATCCGGCACAACCACGATCCTTTGTCGCAACAAGTCGCACGCGCAAAACGCCGAGATCATCCCGTTGAGCTAAGCGCTGCTTGTCCAGGATCTCGCTCCAAGCGTAAACCGTATCACCTGCGAACGCCGGTGCCACATGCTGGCCGCTATTGATCGCGGCGATCTGGAAAACATTACCAAGTCCGTTAAAACTGATCGCTCTGGCCATCGAGATGATCACACCACCGTAGACCAAACGCCGCTTGAAACGACCGTCGTTCGCGGCGTGCTGGTTGAAATGGACTTTCGCCATGTTCTGATACAAGCGCGTTGCGACTTGGTGTTCAGCTTCCTCCAGCGTAAACCCGTCGATATGATCAATCCGGTCGCCGACCTCGTAGTCGCCCCAAAACGCCGCACTTCCGGTGAGGCCCGGGTCGATTTCACTTAACCGCTTTGGGATGGCGTCCAAAGCGAGAGCTGACGGCGCGACCATTTCCGGCAAATCCGGCACGATCGGTTCTGGCGTGGGTGCCGTAACATCCGATTTACGCACCATAACCCACCGGATGAACGTCAACACCTCAGCGCCGGTCTGATCAAAGCCGCGGCTCCGGACATAGACCACACCGGTCTGGCCGTTAGAGTTTTCCTTCAGGCCAATAATTTCCGTCTCGGCACGTAATGTATCTCCGACAAACACCGGCTTCAAAAACCGGCAGTCAGCGTAGCCAAGATTTGCAACGGCATTGAGTGAGATATCGGGAACCGTTTTTCCGAAAACGATGTGAAACGTCAGAAGATCGTCGATGGGCGACCGTTGATAGCCCATCACCTGCGCAATCGTATCGGCCGACTGAAGCGCAAAACGGCTACCATACAAACCCTGGTACAAAGCCACATCGCCGCTGGTCACCGTGCGCGGCGTTGCGTGAACAATCTTTTGGCCGACCGAAAAGTCTTCAAAGAAATTGCCAGAACTGATTGTCTTCATGACCGATTTATCCGTTTCAGACGTGACGCGTTTTGACAGCGGGAGGGGGCGTCATTCTAATTGCCGCGGCGCGCAATCGCGTCGGCCAGTGCCACAGTGCGCTGCGCCATCTCCGCGTGCAGCAGCTCAACCATTTTTCCATCGAGCGTAATGACGCCTTTTCCAGCGTTTTCCGGTTGATCAAACGCTTCGAGGATTTGTCGAGCCGAGGCGACGTCAGAATCCGACGGCGCAAAAACCGTGTTGGCGTATTCGATTTGCGTTGGATGGATCAGCGTTTTGCCGTCCATGCCAAGTCGGAGACCCTGATCGCACTCGCGCCGATAGCCATCGAGATCTTTGAACGCGTTGAAAACGCCATCCAGAACATCGATACCAAACGCGCGCGCAGCGGTGACCGTTGACTGAAGCCAGAACATTGCCTCGGCGCGGTCGGCACTCAACTGCGCCCGCGTGTCTTTGACGAGGTCGTTCGTGCCAATAACGAAACAGGCGAGCGGATGCGTTTCATGGGCTGCCGCAGCTGCAATCTCGGCGACATTGAGGATCCCGAGCGGCGTTTCGATCATCGCCCAAATCGGCAAGGCGGCATTCGCCTCCATCAGCGCTGACCGTATCGTCGTGACATCGGCACCGCTCTCGACTTTCGGAACGAGGACCGCATCAGGCTTGGACGCAGCAACGAGTTCGAGGTCGGACTGGAACTCCGACGTTGCAACGCCATTGGTGCGAATAACGATCTCCCGACCATCATACCCGCCTTCCGTGAGGGCCGCCCGGATCAGGCCGCGCGCCTCATCTTTTTTGTCCGGGGCGACGGCATCCTCCAGATCAAGGATCAGGACGTCCGCTGACAGCCCCTTTGCTTTTTCGAGCGCGCGCGCATTGGCGCCGGGCATATAAAGGGCACTGCGTCGGGGACGAATTGCTGTCATAGTCGGCTCCGGGAACACTCTGTGTTGCGTTGCAGCATATCGGAGCTGCAATCAACAGATCCGATCGACCAATGGCGAAGCCGCGCGATCGCGTTCGAAACTCAGCGGCGCGGCCGTAAAGACGAGGTTGCCCCGAGCTGTGGCCACCATTCTTGCAATTTCCTCACAGGTGGCATCCGGCCACGTCGGGCTGTCCGCAATAGTCCCCGTGCTGCACGCGATGGGTCACACGGTCATTGCGCTGCCGACCGTGCTGTTATCGAACCATCCGGGACACGCGCATGTCGCCGGCCAACGTGTGGATCCGGTTCAGCTGCGCGCTTTGGTCGGCGCGTTGTCGAACAATGGTCGCCTCGGGTCGGTCGATGCGGTCCTCACCGGATATCTGCCAACGCCGACGCACGTTGAGTTTGCAATCGAGACGTTGACGCGCGTGCGAGCCGAGCGCGCACGGGTCAACTCCGGAGCGCGACCCATCGTACAACTCTGCGATCCCGTGCTCGGCGACATGCCAAAGGGCCTCTACATCGACGAAAGCGCCGCCAACGCCATCCGCGATCACCTGCTTCCCGGTGCAACACTCACAACGCCCAATACGTTCGAACTCGGCTGGCTGACCGGCGCGCCCGTGGACACGCTGAGCGCCTGCGTCGCGGCCGCAAGGTCGCTGAACACAGAAGAATGCATCGTCACTTCCGCGCCCGCTGACCACCATGACGCGATCGGCAACCTTCATATTTGGGGTGATCCGGACGCACCGCCGAGCGGCTGGCAGGTTACCGCAAACGGTGCACACCCGCTGCCGACAGCCGGAACCGAACTCGCGGGATCGCGGCGCTATCCGGACGTCCCCCACGGAACCGGTGATACGTTTGCCGCACTATTGCTCGGCCATCGCATGGCCGCGACCCCGGCGCACGATGCATTGGCGAGAGCAACGGCCGGAATGGCCTTGATTATTGAAAAGAGCATCGGCGCCGCAGAACTCGCTCTTGCGCCAAACCTTCAAGACGCGATTTTTGCCCGGCCACACGCAACAAAGTCTGTGTCGTAACTCTCGGCAGACGGAGTGCGACGAGCCGTGCCGAGTTGCAGCAGACCATGCGAACGGAATAAATTATGACAAAAGACGGGGAGCGTTGGGTCGCGGGCGTTGAT
>JBCBWG010000308.1:0-3069 GCA_039817205.1 Pseudomonadota bacterium
GAGTTTTTCGTAGCCATCGCCGACGCCCTGTGCCGCGCGCCGGTGGTTCCGCATGACGCGCAACATGTCGTCGCGGTTCTCGTCGAAGCCCGGGAACGGTCCAAGCTCGGACGCCATTTCAGCCGACGTCGCGTAGGCCGTGCCCGTCATGACAGCCGAGATCGCACCGCAAATGGCGCGGCCTTCGTCTGAATCGTAACCGAGCCCGGATGCCATCAGCAGACCACCGATGTTGGCAAAGCCAAGCCCGAGCGTGCGGTAGCGATACGAGCGCTCGGCGATCTCGCGGCTCGGGAACTGCGCCATCAAAACCGAGATCTCGAGCACAACCGTCCAAAGGCGGCAGGCATGCTCGAAGCCAGCAACGTCAAACGATCCGTCAGTTTTGCGGAACTGCATCAGGTTGAGCGATGCGAGGTTGCAGGCGGTATCGTCGAGGAACATGTACTCGGAGCACGGGTTCGAAGCGCGGATCTCGCCGGACTGCGGGCACGTGTGCCAATCGTTGATGGTGGTGTGGAACTGGATGCCGGGATCAGCAGAGGCCCACGCGGCGTGACCAATGTCTTCCCAAAGATCCCGCGCTTTGATGGTCTTCGTCGTCGCGCCGGTCAGACGCGATTTGAGATCCCAGGATTGATCGCCTTCGACCGCCTCAAGAAAATCGTCGGTGACGCGAACCGAGTTGTTCGAGTTTTGACCTGAAACCGTCAGGTAAGCTTCCGAGTCCCAGTCGGTGTCGTAGGTGGGGAATTCGATCTTGGTGTAGCCCTGCCGCGCGAACTGGATGATGCGGCGGACATAGTTATCCGGCACCTGATCCCGACGCGCCTCTTTGATTGCACGCTTCAGCGCCGGGTTCTTTATCGGGTCAAAGCAATCGTCGTTGTCACCTTCGCAGTTGACGCACGCTTTCATGATTGCCGAGAGACGCTTCTGGCAGATCTTTGAGCCCGTCACGAGAGCTGCAACCTTCTGCTCCTCGCGCACTTTCCAAGTGATGTACTCTTCGATGTCAGGGTGATCGACGTCGACGACGACCATCTTGGCAGCGCGCCGTGTCGTCCCGCCCGATTTGATCGCACCGGCGGCGCGGTCACCGATCTTGAGGAAGCTCATCAAACCGGAGGACCGGCCACCGCCGGACAAGGACTCGTTGGCGCCGCGTAGGCTTGAGAAATTAGTGCCAGTGCCAGAGCCGTACTTGAAAAGCCGTGCTTCGCGAACCCAAAGATCCATGATGCCATTCTCGTTGACGAGATCGTCGGCCACGGATTGGATGAAGCATGCGTGCGGTTGCGGGTGCTCGTAGGCCGACGACGACTGTACGAGCTTGCCGGTCTCAAAGTCGACGTACGAGTGGCCCTGACCGGGACCGTCAATTCCATAGGCCCAGTGCAGACCGGTGTTGAACCACTGTGGCGAGTTCGGTGCACCGAACTGGCTGCTCAACATGTAGCGGTGCTCGTCGAAGAACGCGCGGGCATCGTCCTCGGTCGAGAAATAGCCGCCCTTCCAACCCCAGTATGTCCATGTGCCAGCGAGCCGGTCGAAGACCTGCCGAGCACTGGTTTCGCCGCCGTAGCGCTCGCCTTCCGGCAGTGCCGCGAGGGCAGCTTCATCCGGCACCGACCGCCACAGCCAGGACGGCACGGTGCTCTCTTCAAACTTCTTCAGCCGGCGCGCGACGCCAGCCTTCCGAAAATATTTTTGCGCGAGGATATCCGCTGCGACCTGGCTCCAGGAGGCTGGGACATCGAAGCCCTTCAGCTGAAAGACAATAGAACCATCCGGGTTCTTAATTTCACTCGTCGCTTCACGAAATTCGATCGCGTCGTACGGGGATTTTCCGGCTTCTGTGAAGCGCCGCGTGATTTCCATCGGTCTGACCCTGGTCTCTATGATCTCGTTGATGCCTGAGCCACGCGGAACTTTGCGTCAGACACGGTGCTGCCTTGAGGCGCGCAAATACATAGGCTCGGACGAACTGGCTCCGAGCGTTTTATTCACGCGTCTGGAATGGCGTTTGGACGAAGTACTGTTTGCAGCTGGCGCCGGGATCGCGCGAACGACCACCGCAGCTGCCTGAAACTCCATGCCCAAAAGCTGCTGCGATTCGTCATCGACCGAAAGGCAGCTGAGGCCACAGCGAGCAATTTACCCCTAAGGATTGCGGTCCAGATAATGGGCAACACTAGATCTGGTAGCTGGCTTCGTGTGGACGGGATGTGCGTGCGGGACCGGATAACCCGTCCGGATCAGCGCTGAACCCCTATTGTTTTTGGCGTGTCGGCGTCTGGCTCTGTGTCATCCACAGGCGCGCACCGACCATGTTTTCTCGCCCCAAGATGTGCCGATTCCGTTTTTGGGAATGTTGCCGTAATGCCGCGTCCAATGCGGCAGAAAGGCATCGCAAGTGGCCCAAACGTTGCGGCGTGCGGAATACCGCATGCCCGAAAAGGCGGCGTGGACAAACGAGGTGGAGCGCGCGATAGCGATCGCTCAAGGAGCGGCGAGATCGCACGCGAAAGGACACGCTATGGGTATGGTCGGCGAGCTTTTTTCCTGGTGGGGCGGCAACACCTGGGGGACCCGGTTCACGATCTGGCGTCAGGGTCGTTTCGTTGGTCGCGATGATTATGGCAACACATACTATGAGCAGGCGCGGGGTGTCGGCCCCTTCGGAAGTCCGCGGCGCTGGGTGACATATCCCAAGATGTCAGACGGTTCACAGGTTCCGGCCGAATGGTTCGGATGGTTGCACCACACCGTGAAAGATCCGCCGACCAAGACGCCATCGAAGGTGAGAGACTGGCAAAAGCCCCACCGCATGAACATGACGGGCACGTCTGAGGCGTATCGTCCGCCCGGCTCCATTTTGACGCCTGAAAGCCGACCGCGCGCGACGGGCGATTATACGGCGTGGACCCCGGATGGCGGGGCCTGAGCATCGGATGATCTCCCGGCTGGTTGCAGAGCGCGTGTGCCCCAACGGACCGCATTTTGCAGTGCGCGATATGGCTTTAACGGTTCAAACTATGGCCGATTCCAGAGTTTGAACCGTTAAAG
>JBCBWG010000309.1:0-3059 GCA_039817205.1 Pseudomonadota bacterium
AGAAACCGTCGGACGATCCACGCGGCCGCCATGGTTTCTGCGGTCGGCGTGCGACCGCTGACCCAACGCGTCCCGACGGCTTCGCTCTTTAGCTCTGGCAGAATGTCGTTTCGAATGAGCGGGAGGCCTTCCGCACGCCAGCGTTCTATGCCGCCTTCAAGAACGTACGCGCGATGTCCGAGCGCTCTAAGTGACGAGGCGGCAAGCTGGCTCACGTTATGCCCGTGGACACAGAACTCAACGATCTCCCGCCCCTCCGGAAGCAACGCAGCCCAGGTGTCGATCCTGCCGATGTCACGCCAGATGGCAGTGGGGATCGTGCTTTGGTAGGTTGCGCGAGCGGCCAGCCGAATGGCGTTTATGACCAGCGGCGATGACGGTGTTCCAAGCCTGTCAGAGAGGTCACTCGGAGAAACGAAGAAGGGCTTTGCAGGCTGCAAAAATAAAAATTCGTTCGTCGAAACGAGAGGGCCCATGAGGTGCTCCGAATAGGTATCGGAGCAGCGCTTGGGCCGAAGCCTTTGTGGGGTGGCTGCTGATAACCCCCGCTGCGTTTTAGCTTTGCGAAGCGTGGTCCTGTCAAGGCTTGCTTGATCGACAGCTGGTGAGCGCGCGCGTAGGGTCGCGGCCAAAGACAACATCGGAGGAACGCATGGATCTTGGGATCAAGGGTCGTAAAGCGATTGTCTGCGCGGCATCAAAAGGGCTTGGCAGGGGCTGCGCGATGGCGCTTGCGAAAGAAGGCGTCGACGTCGTCATCTCGGCGCGCACGGCCGAAACGCTCAACGCAACCGCCGATGAGATTAGGGCCGCAACCGGCGTTACTGTGACGGCGGTTGCGGGCGACGTGACGACGGAAGCGGGCCGGTCGGCACTCCTCGATGCGTGCCCTGAGCCTGATATCCTGATCAACAATGCTGGCGGACCGCCGCCGGGTGACTTTCGCGACTTCGATATGGACGATTGGCGCCGCGCGGTTGAAGGCAACATGATCACGCCGCTGTCGCTGATCAAATCCACGGTCTACGGGATGATGGATCGCGGCTTCGGTCGGATCATCAACATCACCAGCTTTTCCGTCAAAGCGCCGATCGCAAACCTGGAACTTTCAAACGGCGCGCGCTGCGGTTTGACGGGCGCGGTTGCCGTGATTGCCCGCAAAGCGGTCCGCAACAACGTAACGATCAACGGCTTGCTGCCAGGCCCGTTCGACACTGACCGTTTGCGCGGCACATCGGTCAAGATGGCGGAAGACCTCGGCATCTCGTTCGACGAAGCCCATGCTGAACGGCAAAAGGACGTCCCCGCTGGGCGGTTCGGCACGGCCGACGAGTTCGGCGCGATGGCAGCCTTCATCTGCTCGCAGCACGGCGGCTACATGACGGGCCAAAACTTTGTGCTCGACGGCGGTAGCTACCCCGGAACGTTGTGAGACTGTGCCCACTCCGCTCTCAGAGACCGAGTTCCAGGCTGACCAAATGGCGGACGAGAACCAGAAGCGCCTGTTGGCTGGACACGCCCATCTTGGCTTGAAGGGCTGACATGTGCGCCCGGGCCGTGTTGTAAGAAATACCGCGCAACACGGCCCATGACTTCAGCGAACTTCCTCCGGC
This sequence comes from Pseudomonadota bacterium, assembly GCA_039817205.1. Taxonomy (GTDB): domain Bacteria; phylum Pseudomonadota; class Alphaproteobacteria; order Rhizobiales; family Hyphomicrobiaceae; genus JBCBWG01. The sequence goes on from JBCBWG010000309.1 coordinate 1,614, forward strand.
AAAGCTCTGTAGCAAATGCTGCTCGGCCGGGGTCAAACCGAAGAGATCGCCGATGGCCGCGACCGGGATCGGTCCGGTGTCCGTGACCGGGCTCAGAAACAAGATGAGCGATAGGCGTTCGGCGTCGCCCAAGAGCGAACGCTCCCGATCCTGATCCCCGAGCAACAAGGGCGCGGCGAACACGCGATATCGCTTATCGGATGTGAGTGTCAGGCATTTCGTATCGCTCGGACCGGAGATGAGACCGAACTCGGCGCGGAGTGCGTTGACGGCGTTCGCGAGCTCTGGATCACAAAACACCAACTGACCGCTTTGGCACCGGATCATCGCACCCGATCGCAAGATGTCTTCGCCAGGCCCGTTTGCGACGATCAAAGTGCCGCCGCCCGTGAAGATGAAAACCGGGCTTAGAAAACGTGACACCAGCGCATCAAGGTAAAGCGCACCGACATCCCGAGCGCTGTGAAGACGCGCATCCAGTTCGATTGCGCGCTGCAAATGGGGAGTCAATTCCGTGAGAAAATCGAAACGCGGTTGCGCGCGCTCTTCGTATTTTGGGTTGAAGTTATTGGTCAGAAAAATCGCTCGATCCTGGCTGCAAGCAACGCGCGCCGCAAAGCAGCGGTATGCTTGGTCCTCTCGACTGAGCCAATCCGTGTAGAATTCCGACTTCAAAACACTTGCATCGTCAATTACGGCCTGGCCCCAAACAACTCCGGACCACTCCGCACCGACCATATACGGCTTCCACGGATTGAGTTGACCGTAATAGGCGAGATATTCGTCCATCGATCCAGCATGCCAACCGGTCGTCTCAACGGCATGCAGCGTGTTGGTCGTGTCGTCGGCAATTTGTAACGCGATCTTCGCCTCGGGAAACCGTGCGCCGTAGGACACAATAAACGTTTCCCAGGATGCCTCGCCTGACGCAGCGCTATATAGCGCCGTTAATTGCTGGCTGAATTCATGCCCGGTTACGTCGAGGCTTTGAGACATTTACAGGCTCATTTGTGTCTCGACGCAGCAAAAGCCGCTGCGTACCTTGGGTGCTGATCAATGCGCGAGCCGCCAGTTATAGCGCAAGTAATTCCACATGGGCAATTCCACATGGTCAGTTCATCAGATAGCTAGATACCGCTTTGAAAGATCTGACGACAGATCACCAATGCCGCCAGTCCAAACTGATCTCCCGCGCTCAAAAATGATGCATCTATCGAGAACGGCGCGCATTTCTGCGAGGTTTTTGTCGACGAGCAAGATCGACTGACCGTCACGCTTGAGCGCACCGAGTGCGCGCCAGATCTCTTCGCGTATGACGGGTGCGAGGCCTTCTGTTGCTTCATCCAGAAGGAGCAGACGCGGATTGGTCATGAGCGCGCGGGCGATCGCGAGCATCTGTTGCTCGCCGCCCGACAACGTCGCGGCAACCTGTGCCTGGCGCTCCCC
>JBCBWG010000030.1:0-20110 GCA_039817205.1 Pseudomonadota bacterium
TACTACGAGGCGATGGTCCCAAAGCAGATCCCGAAGTCTCTGCTGATTATCGGGTCAGGCGCCATCGGTATCGAGTTTGCATCGTTTTACCGAACAATGGGCGCGGACGTGACGGTTGTGGAGATTGCGCGTCAGATCCTACCCGCCGAGGATGCCGAGATCGCCAAACTCGCTCGGAAGCGGTTCGAGGCGGCTGGCATCAAGATCTTGACGGGCGCCAAGGTCTCGGACGTCTCAAAGACCAGCGACGGCATCAGTGCAACAATCGAGCAAAGCACCGGCCGGTTAGAGACGCTCCGGGCTGAGAAAGTGCTCTCGGCGGTCGGCGTTGTCGGCAACACCCATGGTCTCGGTCTTGAGGCGATCGGTGTTGAGAGTGACCGTGGGACCATTTCGACCGACGGTCTTGGTCGAACGAACGTGCCGGGCGTCTACGCGATTGGTGATGTCGCCGGCGCACCCATGCTCGCCCACAAAGCCGAGCACGAGGGCGTCGCGTGTGTTGAGGCGATTGCCGGTCGCAATCCGCATCCGATCCAGCGCGATCGCATTCCGGGGTGCACGTATTGCCATCCTCAGATCGCGAGCATAGGTCTGACCGAAGCGGCTGCCTTGGACGCGGGGCACGATGTCCGTGTCGGCCGCTTTCCATTTCGCGGCAACGGCAAAGCGATCGCGCTGGGTGAGCCGGATGGGCTTGTCAAAACGGTGTTTGACGGAGCAAGCGGCCAACTCCTCGGCGCGCATCTGATTGGTGCCGAGGTCACGGAGCTTATTCACGGCTTCGCAATTGCGATGCAACTCGAAACGACGGAAGAAGACCTCATGCGAACGATTTTCCCGCATCCGACGTTGTCCGAGATGATGCACGAGAGCGTCCTTGATGCCTATGGGCGGGTTCTGCACGCTTGAGCCGCAGGCGCTCACACGCACGGCCTTGGTCATGAGGTGAAAGCCAAAGGCTTGGCGGTTGGGGCCAAATCACGCCACAAGCACTGAACACGAACGCACTGAACATGGACACTCTCAACACGAACACTGGGGCGCGGGCCCGCGTCACGAACGAGGCTTTGAGATGGACGCACGGACGCAAGAACTAGTTGTGACAGGCGTGATTGGTCTCGTGGCGGGTTGGCTCGCCAGTTGGATCGTCGGCGGTGGCGGCATCCTCCAGTACCTGATCTCAGGTATCTTGGGTGCCTACATCGGCGAGTACGCTGTCCGCGCGACAGGCTTCAATATCGGAATTCAGAACCCGCTGGTCGCCCGCTTGGTGACCGCCACGGTTGGCGCAATGGGTGTTGTGCTCATCGCTCACATCATCGTCTAAGACGGAACGGACCGGACACCGCGCCCCGTGCGCTGGCGGGCGACGACATACAATCGAGGGGGAGGGGACACGTCGATGGAACAAATCCAACCATACATGCCGTTGATCATCATGGCAGTGAACGGGGTTATTGCTGGCTGGCTCGCAAGCCTTTTGCTCGGCGGCGGCGGTGTTATCCGAAATATGATCGTCGGGATTATTGGCGCCGTGATCGGCGGTTTGCTCGTTCAGAACGGGCTCTTGAACCTGCCGTTCAATCTCGGCGCGTGGGGCAACCAGATCGCCGTCTCAACAATCGGTGCTTTGATCGTGATCGTTTTGGCGCGGATCATTGGGCGGTAGTGTCGGTGCGCGCGGCGACATGACACTCCGGCTTTCGGACAGATCGCCTTAGGTCAGGGTTGAGGGGCGGTGAGAAACGAACCACCTTCGTAGCATGGTCACGCTAATAGACAGAGACGCTTCTACGGGCGGCACGCGGCCGCGCCACCCTGAAAAAGCTGCGCGCCCGGATACGCCGCAGCTCACCAAGCCCGCGTGGATACGGGTCAAGGCGCCGTCGTCGCCGGTTTACCAAGAAACACGGCGGATCGTTCGCGAAAACCGGCTAACGACCGTCTGCGAAGAGGCAGGCTGCCCCAACATTGGCGAGTGCTGGACCCAGCGCCACGCCACCATGATGATCATGGGCGACACATGCACGCGCGCCTGCGCGTTCTGCAATGTGCGAACTGGCCGTCCCGACGTACTTGATCCAGAAGAACCTCAGAACGTTGCAAACGCCGTCGCTCAGCTTGCGCTGAAGCATGTGGTCATCACGTCGGTTGACCGTGACGATCTCACGGATGGCGGCGCGCAGCATTTTGCCGACGTCATCAACGCCATTCGTCAGGCCTCACCCGGAACAACGATCGAAATCCTGACGCCCGACTTCTTGCGCAAAGACGGCGCTCTCGAGCTCGTCGTGGCCGCGCGACCGGATGTCTTTAACCATAACCTAGAGACGGTCCCGGGCCTTTATCTGTCGATCCGGCCAGGCGCTCGCTATTTCCATTCGCTGCGTCTTCTGCAGCGCGTGAAGGAGCTGGACCCGAACGCGTTCACGAAGTCTGGCATCATGGTCGGGCTTGGCGAGGAGCGGGAACAAGTCTTGCAAGTCATGGACGACCTTCGCTCAGCTGACGTCGATTTCCTGACGATCGGCCAATATCTGCAGCCAACACGGAAACATGCTGAAGTGAAGCGGTTCGTGTCGCCAGATGAGTTCGCCGGCTACCAGACAACGGCGTACGCGAAAGGCTTTTTGCTCGTGTCGGCCTCACCCCTAACGCGGTCGTCGTACCACGCGGGCGATGACTTCGCGCGCCTGCAGACCGCGCGCCGGGAAGCGAATCGCGGCACGGACAACGAGGACACCCGCGGCGAACTGATCCGCGACACGGGACCTCGTTTCGACGGCGTTGAATCGATGAAACAGTAATAGCGCTGAGGCGTTGCACCTCGGCTGGGTCTTCACCGATCTGAATCGCGAAACCAAAATACCGAAACGACGAAGCCATGAAACGCTTTCAAACCCGACGCCGCGTCGCCCATAGCCCAGAACAGATGTTTGCGCTGGTCGCCGACATCGAGCGCTATCCCGAGTTTCTGCCGCTCTGCGAGGGGTTGCGTGTGCGGGCGCGGAAAACGCAGGGCGATAGGCCAGTGCTGATCGCAGATATGACGATGGGCTATAAGAGCATCCGCGAAACGATCACGAGCGAAGTTACGCTCTATCCGGATGAGCCGAAGGTGACGGTCTCTTATCTCAGTGGTCCGTTTTCTCGCATGGAGAACCGGTGGCGGTTTTTGCCACTCGCAGATGGTGGCTGCGAGATCGAGTTTTTCATCGCCTACGAATTGCGCTCAACGATGCTGGGCTTGCTCGTCAGCCAAGTGTTCGATCGCGCATTTCGCAAGTTCGCCAGCGCATTCGAAGCTCGGGCGCGGACCGTCTACGGAGCCGCTGGAGCGGCGATCGGTTCTGGCTTGCCGAGCGGAGCACCGGCGTCCGCATAACGACGCGGCTCGCCTCTCCGGTTCGACACGACCCCATCAGATCTGAGCCTGCATTAGCGCAACTGCATCGCGGACCGTGGCGAGCCTCACGGCAGTGCGGCCAGTGTCGCCGTACCGCATCTCGCGCGTGACCACCGTTTGACCGCGGCGCTGGGCGGCCATCCAAACCAATCCAACCGGCTTGGCAGCCGTCCCGCCCCCGGGGCCTGCGACGCCTGTCACGGCGACAGCGACGTCGGCATCAGCGTGCGTCAGAGCGCCCGCGACCATGGCGGTCGCCACGATCTCACTCACAGCGCCATGCGTTTGAATGTCAGTCTCTGGTACCCCGAGCAGGGCCATTTTGGCGGCGTTCGAATAGGTAACGAAACCGCGGTCGACAACGTCCGACGAGCCCGGGATTTCTGTCAACAAACCCGCAATCAGACCGCCCGTGCAGCTTTCGGCTGTCGCGAGTTTTACGTTTGCGTCGCGCGCCGCCTGGAGCAGAGCGGTCGACTGCGCAATGAGGTCATCGGAAAACATCAAGGCCTCCAAAACAAAAAAGGGGCGTGCTGGAGACTACCAGCTCGCCCCAATGTAACAGCGCCCATTCAATGGAGCGCCATGAATACCTTTAAGCTGCGAGCAACTTCTCAGCATGCTCAAGCAGATCGTCCAGACGTTGCCGGCTGTCGATCCCCATAACGTTCACTGCGCGTTGCTGTGCCTGCTGCCAAACAGGGTATGCGATTTTGATAACATCGCGTCCCTTGTCGGTGAGATGTAGACCGCGTCCGCGACGGCCAGCCGGCGGATCAACCGTAATCAGCTCAAGCGCAAGGAGACGTTTCAAATTGCGTGACAACGTTGATTTCTCGATGTCGAGCGTCGTCCCGATCTCAACGGCTGTAATCCCATCGCGGCTCGCAAGCTGGGTCAGCAATGTGAACTGGCTCGCTGTGATCCCGTGCGGGCGCATGGCATCATCGTACATTCGGGTCACGATCCGGCTCAGCTGACGCACACGGGTTGCTAGGCAGTTGTTGCCGGTCTTATCGGCGATTTGGCCAATGTCATGCCCATCAGCTTCCATCGGATGTGTCATCAGTGTCATGCGTGCCCCCAGCGCAAAAGTTTGTGGTCATACAACCTCGTTTTCCACATGCCGTGATTCGTAAATTATCGACAAGAGATAGCGGAATTTCGGCTGCCTCTTTTGGGCGAGATGCAACGCATGGTTCTAACATCAGCCAAACGGGCCGCGCTTAAGTCGTTCACAACGCGCATGTTTCTGAAACAGATAAGAGACCGGAGCCCGTCCAAATGAAAATCGCCGCCGTCAAAACACACGTGTTATCAGCGCCGCTGTCAGAGCCATTCCACTGGTCTTTCAACAGGGCAGACACGCGCGCCGCCTGCATTGTGGAAATTGTTGCCGACGATGGAACCACGGGTTGGGGCGAGTGTTTTGGTCCGGCACCCTTAAACGCGGCCGTAATTGCCAACTTTCGCACCCATTTGATTGGTGCCCCCGCGCTTGCAACGGATCTGATTTGGCAGTCGCTCTACAATACGTTTCGCGACCAAGGTCAGAAAGGCCTCGTCGTCACGGCGCTCAGCGGAGTTGATATTGCGCTTTGGGATCTCAAAGGCCGTCACTTTGGCGTTCCCTGTCACGTCTTGATGGGCGGGCCAATCCGAACCGAGGTCCCGGCTTACGCCACCGGCACCTACCGCCGTGAAACCGGCGACCCGCTCGAATATGTGGTCGACGAAGTTAAGGGGTACGTGGCCGAGGGTTTCGGTGCTGTGAAACTGAAAATTGGCTTGGATGTCGAAGCCGATGTCCGTCTCACGCGAGCCGTTCGCGAGGCGATTGGCCCAGACATCGGCTTGATGGTGGATGCCAACCACGGGTTCGATGCTCTTGAGGCGATCGCCTATGGGCAGGCTGTTGCGGACTGCGATATCGGCTGGTTCGAGGAGCCGGTTGTTCCCGATGATCTGGCAAGCTATCGCGAGGTGAAAGCGCGTCAGCCGATCCCCGTTGCCGGAGGAGAATGCGAGTTTACGCGATGGGGGTTTCGCGACGTCCTCGAGACGCGCGCAATCGACATTATACAACCAGATACGTGCGCGGCTGGCGGCTTGAGCGAGTGCAAAAAGATCGCCGACATGGCGACCGCGTTCGGTGTTCGCTACGCCCCACACGTCTGGGGTACAGGCATCGGGCTCGCAACGGCCCTACAATTGCTCGCCGTTTTGCCGGATACGCCGCCACGCTTTGGCGCGCGCGAGCCATGGCTCGAGCTTGACCGGTCAGAGCACGCGTTCCGACAAGCCATCCTGAGAAACCCGATTGAGCACGTGAATGGCCGGGTCTCCGTTCCGACGGGGCCGGGGCTGGGCATTGAGGTCAATCGCGGGACGCTCGACACGTATCGCGTCGCGCTTTAGGCGCCGCTCTCAACACCCAGCACGACCGTCGCACTTGCCATGGCGGCGATGCCCTCGCGGCGACCGGTGAAGCCGAGACGTTCGGTCGTCGTTGCCTTGACGGCGACGCGGTCGATCGAAAGCGCCAGGATTTCGCCAATTCGAGTTCGCATGGCATCGCGGTGCGGCCCGATCTTTGGCGCTTCGCAGAGCAGCGTGACGTCCACGTTGGTAACCACACCGCCGCGGGCTCGTACGCGCTCGACCGCGTGTGCGAGGAATTGGTCCGATGCAGCGCCTTTCCATTGCGGATCGGTGGGGGGGAAATGCGATCCAATATCGCCATCGCCAATGGCGCCGAGCAAAGCGTCAGTCAGAGCGTGCAGACCAACGTCAGCATCAGAATGACCGTCGAGACGATGGCTGTGGGGGACAAGGACACCGCAAAGCCAGACGCCATCTCCATCGGCAAATCGGTGGACATCGAAGCCGGTCCCTGTCCGGACATCCGGCACGCCCATGGGCAAATCCGTCTCCGGCCCAGCGTGGTCTGCCATCAACATGCGCTCCGCTACGGCTAAGTCTTCGATGTGGGTGATTTTGATGTTTTCAGGGTTGGTCGGCACGAGACGCACGGCCAGTCCGACACGTTCCGCGACGGCCGCATCGTCGGTCAATTCTGTCCCGTCGCGCGCCGCCGCTTGATGGGCCCGGTGGATTGCCTGGAACGCAAAACCCTGCGGTGTGAACGCGCGCCAGAGGTTGTCGCGCGACACGGTCTCGATCGCCACCGCCGTGTCGTCGGAGCTGGCCTCTTTTCGGGCCCCTTTTTTCGCACCTTTTCTGGGCGCTTTCACTCGTTTGAGCGTATCGACGACCGGGCTCGCGGCAATCGCCGCATTGGCCCCACCGACGAGTGCCGCCACGACGGCATCGATGTCGGTCTCTGTGACAAACGGTCGAGCCGCATCGTGGATGAGTACGGACTGGGGCGGGTGGCTCAGGGCTGCCAGGTTCGAAAGCCCGTTGCAGACAGATCGTTGCCGTGTTGGTCCGCCGACAACCGGTGCCAACAGCTTCTGCTGAGCAAGATCGCCCGGCAGTTGCGATATCGCTTGCCCGTATCGATCCGCATCGTCGGCGTGAATTACGACCAACACGCCATCGATCGACGCGTGGACCAAAAAGCGTTCGATCGTCCGTGCAAGGATCATGCGGCCGGCAAGATCGACATATTGCTTCGGCCCCAGCGCCTCGCCCATGCGTGCGCCACGGCCTGCTGCGACGATCACCGCAACAGTGTCCATCTCACTTGTCTCTCCTCGCCGCCGCCAGAAAATCGGAGGTGTTTTGGGACGCCATGCGCCACTCTTTTGCGATGGGGCACCCTCACTGCCGCCTCCTTGGGGCACCTGCTTGACGGTTGGCAACTCTGTTGTGTGTTTGGCCACCAAATCAGGTTGCCAAGTGCCGCCAATCAACTAAACATGCTCAAACGAGAGGCAAGCGACTGAATTGGTCAATGATTGAGCATTTGAGGCGGGTATTGGATCAGGAAGATCTGCGCAGTGAGGCCGTGGCGCTCCGCAGCCCGGTGGGTCTTGCGGCCCCTGCCTTTCATGCGCCCCCGGTTTTTCTTGCGCCAATGTCGGGTGTGACCGACGTACCGTTTCGACGATTGGCGATGCGGCTTGGGGCGAGCGCGGTCGTATCCGAAATGGTTGCAAGCTCTGAGCTCGTCAAAGCCAACCGAAAGGCGCTCGAGAAGGCGGCGAACGGTGGCGACCAGCCCTTCATTTTACAGTTGGCCGGTCGCGAAGCGCAATGGATGCGGGAAGGCACCCGTGTTGCCCTCGATCTCGGCGCTGATGTGATTGACATCAACATGGGCTGCCCGGCCCGCGAGGTCACCGGGATGCTGTCCGGGAGCGCGCTGATGCGCGACCTTGATCATGCCGCCCGACTGATTGAGGCCGTGGTGACCACCGCAACCGTGCCCGTCACCTTAAAGATGCGGCTTGGCTGGGATGATGCGCAACGCAATGCGCCTGAGCTTGCCCGGCGAGCCGAGGCACTTGGCGTTTGCCTGCTGACCGTTCACGGGCGAACCCGGTGCCAGTTCTATAAGGGGAAGGCGGATTGGGCAGCGGTTGCCGAGGTCAAAGGTGCGACGTCGCTTCCGGTCATTGTCAACGGCGATATTGTGGGTCCGATGAGCGCCCGTGCAGCGCTGGCCTCGTCCGGCGCAGATGGCGTCATGACGGGTCGCGGTGCTTATGGCGCGCCTTGGATGCCGGGCCGGATTGCGCAGGCTCTGAAAACGGGGCGCGACCCTGGCGATCCGTCTGTGGTCGCGCAGGCCGAACTCGCGATCGCTTTGATCGCTGACATGGTCGAAACGCATGGGCACCACCATGGTTTGAAACGCGCAAGAAAACACATCGCCTGGACCCTTGATCGGTTCGGTCTGGACGCTGACGCCACGCGCGCGGCCCGCCGTTCTCTTTGTACGGCCGAAAACGCCACGACGGTGTTCTTGGGGCTCAGAGAAATCGCCGCCCGACAGTTCGACCTCGTCGAGGACGGAGCTGGTTTGCCGGGCAACGATCGGGTGAGCGCATGAGCGACCGCAAACCGAAAAAGGCGTCCGGTGGCAAGACCGCATCGAATCGCGCGCAGAAGAAGATGGCGGCCAAACCGATCCGCGTAGACGACCTTGGGCAAACGCCCCCACCGCGCGCTGAACCGCTGCTCGACGATCTGCTCACGACAAGCCCGCTGGACTACGAAACCTTGCTTGGCGCGCTGCCACATGCGGTCTGCGTGTTCCGGTCCGATCGCACTTTCGTTCACGCCAACCCGGCTGCCGAAGATTTCTTCGGCGCAAGCCTCGGCGTCCTAAAGAAAAAGCCGCTCGATTACTTCCTGACTTTTGGCTGCCCGCTCGTCGCCCTGATCCAGCAGGTGCAAAGGGGCGGCGGCACGTTCAATAAGTACCGGATGGAAGTTGCGATCCCGCGGATCGAGGACGTGCGTCTGGTTGATGCGTTTTGCGGACCGATGCCTGGGTCCGACAACCTGGTGTTCGCGATGCTCATTGAGCGCTCGGTTGCGCAGATGATCGAGCGCCAGCTAACGCATCGGGCTGCGGCTCGTTCTGTGTCGGGCCTCGCCGCCATGCTCGCGCACGAAATCAAGAACCCGCTCTCTGGCATTCGTGGCGCGGCCCAATTGATTGAGCCGGGGCTGCCCGATGCTGACCGGGCGCTGACCCAACTCATCTGCGCCGAGACAGACCGCATTCGCGATCTGGTGGATCGCATGGAGGTCTTCGGCGACGAACGCCCGCTTGCGATGGAGCCGGTGAATATTCACGATGTGCTTGATCACGTTTGCCGCCTCGCATCGACGGGCTTTGCGAGCCATATCCAGATCGTCGAGGCCTATGATCCGTCACTGCCGCCGGTGTCCGGCATCCGTGACAAGCTCGTGCAAGTTGTTCTGAACCTTATCAAGAATGCAGCCGAAGCCGTGTCTGAGCAGGGCGACAAGGCGCGGATTTCGCTTTCGACGCGGTTCAATCCCGGCGTGCGCCTGTCCGTGCCGGGCGCCGGCGCGCGGGTCTCGCTGCCTCTGGTCATTGAGGTCGAGGACAATGGTCCGGGCATTCCGCCCGATCTCCAGCCGCTGATTTTCGATCCGTTTGTGACGAGCAAAGCGTCGGGATCCGGTCTTGGCCTCGCGTTGGTCGCTAAAATTGTCGGTGACCACGGAGGGATCGTCGAGTGCGACAGCGAGCCGAACCGGACGGTGTTTCGCGTGATGCTGCCACTGCACGGATGAGCGCGGTTGCGGACAAGCTGAAGGCGACTTTGGAAGTGGCAACGGCACGGGTCGGCGATTGGAAATGAGACGTCAGGCCCCGTGGCCAACTGTGTAAGCAACCCGCGCGATGACTTAAGCCTTTGCAGGCAAGGATAAACACGATGGCCCACGGCACTGTTCTCGTCGCAGACGACGACACCGCGATCCGCACCGTTCTAAACCAGGCGCTAGCGCGGGCCGGTTACATCCCGCGGACAACGAGCAACGCATCAACCCTGTGGCGCTGGGTCAGCCAGGGCGAAGGCGATGTGGTCGTCACCGATGTCGTCATGCCGGACGAGAACGCATTCGACATGATCCCGCGCATCCGCAAGATCCGGCCAGAACTGCCGATCATCGTCATGAGTGCACAAAACACTCTGATGACCGCGCTGAAGGCGACCGAGAAGGGTGCCTTCGAGTATTTGCCGAAGCCGTTCGATCTCAATGAACTGGTGACGGTGATTGGCCGTGCGATGGCGCAACCGGATGGGGCCAAGCCGTCGGACCCGGCCGAGGGTGAGGAGTTACCGCTGATCGGTCGGTCGCCGGCCATGCAAGAGATTTATCGGGTGATCGCTCGCCTGACGCAGACAGATCTGACGGTGATGATTACGGGCGAGAGCGGCACCGGAAAGGAGCTTGTTGCCAAGGTCCTCCATAACTTTTCAAAGCGCCGCGACCGTCCGTTTGTTGCGATCAATATGGCCGCGATCCCGCGCGAGCTGATTGAAAGCGAATTGTTCGGACATGAGAAGGGCGCGTTCACCGGAGCGCTCAGCCGCATGAGCGGCCGGTTCGAGCAGGCGGAAGGTGGCACCCTTTTCCTCGATGAAATCGGTGACATGCCGATGGAAGCGCAGACCCGGTTGCTGCGTGTGTTGCAGGAAGGCGAGTACACGACCGTTGGGGGGCGAACGGCAATCCGCACGAACGTTCGGATCGTGGCTGCAACTCACCGCAATCTCAAAGCGCAAATCCAGCAAGGCCTGTTTCGCGAGGATCTGTTTTATCGTCTGAATGTCGTACCGCTGCGTTTGCCGCCTTTGCGAGAGCGTCTCGATGACATCGGCGACCTGACGCGCCATTTTCTCAGAGACCCCGACGGTGTGTCCGGTGGCGCACGAAACATTGAAGCCAAGGCCGTCGATCGGCTGAAGCAGCACAACTGGCCGGGCAACGTCCGCGAACTCGAAAACCTCATTCGGCGTCTCTCTGCCATTTATGCGCAAGAGACGGTGACGGCCGATATGGTTGATGCCGAGCTGCGGCTCAACGAAGCTCCAGCTGCTGAACCAGCTGGTGCCCAGCCCGAGACATTGAGCGAAATTGTCGAGCAGTATCTCCACGTTTACTTTTCAGAGTTCTCAGACGGGCTGCCACCGCCAGGGCTCTACGATCGGGTGCTGCGCGAGATCGAGGCGCCCCTGTTTTCGGCGGCATTGGCAGCAACGCGTGGAAACCAAATCCGCGCGGCCGAACTTCTCGGGCTCAACCGCAACACATTGCGCAGCCGGATCAAGGCTCTCGACATCAAGGTCGTTCGCGGTCTCAGCAAGTAACCGACGCTGCTACGGTGCCCGGCGACTGGAGGCGGCGAGATGAGCGCAGCTGCTGCACGGATATTTGATGGCAGCGTCACCCTGCTTCATCGAAAGAGCTTTTCTTTGTTTTATTTGAACGACTTCGGGCCAACAGCTCCGGTACTGAGCGGTCCGGTCTGAGCGCAAAGGCCTGTGCAAGACCTCCCACACGCCCCTTGAATATGCGCTCAATTACGTCGCATTTATGTCACAGAGTGGTGCTTCACCGCACTGCGTGGCGACGCGGCAGCAGTGTTGCGTGTTCGTCAGATAAGCAGCGCGATTACGCATCTGGGGGCGTTTGAGCGATGACCGCGATTGGTGATGCCAAGGCTGCCCAAGCCAGCGCTCAAAGCGAGCCGCAGGCCGATGCGTTGCGCGGTGACCTGTTCACGACCATCCCGGCGCCCCTCGACGACAATCAAGTCGTCCAGAACGTGAGGCTACCGTTCGCGGATACCGAAACGCGCCAGTTCAAAATCGGCCTGTTCGTTGCGATCGCATCGGTCATTTCCGCCTTCGCAACCTATCTCATCCTGACCGGACTGACGCCCTTAAGCCCGCGCGGCGGCGTGGTCCTGCCGGTCCTTGTGATCAACATCGTCCTGATCCTCGCGATGCTTGTGATCATCACGCAGCAGGCCATCGCGAGCTATCGGGCCTGGCAAAACAAGGTTGCCGGTTCTCGCCTGCACATCCGCATTGTCGTGCTCTTCAGCATCATTGCAACGCTCCCGGCTTTGCTCCTCGCGATCGCGGCGACGACCACGTTTGTGCGTGCGATCGACGGTTGGTTTGGAGAGCGGACACGCGCGATCATCGAGACCTCGCTCTCGGTTGCCAACGCCTATGTCGAAGAACATGGCCAGGTCATTCGGACCGACGCCGTCAACATGGGGCGCGATCTCGATGACGCGGCGGAGCTTCGCGGCAAAGAGCCAGAACGGTTTCGCGAGTTGGTTTTCGTGCAGGCGGGCCTCCGCGACCTACCGGCGGCCTATGTCATCGATGCGACCGGAAAGTCTCTCATCACGGCAATCGAGAACAAGAACCTTCCCTATCGCCCCCCACCCGTTGCGGTCATCAAGCTCGCCGAGCAGGGTCAGGTCCCCCTACTGATGCCACGCGATGCCTACCGGGTCGCAGCGATCGTGAAGCTGCAAAAACATCCGGGCCAATATCTGTTTGTGGCGCGCGGGGTCAGCCCGACGGTCATCAATCAGCTTCGACGAACGGAAGCGAACGTGGCGGAGTACACAGCCCTTCGCAAACGGCGAAGCGGGCTCCAGATCGCCCACGGCCTCCTCTATTTTATGATTTCGCTGACGGGGCTGCTCGTTGCAATCTGGGCGGGGCTTTGGTTCGCCGGCAAGTTCGTCGCCCCGATCGGACGCCTGATTGCAGCAGCCCAACATGTCTCTCGCGGCAATCTTCAAGTGCGCCTCCCTGAGCGGCGCGGCGAGGGCGATCTGCGTCGCCTCTCCCAAACCTTCAACACGATGACGTCCGAGCTGACGACGCAGCGCAACGAGCTCGTGACAACCAACGAACAGCTGGCCGAGCGCCGCCGTTTCACGGAAGCCGTGTTGGCAGGCGTCACGGCTGGCGTCATTGGGCTCGATGAGGGGCGCACGATCCGCCTCGTCAACAAGTCGGCAGCCGATATGCTCGGGCGCACAACGGACGATCTTGTTGGCCAGCCGTTCGATGATGCACTGCCCGAGTTTGCCCGTCGGATTTTCGGGACGACAACATCAACGAGTGCCGGGACTGGTCGGCAAAGTGCAAGCGAACCGCTGACATTATTGGTCGATGGTGAGGAGCGCATCTTCGATGTGCGTCTGACCCGCGAAGCAGCTGGCGGCGACCAGGGTGCGGTCGTCACCGTCGACGACATTACCGAGCTGGTGACGGCGCAGCGCGCGTCTGCGTGGGCGGACGTTGCCCGGCGCATTGCCCACGAAATCAAAAACCCGCTGACGCCAATCCAACTGTCGGCGGAACGCATCAAGCGGAAATACGGAAAGGTTCTGACCGAAGACCGAGAGGTTTTCGACAAGTGCACCGATACGATCATCCGCCATGTGGGTGACGTTTCGCGCATGGTCGATGAGTTTTCATCGTTTGCGCGGATGCCGAAGCCGCAAATTGAAATGACGGATCTGCGTGCGCCGGTTCGTGAGGCGGTGACACTCTTCCAGATGGGGTCGCACGACGTCGATGTTGATCTTGAGATGCCAGACGAGAAGATCGTGATGGCGCTCGATCCAAGACTGATTGGTCGCGTGATGACCAACCTCGTCAAGAACGGAGCTGAATCGACGGAGACGAAAGCGGCGTCGGATACGAGCCCTCCCGACTACAAAAGGCGCGTCCGCGTGACCGTGTCCCAAGCCGACGGGCGTGCCACGATCGACGTTATTGATAACGGGACGGGCCTCGATAAGTCGAAGCGAAGCAAGTTGCTTGAGCCGTACGTAACGACAAAGGCGAAGGGCACCGGCCTTGGCCTCGCCATCGTGCAGAAGATCATCGAACAGCACGGTGGAACCATCGCACTTGAAGACATCGCACCATCAAACAGCAGTGAGACGGGCGCGCGGGTGCGTGTCCGGTTGCCGGTGCGCGATCTAGAAGCAGCAACCGCCGCGGTCGAGACGGTCGCAGCAGAGTAGTAACGGACGAACTCGAGACGAACGAACGGGGCGCACGCGTGCCCTGGACACGCCTTCTGGGACATTCATTTAAGGGAGACGAGGCGAGATGGCCGATATTCTTGTTGTCGACGACGAGGCTGACATCCGGGATTTGATCGCTGGCATCTTGGAAGACGAGGGCCATAGCTGTCGCCTCGCGCGCGACAGTGACGAGGCACTCATCGCCATCGAGAATCGGAAACCGCATCTTGTCGTCCTCGACATCTGGCTCAACGGCAGCCGCCTGGATGGCCTCGAAGTCCTGAACATCATCAAACGCGTGCACCCTGATCTGCCGATCGTGATTATATCCGGCCACGGCAACATCGAGACCGCGGTGACAGCCATCAAGCGCGGTGCTTACGACTACATCCCGAAACCGTTCACCGCCGATCGTCTGTTGCTCGTGACCATGCGGGCGATGGAAGCCTCGCAGCTGAAGCGTGAGGTTGAGCAACTCCGCGAGCGCAGCATTCACAGTGGCGAAATGATCGGCAACTCGCCTGCCGTGAACCAGTTGCGGTTGCAGATCGAGAAGGTCGCGCCAACGAACTCACGTCTCTTGCTTCGCGGTCCGTCAGGGAGCGGCAAGGAACTCGCAGCGCGTGTTATTCACCAGCGATCGCAACGTGCCGAGGGGCCCTTCGTTGTGCTCAACGCAGCAGCAATGGCGCCGGACCGTGTCGAAGAAGAGCTGTTCGGCATTGAAGATCGCTCGGGCGGGCCGCGCAAGGTCGGCGCGCTGGAAGAGGCGCACTCCGGCACGCTCTACATCGACGAAATCGCCGACATGCCGAAGGACACACAGGGCAAGGTCTTGCGCGTTCTCGTTGACCAGAAATTCCTGCGGCTGGAAGGCAACCAGAAAGTTGAAGTCGATGTGCGCGTGATCTCATCAACGAGCCGCAACATCGAACGCGATATGGAAGAAGGGCGCTTTCGCTCCGACCTTTTTCATCGCTTGGCCGTGGTGCCGGTCCGCGTGCCGTCGCTGTCTGAGCGCCGCGACGACATTCCCATGTTGATCGACTATTTCATCAAGCAGATCGCGCAGTCGTCCGGGATCTCCGAGCGCAAGGTTGGCGAGGACGCGATGGCCGTTCTGCAAACGCACGACTGGCCGGGTAATGTGCGCGAGTTGAAGAACAACATCGAGCGCTTGATGATCATGGCGGGTGGCGATCCGGATGCAGTCATCAACGCGGACATGCTACCGGATGATGTTGGCTCAAGTGTTCCGATGCCTGTCAACGGCGCGTCGGAACACTTGATGTCGCTGCCACTTCGCGATGCGCGTGAGATCTTCGAGCGGGAGTATCTCCTCTCGCAGATCAACCGGTTTGGTGGCAACATTTCGCGGACGGCTGAGTTTGTCGGCATGGAGCGTTCAGCACTGCACCGCAAACTGCGCGCGCTCGGGGTAACGTCTGATCAACGGTCCGGCGCTTAAGCTTCGTGGCGGACATTTCATTACAAACGCTCCGAAGAGCCTGTGGCCGATGATGGCAGCTGCGGGCTTCACTCCAACGCGCCCAACCGCACGACGCACTTGGGCCGATGCTGAGAGACCGACATGAGAGTGATCGTCTGCGGTGCCGGACAAGTTGGCCTCGGCATCGCAGAGCGGCTGTCGGCCGAGGGCAACGAAGTCTCGATTATCGACAGCCAGGCGTCGCTTGTGGAGCGCGCGAACGAGTTCCTTGATGTACGCGCGTTTCAGGGAAACGGCGCCCATCCGGAGGTGCTGGAGCGAGCTGGCGCGCGTGATGCGGAAATGCTCATCGCCGTCACGCTCTACGACGAAGTCAACATGGTCGCCTGTCAGGTCGCCAACACCATTTTCGAGACGCCAACGCGCATCGCCCGTGTCCGGTCTCAACGTTACCTTGAGGGTCGCTACAACAAGCTGTTCGCCGATAATGGCTTTGCGATCAATTACATCATTTCGCCGGAAGTCGAGGTGGGCAACGCTGTGCTTCGGCGTTTGGAATTGCCAGGCGCGTTCGAGACGTTCTCGTTTTGCGACTCAAACATGACAGCGCTCGGCGTTTCATGCGGGCCGGACTGCCCGGTCATTGACACGCCGCTAACCCAACTGGCTGATCTTTTCCCTGACCTGCCAGCCGCGATCGTTGCGATCGTGCGCGGCGGTCAATTGATGGTCGCGCGCAGCAATGACACGCTGCGTATCGGCGATGACATTTACGTCGTGGTGCCATCCGTTGCTGTGGCGCGCACGCTCAAGATTTTTGGTCACGACGAAACCGAGGCGCGGCGCATCGTCATCGCAGGTGGCGGCAATATCGGCGTCTACGTCGCGCGCACGCTCGAAGAGCGCGAGCGCAATGTTCGCGTGAAACTCATCGAACACAATCGCGATCGCGCCTTCGAAATCGCCGAAGTTTTGAAACGCGCATCGGTTCTGCACGGGTCGTCGCTCGCTGAAGACATTTTGCGCGAGGCTGATATCCAGTCCGCTGAAACCATGGTTGCGCTCACCAACGATGATCAGGTGAACATTCTGACGTCTGTTCTGGCAAAGCAGCTCGGCTGCCAGCGATCGATGTGTCTTTGGAACTCGCCCGGCTATGCCAACATGATCCGCTCGTTCGGCATTGAAGGGCAGGTCAATCCACGCGGGATTACGACGTCGCGGATTTTACAGTTCGTTCGTCGGGGCAAGATCCGTGGCGTCCACGCGATCAGCAACGGGCGAGGCGAGCTCCTTGAAGGTGAGGCGCTTGAGACGTCGCCGCTGGTCGGTGCGCCGATAGAAAAACTTCGCTTCTCCGATGGCATTCGTATCGGCGGGATCTGGCGCGACGGCAAAGCGGTTCCAGTCCGTGGCAAAACGCAACTCCAACCGAAAGACCGCGTGATTATCTTTGCCCGCATGGAGCAAGTTCGCGAGGTCGAAGACATGTTCCGGGTTTCGGCGGACTATATCGACAGTTGATTTCAAGGCAGTTTCTCAGCCGCGACCAGCCCCAAGAGCATCGACAGAACAGGCAGAGACCATGACCCGCGTCATCTACATCAATGGTCAGTACCGGCCGTATGACCACGCGTTCGTCCACGCGGAGGATCGCGGGTTTCAATTCGGCGATGCCGTCTACGAGGTCATTGAGGTCGCAGCCGGTAAGTTGGTGGACGAACCTCGGCATATGGCGCGTCTCGCACGATCTCAGCGCGAGCTTCATATGTCGTCTGGGCCGACGCCTGCAGCGTGGGCCTTGATCCTGAGGGAAACCGTCCGCCGCAACCGCGTGCGCGATGGCATTGTCTATCTGCAAGTCTCCCGCGGAGCCGCACCCCGGGACTTCTTGTTTCCCGAGCCTGGCACGCCGCTCACGGTCGTTTGCCTGGCACGCGCCATTGATCCAGCTCCCGGCTGGGCGACAGCGGAAAAAGGCATTCGCATCATTACACGCCCGGACCCGCGCTGGGCTCGCTGCGATATCAAAACCGTCATGCTGCTCCCGGCGAGCCTTGCGAAAGAAGATGCGAAAGCCGCCGGCGCCCAAGAGGTCTGGTTCGTGGACCAGGACGGCTACGTCACCGAGGGCGGGTCGAGTAACGCCTGGATCCTGACGGACAGCGGGCACCTCGTCACAACACCGGCGACGAAAGCGATCCTTCGGGGCGTCACGCGCATGACGGTGCTCGACTGCTGCAAACAGCTCGGCGTCTCGTTCGAAGAGCGCCGCTTCACGATCGATGAGGCGAAGACCGCCCGCGAGGCGTTTATTACGTCGGCAAGCAATCTGGTCATGCCCGTCTCGGCGATTGACGATGTTCCCATTGGCAACGGAAACGGCGGCACCGTCGCCCGCGACATCCGGGCAAATTTTCACAGTCTAGCTGCTCTGACTTAGGGGTGAGTGGGGGCTTAGGGGCCAGTGGGGACTTTGGGGCGAGTGGGGACTTTGGGGCGAGTGGGGACTTTGGGAGTGGGGATAGGTCCCACAACTGCACCGATCTCAGAAGCCAGCCCAGCCCAAACAACACAATCCCAGGGCGCAAAGCGACCCGGCGCTGAACGCCGCCCTCGCGGAGCCGCAGGGCCGACACGCCCGATGCGCGGCGTGAGCGCATAAAACAATAAGCAGCATGAGCGTAAAAACGCTCCAAACGAAAGCCGTAGATGGTGACCGTCGCGCGGGGATCACGAGCCCGTTATAGTCCGGCCCGGTGATCAACCCTGACGGGTTGTCTGGCAAAAAAGACCTAGAAAAGAACGAGACCGGAACATGCCCGCAGATCGTCCGCCGAGCCTCCAAGATACGTTTCTCAATCACGTGAGACGGCAAAAAATTTCGCTCACAATCTTCCTCGTTAACGGTGTCAAGTTGCAGGGGATCGTGACGTGGTTCGACAACTTTTGCGTCCTGCTTCGGCGTGACGGTCACGCCCAGCTTGTCTACAAGCACGCGATCTCAACGATCATGCCGGCACAGCCAGTGAACTTGATGGACGCGGAGACCGAGGAGTAGGTTTGGCCAGAGGCGTTGGCCAGGATCGTCAGCTAAGGTTGTCTGGCAGGGTCGTTGGCTAAAGAACGTCGGCGAGGAGATGTCGGCGATGCGCCGCCAGGGGGACCGACAGGCAGACCGCCAGGGAGACTGTCAGGGAGACCGTCATTTCGAAACGCGATCTTGAGCGCGAGACGCAACGCACGTTCTCGGACGTGTCGGATGATGCCGCATCGACCGAGGCGCCTGCAACACGAGCTGCGGTGCTCGTTCCAGTCCTCACGCGCCAAGCGCGGCGGGACGGGGAGACGGTCCACTCGCCCGAAGAGCGTGTGACGGAGGTTGCAGGGCTCGCCGAAGCGATCGATCTCGACGTTCAGACAGCCGATGTTGTGCGCGTGCCGAACGCGCGCCCGGCGACGCTGTTTGGGACCGGCAAGGTCGACGAGATCGCAGCGTCGGTTCAGGCCGGTGAGATCGGGTTGGTCGTGGTCGATCATCCGATCACGCCGATCCAGCAGCGCAACCTTGAGCTTGCCTGGAAGACCAAGGTGCTCGATCGCACCGGGCTCATCCTCGAAATTTTTGGTCGTCGCGCCGAAACCCGCGAGGGGCGGCTTCAGGTTGAGCTTGCGCACCTGACCTACCAACGCGGGCGGCTCGTTCGCTCGTGGACGCACCTTGAGCGTCAGCGCGGCGGCTTCGGCTTTCTCGGCGGTCCAGGTGAAACGCAGATCGAGACCGACCGCCGGCTCATCCAGGAGCGGATCACGCGGATCCGGGGTGAACTTGAAACAGTTGTCAAAACCCGCGCGCTCCACCGCAGTGGTCGCGCGAAGGTGCCCTATCCGGTGATCGCGCTCGTCGGCTATACGAATGCTGGCAAATCGACGCTCTTTAATACGCTGACCGGCGCCGACGTTTTTGCGAAAGATCAGGTATTCGCAACGCTCGACCCGACGATGCGCGAACTTGCGCTGCCGAGCGGGCGTCGGGTCATCCTGTCGGACACCGTTGGTTTCATTTCTAACTTGCCGACCATGCTCGTCGCGGCCTTTCGGGCCACGCTTGAAGAGGTCGTCAACGCAGACGTCATCCTGCACGTCCGCGACATCGCACACGCCGAAACGGATGCGCAGAAATCCGACGTGGTCGACGTCCTCGTCGATCTTGGGCTCGATCCCCACCACGCCGATGCGCCCATCATCGAAGTGCTGAACAAATCCGACCGCTTGAGCGCAGATGATCGCGTGGTGCTCGATGAGCGTCTTGCGCGGACCGACGCAACGGCCGTGCTCGTCTCCGCGCTTGCGGGCGATGGCCTCGACGCATTGCTGTCGCTCATCGATGACCGCGTATCCGCCGACACCATCGAACGCACGGTTTCGTTGCGCCCGGAGGACGGCGCGTTGATGAGCTGGATTTTCGAGCACGCACACGTCGTCACCAGAGAGACCGACGAGATGGGCGCCACAACTTTGCAGCTCCGGCTCGATCCGCAGCGCGCCGCCCAACTTGACGCCAAACTCAGCTAACAGCGTGATTTTGGGCCGGCGGCGAGGGCGGGTTGGATTGGCCCGAACTCAGCGATGCGTCTCACGTTGGTGTCGAAACAAACGCTATGACAATGGCGGCGAGCACGCCCAGCACGAGGGCTGCGATGAACGCAAAGCGCAGCGCTTGCGCAAT
>JBCBWG010000310.1:0-3046 GCA_039817205.1 Pseudomonadota bacterium
CAACATGAAAATGCACGGCGAACGGAAGGTCCTCCGCAAGCCGCACGGTCGCGCCCGACGACGTCAACTGGTCCGAACCTTCGATCCGCAATCCGTCGCGTGAAACAGATATGCGCCGGATGTGTCGGAGACCGTGCGCGCGACGAAAGCCGTCGTGCGTCAAGACAAAGGAGACCGTGTCCAACGTTTCCGTTCGCTTGGATATCGCGTTGTCAGGCCCATTCAGAGTTGCCGTCGACAGATCACGTCCGAGCGGGGCAGCGTCAGGCGCAAACTCAGCCGATGACAGCCCGGGCAGCGAAAGGGTCGTGTGCGATCTCGTTTCGCGGGCGACAGACACATCACTCGCCGAACCGCGGCGGGGCGTCCCACAATTTACGATCAATGGACACCCGCCACTTCCGACAACGAAAGCACCAAAACTTGCGTGAGCCGATTTTGAGAGATCCGGCGATGGCGCTGCTCCGGCATCGAGAATGACCTCAAGCCCCGGCGCATTCACCCGCGAAAACGCGCTTGCGACCAACTCAGGCTCCGGCCCAATTCCAGGGTCGAGCTTCAGGATCGTTGCCAATCGCTGCGTGCGAACCGCATCGGCACCGTGGAATGGCGCCAATCCGCGATCGCAGAACCTGAGCGTTCTCAGATACGCCTGAAGACGCAATCGCCAAGTCGCGAGGTCCGCCGGCGCAGCAAGTCCAAGATAATCGTAGGTGCGGATCAGCGGAACGAGTACTGCAAGCACAGGCACCGGTGCGCCCGGTTGGCGTGAAACGTGACCACCATCTTCGAAAAACTGTTGCTCGAGCTCTCCAATCAGATGGGCCTCGAAGTGCTGACGGGCCGCCACCAGTGTCTCGCGCCCGAGCGCGTCACCCACGTCCACCACAATGAGCGAAAGAGCGACGGCCATCAGCGTCGACAGGCGACCGAGCGGACACGATGCATTCGTCCAGTCTGTTGCCAGAAACTTCAGGTCGTCGCCGACGCGGGCCATCAAACGATCAAACGCATCTTCGTCGAGCGTCTCGGCACCATGCTCCGCCGCGAGAACGTCCGCCGCTAAAATGATCGCCAACAGCCGTTCGCGCGTGACATCGACGGTATTTGCATGCGCCGACTGCGGTCCGGACATCAGCCATGATCGGGTGCGCGCACGCGCTTCGCGTTCGGCCAACGTCGATCGGATGGCGCTCAGCTCGCGAAGCCAGCAAAATGCATCGTCGCTGCTGCCGGGGGGCAAATCGGTTTCGGGCGCGACATCGATGCGGAGGCTACCTGGTGTCGCCCGAAACCCTTCGATAAGGAGGCTGCTGAGCCGCGCCGCGATCTCTCGGTCAGCTCGCGCGCGCACCTTATAAACGCTCGTTCGCGCAGCACTTTTTGAACGTCCGAGCCCCAATACGGATGCAAGCATACAAAGCGCACTCCCATAACTGGGGCCCAGCGCTAATCAGCTGCGTCCGTGGCGACAACGGCGGCGATCGCATCTCCTGTGGGCGACGCCTGCGCAAACGAAAGCTGTTGCCGCGATGCGTCTCCAATGGGCCACGGCTGCCCAATCGAGCGATAGGCGCACGCGGTTTCATGTTGGTTACTTGCGCTCGCCGCTCTTGCGGAACCGCGCGGCGAAAAACCCATCCAACCCCGGCACGACGTTTTCTCCGAGATTGTCCCAATCGTCAGGAAACGTGCGAAGATGCCCCTCGGATGTAATGAGTTCCGCTGGAACACTCGCCTCCCCCGGCACAATTGGGTCGGCGACCAATCCGAGGCTGTTGCATATCGCGTCGGTGACCTGTCCCGGCCCTTCGGTTGGCTCAAGCGAACAAACGCAATAGACGAGCGATCCGCCAGGCTTCAACCAACCGGCCACACGCGCGAGGAGTGCCCGCTGCGTGTCGACCAACGCATCCCAGCTGTCCTCTGTCCGGTTGTGCAGCATCTCAGGATGGCGCCTCAGGGTGCCACTCGCCGAGCAAGGCGCATCGAGCAACACGGCGCCAAACAGCTGATCGGGCTGCCACTTCAGGGCATCCGCTGTAAGGAGCGTTGCAGCGTAGGACAGCCGCTCGAGGTTTTCAGAGACCCGCGCCAAACGGTTTTTCGACTTGTCGAGCGCAGTCACATGCGCGCCGCGGGCCACCAGCTGAGCCGTTTTTCCGCCGGGCGCTGCACACACATCGAGGACGCTGTCGCCGGGCGCAAACCGAAGCAAACCAACAGGGATCGCAGCGGCTGCGTCCTGCACCCACCAGTGTCCGTCGGCATACCCATCCATGGCCTCGACCGCGCCAGAGAACGGTGAGCGGTACGATCCTGTTGGCAAACGAAGCCATCCAGCTCCGTCCGCCATCGCGGCAACGGCTGGGTCGGGCTTCACGGTCAAATCGAGGGCCGCCGGTGTCAGCGATGCCGCCGCAATGCTCTGAGCTTTCTCGGCACCGTACGCTTCTTCCCAGCGCCTACGCATCCAGGCGGGCACATCAAGTTCTCCTGGCGTCAGTGCTTCAAAGCGTTCGGCACCGGTCTCCGAAACGCGGCGCAAAACCGCGTTTGCGAGCTTTGCGAATGGCACGGCGCGGCGATCGGATCGGGCCTGTTCAACGGCGATATTGATGGCGGCGTGTGCTGGAACCCGCAGCTCGATGATCTGTGCTGCGGCGACCGTGAGGATGTCCCGAAAAGCACCGGAGCGGGCGGGCCAGCCGCGATCGAGATAGCTCTCCAGGACCGCGCCAAGCGAATGATAATGGCGCAGCGACAGCAGGATAATGGCGCGTGCCAGGCCGCGATCTCGCTGCGTGAGATCGCCCCGTTCCGTCGCCGTGAGAAAGGCAGCCTCAAGAGTTCGACCGTCTTGGCGGATCGCGCGCAGGGTCTCGACTGCGATGTCGCGCACCGCACGACCGGACACGTCCTTGGACGTTTGGGTCGAAGCTGTGTTGCCGCGCCTTTGCTTGCGCCTTTCAGCAAACTCTTTTGCCGCCACTATCCCCAAGGACCTCGATTTCCACCCTGGTTCCCGGCCCGGTTTCCGCCCCGG
>JBCBWG010000311.1:0-3043 GCA_039817205.1 Pseudomonadota bacterium
CCTCTTGGTTCAGGCGCGTGAATCTTCCCCTTTCACCCGATAATGCCGGCGCATCACGGCGCGAGCCAAAAGCCGCCCGTCCCTGCAAGGGGGCCCGGGTGGTGACGAACAGGACAAAGCGGTCAGACCAGGCGATCGCCCTGCGGCGGCGCTCGGCCCGGATGCGCCGGATCGATGGACTGCGCCGTATGGCCGAGATGATCCAGAATCTGCTCGATCACCGTGGGTTCCTCGATGCTGGCGATCACCCGCATCGTCCCGCCGCACTGCTGGCAGGTCTCGATATCGATGGCGAACACCCGCTTGAGGCGTTGTGCCCATGACATCGCCCGTTGCCGGCCAGTGACCGCTGCCTCACCACGTGCTGCGGAAGCGGCGGTGCGTGTGCCGGGCACGATCCGTGCCCGATCGGGGCTCGCTGGCGCGAACACGCCGTGGTACCGGGTCTGGTGCGCGCGGGGTTTTGGCACCAGCGCAGCAAGCCGCGCAATAAAGTCCTCCGGCTCGAAGATCACGTGCGTCGTGCCATCGCGATACGGCGTCTTTAGCGCATAGCGGACGTTCCCGCCCCGGGTCAGCGACAAGCGCTCGGTGGCCACCGGCGGTCTCGAGACGTAGCGTGCCAGGCGCTCGATCTTGTCGCGCTGCGAGGCCTTCGCCGCGATGCCCGCATGCAGCGAAAAGCCCGAGCTCTCGGCAACCTCCGGTCGCGCCGCATCCGGCTCGGCCGGTAGTGTCTGCAGCGTGAACACCTTCTGGCCCTCTCTGGGCCCGGTTGCAATACGGTAGGTGATCGAAGACCCGAGCAGGCCGTGGATCGGCGCCTCTTCGGCCGGATCGAAGGCGAGGTACGCATTGTCGATATCCCGCGTGATGAGCCCGGAGCGCTCGAGCGAGCGGCCGATCCGTTCGGCGATCCGCTGCACCAGGCCCCTGAGCTCCTCCCTACTCGGCGACGGCACGGGCACGAACACCAGGCGACCCTCACCCTCCCGGCGATAGACGCCATCGAGCACAAGCAGGTGGAAATGAACATTGAGATTGAGCGCACTGCCGAAGCGCTGTATCAGGGTCACCGCACCGGTCACTGCACTCGCGCGCGTCAGGCCTGCTTTGCGGATCAGATGGCTCGAGATCACTCGATAGACGATACCGAGCACCTGCGTGACCACCTCCGGCCGTGTCGCCAGCAAGTACCGAAGCGCAAACGGCAGCGACAGCACCCACTGGCGAACGGGCTGCTGTGGCAGGACGTCGTCCACGAGCAGTGCCGCCGTCTCGGCCATCCGCCGCGCGCCGCAGCTTGGGCAAAATCCGCGGCGCTTGCACGAGAATGCCACGAGCTTCTCGGCCTGGCAGGCGTCGCACTTGACCCGCAGAAAGCCGTGCTCCAGCAGGCCGCACTTGAGATAAGCCTCAAACTCGCTTCAACGTACCGCGGCAGCGGTCGCTCTTCAGCAGCGCGTCGATTCCGAAATCCGGGATAGTGCTCGGCCACGAGTTGGTAGAGCAGCGTCGCCTCGGGACGATGACGCAAATACCCGGGTGGGGCGACGAAGTCCTTCGCCTGGGCAATGTCGCGATCCGTCGCATTCATGCCGTGCGTCCCTGCACTGCCTCAACAAGTAGACCTTAAAGCTCGGGTGAGCAGGTCGGGCAGGTATCAATTTCGACCAAAACTTCTGAAATGCCAGGGCGACCTCCCGTTCACCGGTGCGGATTTGCGTCACCAAAGCAGCAGCTTCCGGTGAGAGCCGCCGTTCGATCATTGCCCTGCCCGATTGATCGGAACTGGCGTCCACGTCGATTCTGATCGGGACAATTGCGCAAAACTGGCAAGAGGCGGTTGGGCCAGCTGGCAGGTGATGGCCGGCACCGGGTTGCAGGAGCTCATGGAGTTGGGCGGTTGGAAGTCGTACGAGATGGTGCTCCGCTATGCACACTTAGCACCGGAGCATTTATCGTATGCGGCGTCTCGAATCGAACGGGAGCAATGGCGCGCCCGGAAGGATTGATCAGAACAGCCAGCCTGCTGTTCTGACCCTGCGGGCTTCGCCGCTCCGCGGCTCGTCGCCAATCGCTCGCGCGATTGCTCGAACCTGAGGAGGTGCTCTTCAACCTCCAGACTCGTCAGAAACCAAAAACGGGGTCCCGCTGGGACCCCGTTTCCGGTTTTTTGGCGCGCCCGGAAGGATTCGAACCTCCGACCGCCTGGTTCGTAGCCAGGTACTCTATCCAACTGAGCTACGGGCGCTTTTTCTGTTTTGTCGCCCCACGATATCGCGGGGCGCGCAATTATACGAACCGCCGGTGGTGAATACCAGCGGTTCGAGAGGTGAAAACTGGCGGAGAGAGAGGGATTCGAACCCTCGATGGGCTATTAACCCATACTCCCTTAGCAGGGGAGCGCTTTCGACCACTCAGCCATCTCTCCGCGAGACATTCAGGGTCGAGGCCGCAAGCGGCGTCGGGCCGCGAAGTTTAAGTCAGAACTTACTTGGGCGTAAAGGATTCAGACGGCCGCAGGAAAGGATAGCCCTGCGGCATTACACCGCAGGGCCCCAGGGTGGTCAGTCCTCGCTACTGCCGCCATCAGTGCTGCCATTCGACTCGTTTTGAATACGGTCGAAGATCTCCTGGCGGTGCACTGCGACGTCTTTCGGGGCATTGATGCCCAGACGGATCTGATTGCCCTTTACGCCCAGCACAGTGACTGAAATGTCCTCCCCGATCACGACGGTCTCTCCCACCCGTCGGGTCAGAATCAACATTTAAATTTTGCTCCATAACCCCCTGCCAGCACCGTTCACTCGGGTCCGGCAGATAAAGGTGGCTCTCTCCTAAACTCAGGCCTCCGATCCTGCTTCAGGAGCGCCACAGGCTGCGTGGTTAGATTTCGAGTGCGTCTCGCACACCTTTGTTCTTCTACATTCCGCAGGCTCGTTGCACACGCCTTGGCTGACGCCGAGGTGCAATAATTACAACGTATCTGGTCTGTAGACGCAATGTGACAAAACGTCTAATTGCTTGTATTACATGGGAA
>JBCBWG010000312.1:0-3030 GCA_039817205.1 Pseudomonadota bacterium
TATCGCCGTTTGGCACTGGCACCGATTGCGCGTTGCCGTCCGATAGAATGCGACGCGCTGGACGGTCCGGGGCAGGCCCTCATAATCAGGACGCGAGCAGCGCCTGATCGATGTCCGCGATAATGTCTGTTTGGTCCTCAATGCCGATCGATAAGCGCACGACGTCGTTTCCGGCACCGGCTGCTTCGCGCTGTTCGTCGGTCAGCTGCTTGTGCGTGGTTGACGCTGGATGAATGACGAGGGACCGCGTATCGCCGATGTTCGCCAAGTGCGATATCATCTCGAGCTTCTCAACGAACGAGACGCCTGCGTGAAATCCACCCTTCAGGCCGAAGGTGAAAACGGCGCCCGCGCCGCGGGGACAAATCCGCTGCTGAATTGCGTGGTTCGGATGGTCGGGCAGACCCGCATAGTTCACCCAGGCGACCTTCTCGTGCGTCTTCAAGAATTGAGCGACGGCGAGTGCATTTTCGCAATGGCGGGCCATCCGCAGCGGAAGCGTCTCGACGCCATTCAAGATCAAAAACGCGTTCATGGGAGAGATCGCCGGACCGAGGTCGCGCAGGCCCATGACGCGGCATGCGATGGCGAAAGCGAAGTTCCCAAACGTCTCGCCGAGCACCATGCCGTTGTATGACGCGTTCGGCTCTACGAGTGTCTTGTAGCGATGCTTCGAACCGAGCCAGTCGAACGTTCCGCTATCGACAACGACGCCGCCGATTGAGTTGCCCTGTCCGCCGATGAACTTCGTTAGCGAATGGATCACGATGTCAGCGCCGAACGCCTTTGGCTGGCAGAGGTACGGTGACGCCATCGTGTTATCGACGATCAGGGGCAGTCCGTGCGCTTTTGCGACTTTTCCGATGGCATCGAGATCGGTGACGTTGCCTGCGGGGTTCGCCATCGATTCGCAAAAGATCGCTCGTGTTTTGTCGGTGATCGCAGCTTCAATGCTCTCCGGCTTTTCGCCGTCAGCCCAGGCGACATTCCAGCCGAACTTTTTGAATGCATGATTGAATTGGTTGACCGAGCCACCGTAGAGCTGGCGGGTCGCAACAAACTCATCGCCTTGCTCGAGAAGCGTGTGAAACGTGAGAAACTCGGCGGCATGCCCCGATGCGACGGCGAGCGCGGCGGTGCCACCTTCGAGCGCTGCAACACGCGATTCCAGCACCGCCTGTGTCGGGTTCGTGATGCGCGAATAGATGTTGCCGAACGCCTCCAAGCCGAACAGAGATGCGGCGTGGTCGGCATCGTTGAACACAAACGAAGACGTTTGATAGATCGGCGTGGCGCGGGCGCCCGTCGACGGGTCCGGCGCAGCCCCCGCGTGGATCGCCAGCGTATCAAATCCGGGCGTTTTCGGCGGTGCTGCGTCTTGCATCGGAGAGATCCTCTCGAGGAACGGGTGTTCGCGCGCGGTCGAGACAACGGCTGTAACCTGCCATGTCAGGCAATGCGGCCGCACTCGGCGTCGGGGCCTTTTAGATCAGGCAGCGCTTTCGTTCCAGAGCGCCGATGCGCGATCTGGCTGCCGGATTTCGGCAGGGGCTGTTTCGAACGGCAAAAATGCCGCGTGCGCTCAACCAAGTTTGAAAAATGATTTGAGTGCCAGCGCGAACGAGAGAAACTCGGTTGCGCTGGCGGGTCTCGTTAGCGCGACATCATGCGTTTGAGGATGCCGATCACGATGCTGAGAATGCCGCCGCCGCCCGCACCGGCTGCGAGGTTCGTGACGATGCCGCCGAGGCCGGATGGGCTCATGTCCACGCCACTGCCGAGGAGCGGCCCAATGATCGCACCGATCTGACTGACACCGCCGCCGTCTGCGCTTCCAGTGCCGAGGAATTGTGCGGCCAGTGCGCCGCCGACGATCCCCACGAGTGAGTTGGTACCGGCACCGGCGCGGGTTGCAGCGCCGAGAATGTTGCCGCCGAGCAGACCGCCGATACCGCCGGTGGCCAGCCCAATGAGTGCTGTTGGATCCATTTGTCTTCCCAGTTTATTTTTGCGGCTGCACCACCGCCGTTGACGAGTGCGCGGTATCAGACAACGGATACAAGTGCACGACAGAAACCGTGCCTATCCCCGATTGTGGCGCTCCGGCCACAAACTGTGGAGGGTAGTGGTCAGAGGGTTTTTAGAAACGCAACCAATGCCTTGCGTTCGCTCATCGACAGCGCGAGCCCCAACGGCATGGTTTCGGCGCGCGTCGGTCGAGCGATGCCGCCCCGCTCATAATGACGAACCACCTGCTCAAGCGTCGCGAGCGAGCCATCGTGCATGTAGGGCGCCGTTTTCGCAATTTGGCGGAGCGTTGGTGTCTTGAACCGGTATTGATCGGACGGTCGGCCCGTCACACCCGCACGACCGGGATCGTGTCTTGCAACCCCAATGTCGTGGAAGCGGTCGTCGGTGAGGCGTCCGGTGGCATGGCAGGTCACGCATTGAGCCTTACCGATGAACAGTCGCAACCCCCGCTGCTCGATTGGCGTGAGGGCGATTTGATCGCCTGCGATGTAGTCATCAAATCGGGTTCGTGGTGCCTCCAAGGACCGAACGGCCGCGGCGAGCGCGACCTTGATCCGGGTGCGCGAGATGCTGTCGGAAACGCCAGGAAAAGCCTTCGCAAAGGCGCGGCGGATCATCTGATCTCGGGAAAGGCGTCTGACGATTTCCGGCCAAACGCCCGCCATCTCATCGGGTGATGTGATTGGTCGCTCGAATTGCTGAGTGAGGGAGCGGGCGCTGCCGTCCCAGTTGAAGTGTTTGCTCTTCGCAATCCCGAGCAGCGTCGGCGTGTTTCGGGGCAGTGGCTTCGTGCGTCCCGCCGCGCGCTGTAGGCCATCGGTGAATGTTGGCGCCTGATGGCACGTGGCGCAGGATTTGTTGCCGTCCTTCGACAGGCGTGTGTCGCTGAAGAGTGCGGCGCCGAGCTTGATCCGTGCGGCCTCGGTTGGATTTGGTTTGGCGTCCGTCAGCTTCGGGCGCGCAAACAGCAATTGGTAGAGGTCAAACGGCGGCTCCGGG
>JBCBWG010000313.1:0-2994 GCA_039817205.1 Pseudomonadota bacterium
CGACCCCGTTGGCCCCTCTGTCCGCGACCTGGGAAGTTAAAGCCACCAGGAAACCGGAACCCGCCGCCCCGCTGACCGCGCCGGTCTTCCACGTTCGAACTCTGGCGGTCGTCGTCGCCATAACGCATCACTCAACTCCCGACGTACTCAGACGGCTTCACACGCACTTACTCAACACGAGCAGGAAATCGGCACAAGTTGCACATCAACGCGTGGTTGAAGGCGCCCGACCGCACGCTAGGCCGCTGGAACCTTCGCCGGTGCACGCGCTGATGGCTGGGTTGCCAGCGCTTTCAGATGCGCACGGACAGGCCGCGAAACCGCAACCGTGCCCTCGTTTGCAAACGCTTCGTGGTTCCGTTCGATCTGAGCCGGATCGTACAGATAGTTCACCATCAGGCCATGCGCCTCGGTCAGCCCTCGCGGCGATGGGTTCGCCGTCATGTTGACGCGCTCAAGCCTCGCCCCATTGCCAAGGTGGAACCGGCCAACGGGATCAATCACGCGACCGCTCGGGCTCCGCGCCTCGAGGAAATAGTGCGACGCCAGCCCAAGCAACAACGGCTGGAGATCAGCGACCGCATCTGCATCATCAAACCAACCCGGTCGATCCAGTGTGTCCAAGCGCTTGCGATCCGCATCACTCAAAACGCCGTCTGGATCGGCTCGGACATCTGATAGCCAACTCGCAAATCGGGGCACCGGCGAGAGCGTCACGAACGTCTTCAAGTTCGGCAACTCACTCAGCAAATCCTCGACCACCTGTTTGATCAGGAAGTTGCCAAACGAGATCCCGCGCAAGCCTGCCTGGCAGTTCGAAATCGAGTAAAAGACCGCGGTCGTCAGATCGCGTGCGTCGCCTGTCTTGGCCTCTTCCTCAAGCACAGCCTGGATCGTTGCCGGGATGTCAGACATCAGCGCGACTTCGACGAAGATCAGCGGCTCATCACCCATCGAAGGGTGAAAGAAGGCAAAGCAGCGTCGGTCGTTGGGTTCGAGGCGGCGGCGAAGATCCTGCCAGCCCTGGATCGCGTGCACGGCTTCGTATTCGATGATCTTGTCAAGGATCGCAGCCGGTGTCTGCCAGTCGATCGGACGCAGAACCAGAAAGCCGCGGTTGAACCAGGAGTGCAGCAAATGCACCATGTCGCGGTCGACCCGCTCCAGTTCATCGTGGCCAGCTTTTAAGCGCAACAGATCTTCGCGCATGTGAACGATTTCGGCCGTGCCGCCGGGGGCGAGATTGAGCCTGCGAAAGAACTCCTGGAGCGGGCTTTCAACGGCCGCTTGCAACGCCTCTAGCGTCAACGGCGACGGATCTTCGAGGTAGGCGGCAGCTGCACGTTCGGTCCGCACAGTATCCGGCTGAAAACGCCGGGCGAGATATCGGAAGAACGCACTGCGTTGGGCATCGTCTTCGAGAAGCCGGTAGTGGCGCAGGAGTTGGCGCGCAATCACGACGCCGGACGCTTCACCTCGGTTTGAGGTCAGCGCCTCAATCAATTGCTGGAGGCCGCTTTCGGTGTCCTCGCTACCAAAGATCGCCGCGGGCAGCAGGTTGCGTCCCTGATCTGCGATCGACGTCATCAAATCCTGAAGGAACCAGCCCGATCTCATTTGCCTGCCTTCCGCCCGAAGCAATCCACCGCCGCCCCCGCGTGCCCCTCAGTCCAAGAGGCTTACGGTGCCTGCATCTTGGCGGCAAGAACAGATGCATCTCGACGGGCCGCGACGTCTGCCCCATGATTGAGCAACGACGGCCAGCCCTGAGGGCCGGCCCAACGAATTGAGAGAATTGGCGCTCGAACGCTGGGCGCTCCGGGGAGGCCGCATTGACCGAGACCTACGAAATCTTGATCCTGAAATACGGCGAGATGGCTGACCGTTTCCGTCGCGACAATTATGTGATGGACGACAGCCACGACGTGGCCGACCCGATCGATTATTTCGTTTGGGTGGTGCGGAACGAGAACCGCACCGTCATGATCGACACGGGCTTCGACCGTCGCGAAGCCAAGGCGCGCGGTCGCGAGCTCATCGCCGAACCAAGGGACGTTCTCCGGGACATTGGCATTGACGCCGAAGCCATCGAGACGCTCGTTGTCTCGCACCTCCATTATGACCACGCGGGCACGCTCGGCCATTTTCCAAACGCCCGTTTTCATTTGCAAGAAGCGGAGATGGCTTACGCGACCGGTCGTTGCATGTGCGATATGGCATTGCAGAAGCCGTTCACAGCCGACCACGTCTGCGAGATGGTGAAGTCGGTCTATTCCGGGCGCGTGCAGTTCCACAATGGCGATGGTCACGTGGCGCCCGGCATCACCGTGCATCACACGCCCGGCCACTCAAAAGGCATGCAGTCGGTCCGCGTCATGACCGCTGGCGGGCCTGTCGTGCTCGCCGTCGACACCGCTCACTTTTATGAGACATTTGAGCAGCGCCGCCCGTTTCCGATCGTCCACAATATGGAAGATGTTTTGCGGAGCTACGACACGTTGCGGGATTTGGCAGACGGCGATTTGAGGTCGATTGTGCCGGGTCACGATCCCCTCATCCTCAAGCGTTATCCCGCTTGGAAACCAGAGACACAAGGCATCGTCCATCGCCTTGATGTTGGCCGCATCGACTGATGGATCGGCCGTGTTCGGTTGCGTCTGGCGGTTGCGTCTGGGGGTTGCGGGGGCGCAACGTGATCGAGACAGTGGGTGTTCGCGATGAACCATGACCAAAAGAGAGACAGCGCGCGGCCCAAAGTCGGGGCGGCCGTCACCGTTTGGGATCTGAAACACAACACTGCGCTTCGTCGGTTTCTCGTCGACGCGGACCGGGATGTTGAGTTGCAGGATTTCCTCGACCCAACGGTGCTCAGAACCGACTGGGCAGACCGGGCGACGGAAGCGGCCCGCCTGCTCGACGGCCACAACGGCCGGGTCGGACTGCACGGGCCGTTTTTCGACTTCCAGCTGGATGTTGGCGATCCGGATTTTCGCG
>JBCBWG010000314.1:0-2980 GCA_039817205.1 Pseudomonadota bacterium
GCAGCCATAAATCCCAACCACTGCTACGGGAAGCTTGACCTGTACTATCGATCAAATCTGCAGGCCTTGTTGCTCAAATATCGTCCAATTGCACACAATCTCTGGTCAACTTGTATGCATCTGCATGGACCGGCATAGCTTAATGTGAGACGGTACCGGCAGGCGTCGGAACACACATCATTGAACCGCCAACGAGAAGCGATCGCAGTGCTCGACAGTGCAAATTTCGACGTTGCTCTGCCGCCTGGTCGGTCGCTCGATATCTATGTCGAACTGCACAACGCCATTCTCGACCACCGTTTGCCACCGGGCACAAAGCTGTCTGAGGAGGAAGTCGGAGACGCCTTCGAAGTCGGGCGCACGGTGGTCCGAAACGCACTCCAAGCTTTGGCGTATGCGGAGCTGGTGACGATTGCGCGCAATCGAGGCGCGTTCGTCGCCAGACCGAGCCGCGAGGAAGCCAACGAAGTTTTCGAGGCGCGCAGCCTGGTTGAGCCGCGGATCGCACGTATGGCGGCCGAGCGCGCTAAGCCAAAAGATATTCGACGTCTGCGAGCGCACATCAAAAAAGAGCACAAGGCGCTCGCAAACAACGACCTTGCGACGGCGCTCTCTTTGTCCGCCAGGTTTCACTTGGAGATTGCCGATATCGCAAGCCACCAGCTACTCGGCCGCTTCGTCCGGACGTTGATGTCGCGCTCATCGCTGATCATCGCACTGTACTGGCGCAGACCGGATGTTGCTTGTGAGAAGCACTCGCACGATGCGCTGATCGAAGCTCTCGCGACCCACGATGGGGCAGCGGCCGAAGACATCATGAACAGCCACCTCGTCGATCTGCGTTCGGGTCTCGATTTGTCGGAGCGGGACCTCAAAGGCGTGTCGTTGAAGCAAGCCTTGCGGATTGAATGATCGGTCAGCCGCCAAAATTGCAGCTATGGGGATGCGCTTTCGTTCGCCGCAAACGGTGAGCGTTCGCGCGCGAGATAGAGGCCGTCTGTTGGCGTGCCGTCGAGGACGCCGTCTCTCACGATGCACGTTCCGCGGACGATGGTCGTCTCGGGCCAGCCGACCACTTCGAGCCCTTCATAGGGCGTGTAGTCAGCGCCGTGGTGCAAAAGATCCTGGGTAATTGTCAGGGCCTTGTCGGGGTCCCAAATCGCGATGTCCGCATCAGAGCCGACTGCGATCGTTCCCTTCCGAGGATAGAGACCGTACGTTTTGGCATGGTTCGTCGCGGTCAATTCGACGAACCGATTGGCGCTGATCCGACCGGCACTGACACCCTCTGAGAACAGGATTGGCAGGCGGGTTTCAACGCCGGGAATGCCGTTTGGAACCCAACGAAAACTCGTCCGTCCCTTCGGCACCAGCTTGCCGGCTGGATCGTCGTAGCGAAACGGGCAGTGGTCCGATGAGAACAGGCTGAAGACACCGCGTGTGATCCCGTCCCAACAGGCGGCCTGACTTGCCTTATCGCGGGGCGGTGGTGAGCAAACATACTTTGCGCCTTCCATGTTCAGGCCATCGAGATCGTTCTCCGTCAGCAGGAGATACTGCGGACAGGTCTCGGCAAAAACCTTCAGCCCCTTGGCCTGCGCGCGCTGAATTTCCTCCATGGCCTCACCGTTCGAGACATGGACCACGACAAGCGGAACATCGACGAGTTCGGCAAGCGAGATCGCCCGGTGCGTTGCCTCGCGCTCGACGACGATGGGTCTGGAGCGCGCATGGTACAAAGGCGCCGTACGTCCGGCGGCCTCAAGCTTCTCCGTCATGAAACGGATCGCGTCGTAGTTCTCCGCATGAACCATCACGAGCGCACCCGTACTGCGCGCGGCGTCGAAGACGCTGAGGATTTCGCCATCGTTGAGCTTGAGATCCTCGTAGGTCATGAAGACCTTGAGGGACGTGTAGCCGTCCTCAACGAGCGCCGGAAGATCCTGTCCTAGGAGTTGGTCGGTCGGATCGTTGATGATCATGTGAAAGCTGACATCGACATAACAATTGCCTTCGGCGAGCGCATGGTAGTCCTGCAGCGCCTGCCGCATACTCATGCCTTTCTCCTGAAGGCAGAACGGCATGATCGTTGTGTTGCCACCGAAGGCTGCTGAACGGGTCGCTGAGGCAAAATCGTCGGCCATCACGATGTCGGGCCCGCTCGGTTGTGCGATGTGCACGTGGCTGTCGATGCCGCCGGGCAGAACAAGCCGACCGGTCGCATCAATGGTCTCATCGCCCTGTAAATCCAAACCAAGTGCTGCGATCTTGCCTTGCGTAATTCCAACGTCACACCGAACGGTGTCCGACGCGGTTACAATCGTGCCGCCGCTGATCACGAGGTCGAAGTTTGTCATCAGAGTGTCCCGTATCGAGCGCACTGAGGCCGCCTTGTCGGGGTCGGGCTGCAACGGTTGATCGCAGCCCGGCCGGCAAAGCAGTCGTCAGATCTCAGCTTTGATTAGAGCGATGGCAGAGGTGGCAGCTTTTGGCCAAGCCACTTCTGGGACATCGCGTTCAGGTCGCCGCCGAGCTTCTTGTGGAGGACGAAAACGTTCACCCACTGGAGCAGGTCGAAGTTGCCCTTTTTAATCCCGATGAATGCAGGTGACTCTTTGATGATGAACTTCGTCTCGAGCTGAAGGTCCGGGTTGTCCTTGCCGAGTTTGGCCGCAACCGTGTTGCCGGTCACGAGAACGTCGACCTGACCTGATGTGTAGGCGGCAAGCGTCGCCGCGTTGTCGCCGAAGCGGACAACGGTCATGTCCTTCGGTCCGGTTTTGGTGATTTCGAGATCTTCGAGCGTCCCACCTGTCACGCCGACCTTCTTGCCGGAGAGGTCCGCGATGGAACTGATCGCCATATCCGCCTTCGCGAATGCGCCTGAGAAGAACGGGGCGTAGGCGCTAGAGAACCAGATCGATTTGGCACGGCCCGGGTTGGCGCCCATCGATGAGATCACGAGATCAACGCGGTTCGT
>JBCBWG010000315.1:0-2919 GCA_039817205.1 Pseudomonadota bacterium
CTGATGGCCGACCAATTCGCAGCCGCCATAACGGCAACGCAGGTTGCAGCCAACCGCATGGGGCTGACCTGGCGGCCGGGTGTGATCGTGAATGTGCTCTCCGTCGAAGCCTCCGAGTCGCCAGAGGCGCCGGGGTCCTCCGACCCCGTGCAAACGATTTTAAGTATGCTTGTTCGAGACACGCTTGCGCACGTGACGCGCCGCGAAGCCGAGCGCTGGGCCGACCAGGGCGTTCGGATCAACGCCGTCGTCGCCTCGCCTGCCGCCGACGTGAAGGCAACGCTTGCACCAACGACACTCAGGCTCCTCTCGAACGAATGCGAAACGCTATCCGGGTTGGTTTTTGCGGCGTAGCTATTCCTAAGCACACCGTGCGAACGGAGGTGACGGGCGGACTTTTATGGCCAAACGCCCGCCTGCTGTGCGTCATGCGCAATGAGAATTTTTTGGCCACCGCCACAACCGAGCGGGCGCAAACGCACATCTACCTAAGTCCGCCTGTTTGGTTTCCGGCGCGGTTCAAAGAAGAGACCGCACTTTTCTCCCGCATTAGCTCTTGACGCCTGAAGAGCGTGGCACTAGCTACCGGCTGTCGCCAGCTAGCACTCCTCTGGGCGAGTGCTAGTCGGTGACGTTCCTATTATGTTCATGCAACTTGAGGAGCATCCCTGAGATGAACTTCCGTCCTCTGCACGATCGCGTCGTGGTGCGCCGCGTCGATTCCGAGACGAAATCCGCTGGCGGCATCATCATCCCCGATACGGCTGCAGAAAAGCCGCAGCAGGGTGAAGTCATTGCGGTTGGCCCTGGCGCCCGGGGTGACGACAACGAACTGATCGCGCTGGATGTCAAAGCAGGCGATCGCGTCCTGTTCGGCAAGTGGTCCGGCACCGAAGTCAAAATTGATGGCGAAGATCTTCTGATTATGAAGGAAAGCGACATCATGGGCGTGATCGAAGGCGAAGCGGCTGCAAAGGCTGCCTGAACGCCTCGCATGATCTCAAATCCAAATCTCTAGTTTTCATTCCGTCATTAGGAGATGCCAACCATGGCAGCTAAAGACGTCAAGTTCTCGTCGGAAGCCCGTGACCGTATGCTTCACGGCGTCGACGTTCTTGCAAACGCCGTCAAAGTCACGCTTGGCCCGAAAGGCCGTAACGTGATCATCGAGAAATCGTTCGGTGCTCCACGCACGACGAAAGATGGTGTGACCGTCGCAAAAGAAATCGAACTTGAGGACAAGTTCGAGAACATGGGCGCACAGATGGTGCGCGAAGTTGCCTCGAAAACGAATGACGTCGCAGGCGACGGCACCACGACGGCAACCGTTCTCGCCCAGGCGATCGTCCGCGAAGGTTTGAAGTCGGTCGCAGCCGGCATGAACCCGATGGACCTGAAGCGTGGCATCGACAAAGCAGCGGCAGCTGTTGTCGCTGAAATCACGTCGAAGGCCGTCAAAGTTGGCGACTCATCCGAAATCGCTCAGGTCGGCACGATCTCTGCGAACGGCGAAGCCGAAATCGGAACGATGATTTCTGACGCGATGCAGAAGGTTGGCAACGAGGGTGTGATCACCGTCGAAGAGGCCAAGTCGCTCGAGTCGGAGCTCGACGTTGTCGAGGGCATGCAGTTCGACCGCGGTTACCTGTCGCCGTACTTCATCACGAACGCCGACAAAATGGTCGCCGAGCTTGAGGACCCCTACATCCTCATCCACGAGAAGAAGCTCTCCAACCTGCAGGCGATGCTTCCGGTTCTTGAAGCCGTCGTCCAGACCGGCAAGCCGCTCCTCATCATCGCAGAAGATGTCGAAGGCGAAGCGCTCGCAACGCTCGTCGTCAACAAGCTGCGTGGTGGCTTGAAGATCGCAGCCGTCAAAGCACCGGGCTTCGGCGACCGCCGGAAGGCCATGCTTGAGGACATCGCGATCCTGACGAAGGGCCAGACGATCTCGGAAGATCTCGGCATCAAGCTTGAGAACGTCACGCTCGACATGCTCGGCCGTGCAAAGCGCGTCACGATCACGAAAGACGACACGACGGTGGTGGATGGCCTCGGCGACAAGTCGGACATCGAAGCGCGCGTTGCTCAGATCAAGGCGCAGATCGAAGAGACCACGTCCGACTATGACCGTGAGAAACTGCAAGAGCGCCTGGCGAAACTCGCTGGCGGTGTTGCTGTGATCAAGGTCGGCGGCGCGACGGAAGTCGAAGTGAAAGAGCGCAAGGACCGTGTCGACGACGCACTGAACGCAACGCGGGCAGCCGTCGAAGAGGGCATCATCCCCGGTGGTGGCGTCATGCTGCTCAAGGGCACGAAAGTCCTCGACGACGTCAAAGGCGATAACGAGGACCAGGAAGCCGGCATTCAGATCGTGAAGCGTGCGCTGCAGTCTCCGATCCGTCAAATCGCGACGAACGCGGGCGTCGAAGGTTCGATCGTCGCTGGCAAAGTGCTCGAGTCGACCGACTTTAACTTCGGCTATGACGCGCAAAACGACACGTACGTCGACATGGTCAAAGAGGGCATCATCGACCCGGCGAAAGTCGTGCGCACCGCACTTCAGGACGCCGCCTCGATCGCAGGCCTCCTCATCACAACGGAAGCCGGCGTCGCCGAAGCACCGAAAAAAGACGGCGGGGCAGCCCCAGCAATGCCAGACATGGGTGGCATGGGCGGCATGATGTAGTTCGCGACATCGTTTAAGCCCCAAAGGAACGGCGGTCCTCGTGGCCGCCGTTTTCTTTTTCAAGCCGCCCAAGGTCACCCATGATTCTTGAGTTTGCTGGCATTGCGCAAGCGCATGCCAGGCGGCGGCATGGACGGCATGATGTCGTTCTTTACATTATCGAAAACTGCTCGGAGGGCGTCGCTTGCGGTGCCCTCTTCGCATTGAAGGCGGCCCAAAATATTGGGTTT
>JBCBWG010000316.1:0-2886 GCA_039817205.1 Pseudomonadota bacterium
GACGACGCGACGCTGCGCGCTGCGGCGGACCCGGCGCACGGTGCGCGCCCTGCGGGTCTGAGCACGGCTCACGCGGCGAACCGATCGCGTGCGGTGGCCTTGCGCGCGGCGGGTCTGCCTGCGCTTGCGAACCGCGCGGCGTGTGCGAAG
This sequence comes from Pseudomonadota bacterium, assembly GCA_039817205.1. Lineage (GTDB taxonomy): Bacteria > Pseudomonadota > Alphaproteobacteria > Rhizobiales > Hyphomicrobiaceae > JBCBWG01. Next base: position 151 of record JBCBWG010000316.1, read on the forward strand.
CGGTGTCGTGCCGCGAACAACAATACGGACGCGGCCGTGGCCATATTTGCTCACGAGCTGATAAAAGCGGCGCGCGTTCGGTGTCCGGAGGCGAATACAGCCGTGCGATGCTGGGCGACCGAGCCGGCCCACTGCCGTCGTGCCATGCGTTGCGATGCCGCCATTGAAAAACACCGAGTAAGGCATCGGCGCGTTGTTGTACTTCCGGGAATAGTGCATGCGCGATTTCCACGTCGGGCGGAATGTCCCCCGTGGCGTGATGAAGCCCGCACGACCCGACGAAATCTTCCACGAGTACGTGTGCTTGCCGTGCTCGACGATCGTCATGCGCTGCGATGTCAGATCGATCGTCGCAATCACCGCCGGGCCGCGCCTTTTGCGGCGTGGCTTCGCAGCCCTTGGCGCTTTCGTGACCGGCGCACGCTCGATTTTTTCCGCCGAGGGCTGCTCCAGCGCCGCAACCGTGATCGTCGAACGCAACTTTGGCGCAGCTGTCGCCTCAGTAGCTGCAGCCGTCGTCGCCTGTGCCACCATCGCAAAGGCGCCGACAGCAGTAAAACTGACCGCCAACGCGGCGAACCGTCCCCCAGAACTCCACATGTACTCGCACTCCCTCACGCAAAACCATGTGGGGGGAGGCTAGCGCGTCAACGCTGATGGGCGTTTAAGCGGACGGTTCGATTTCGAGCTTTCTCGACGTTTTCGGCGGCTTGATCTAATGCCGGATGCGGATGCGCGTTGATCTGGCGCCGTTGCGCCGCACCAAATTATAGAGCCGACGGGCGTTGCCTGGCGCCAGACGGATACAGCCGTGGGACGCTGGCCGTCCGAGCTTGCGGACAGCGCCGGTGCCGTGAATGGCATAGCCACCCCGGAAGAAGATCGAATGCGGCATCGGCGAATTGTTGTATTTGCTAGAGTAGTGCATGCGCCGCATGACGGTCGGTCCGTAGTTGCCAGTGGGCGTACGGTACCCCCTCCGCCCGGATGAGATCCGCCACGTATGTTGGAGGCGACCGCCCACAAAAACCTTCATACGCTGCTGACTAAGATCGACCTGAACCGTCACCCGCGCCTGCGCCGTGACAGCGCTCGTCGCAAGAAGCACGACGCCAATAAATAACCCAACGAGATGCCGCATTTATCACTCTCCCAATTGACAGAGTGTAAGTCTCGTTAGGCTGACAGTGAGTGACAACCTAAGCGCACAGCATAATTCTATTGCCAATATTCGATGGGTCGACCACGCGACAAAGGAAGCTCCTGTTTCTATGACGCTTTTAGCTTTATTTCCTCGTAGGCATCGAGAGCACGCTGCCGCGTCTTTTTATGATCCACGATCGGCTGTGGATAACCGACACCCAATTCAACACCAGCTTGCCGGAGTGCGAGCTGTGGCGCTTCCCAAGGTGCATGGATGTCCTTCTTGGAAAGCGCCGCCAGTTCTGGAACCCAGCGTCGGATGTAGTCGCCGTCGGGGTCATAGCGCTCGCTCTGAGACACCGGATTGAAGATCCGAAAGTAAGGGGCTGCGTCGGCGCCCGAACCCGACACCCACTGCCAACTCGCTGAATTTGATGCCAAATCCGCGTCAACGAGACAGTCCCAGAACCACGCCTCCCCCAGCTGCCACGGCAGCAAAAGGTTCTTGGTTAGGAATGAGCCGACGATCATGCGGACGCGATTGTGCATCCAGCCGGTTGCATAGAGTTCGCGCATGCCGGCATCCACAATGGGGTACCCGGTCTGACCACGTTGCCAAGCTTTCAAGCTGCCCTCGTCCTCGCGCCAAGGGAAATCGTTGAATTGCTCTTTAAATGGCGCAACCGGCAAATGCGGGAAGTGATAAAGGAGGTGGTATGAAAATTCGCGCCAAACGAGTTCTTTCAAAAACGTCTCAGCGCCAGTTGCGCGTTTTTTATCATCCGCATGAATGCGCGAAACCGTTTCAAAACAAGCTGCTGGGCTTATTTCTCCAAACTGAAAATGAGGTGACAGGCGCGACGTGCCCGGCAGATCGGGACGATTGCGTAACTCGTCATAGTTGTGCAGGTGATCATCAAGGAACGTTTCGAAGCGTTGGGCCGCGCCGGGCGATCCCGGCTGCCACAGTGGTGTGAACCCGCCCGACCAATCCGGCTTTGTTGGCAACAGATTCCAATTCTCAAGCCTATCGCTTTCGATGGCCGTATCGGGCGCTTTCAAATGTTCAGGTGCTGCCACCGGCGGGCGGGCGCCTTTCGCGCTAAGCGCACGCCAGAACGGTGTATAAACCTTGTAGATCGCACCGGTCTTCGTGCGAATATGATCGGGATCGAGCAGAAGACGCGCCTGGAAGCGTTTGACCTCGACACCGTTCGACGCAAACGCCTCATGGACTTTTTCTTCGCGCGACCGCACCCAGGGCTCGTAGCCGCGGCTCATGTAAATCGCCGCGATGTCGTGGCTGGACGCGAGATCTTTTAGCACGTCGACGGACGTGCCAGCCCGCAGCACCAGCGGGCTTCCAAGAGCCTCTAAACTCTTCTGGAGCGCCACGAGCGAATGGTGAAGCCACCATCGGCTCGCCCCCCCGATCACCCAGTCTCCCGCCGCTTCATTATCCTCTATGTACAGAGGAATAACGGGCGCGCCGGTCTCAGACGCCGACAGCAGCGCCGGGTTGTCTTCGGTCCGCAGGTCACGGTGAAATAGGACCACGATCGGGCGATCCGCCATGTCGAAACCTCTTGGATT
>JBCBWG010000317.1:0-2885 GCA_039817205.1 Pseudomonadota bacterium
CTCCGCCACCACAAACCCGTTGTCCGATGGGCGACAGTCCGCGGCAGCGCTCGATATCGCGCGCGGAGTGCAGAGGCTGTTGGCGTCGCTTGGGTTTGCAAGTTTGCCGGAGGTGACGCTTGCGAACAACCGTCGGGCTGATCTCATCGCGATCGGGCCGAAGGGAGAGATCTGGATCGTCGAGATCAAGTCAGGGCTGGTGGACTTTCAGGCGGACCACAAATGGCCCGAGTATCTCGAGTATTGCGACCGTTTCTATTTCGCGATCGATGCCCAGTTCCCGATTGATGTGCTTCCGGTGGATACCGGGCTCATCATGGCGGACCGGTACGGCGCTGAGATTATGCGAGAAACCCAACTGGAAAAGCTCGCGGCCGCGCGGCGAAGGGTTGTTCATGTGCTGGCGGCTCGGGTCGGAGCGGCCCGGCTTCAGCGGTTGGTCGACCCTGAAGCAAGCCTTGAAGCTGTTTGGCCGAGCTTGTAGCTCGCGCGGCCAAGACACGTCGGGTTGGGACCAAACACATGTCGCCGCGTTAGCGCGGAGCGCGCTTGGCCAAAATGCGCTGCAGCGTGCGACGGTGCATGTTCAGCCGGCGCGCGGTCTCGGAGACGTTGCGATTACACAGCTCGTAGACGCGTTGGATATGTTCCCAACGCACGCGATCGGCCGACATTGGATTTTCGGGTGGCGGTGCTTTTGAATCAGGCGCAGCCAGCAGGGAATCCGTTATCTCGTCCGCATCCGCAGGCTTTGCGATGTAATCAACGGCGCCAAGTTTTACTGCCGATACAGCCGTCGCGATATTCCCGTATCCCGTCAGCACGATGGCCCGCGCGTTGGGGCGCAGCTTCGATAGCTCAGCAACCACGTCGAGCCCGTTGCCGTCTTCGAGACGCATATCAACGACGGCAAATGCCGGCGGTCGCTCGCGGATGGCGTTCAGGCCACCGTGGATCGAGCTTGCCGAACGCACATCGAAACCGCGTGATTCCATCGCGCGGCTCAGTCGCTGCAAGAAGGGGGCATCGTCATCGACAATGACCAGAGACACATCTTCCGGCAGTTCTTCGCGACTGAATGAGAAATCCTCTGTCACAGCCACCTCACATCCCTTTCGCCCCGACTGAAGAATTCACATCTCAGCACGTCGGGTTTTTCTTGCCCTGCATACGGCCAGGATCGGCCGGAGGATCATGCCGCTGTTTGTTCAGCTTTGCTGTTCAAAGACCGACCTGGGCCACGCAATTCGGACAATGGCCCCGCGTTCTGGAGCCGTTTTGTTAGATGGCGTTAATGTCGCGCCCGATCGCTCCAACAGTGTTTTCGCAATGAACACACCGAGGCCCAACCCCCCGGCGCGTTCGGCTTTGCGAGCCAGATCGTGGCGCGTCTGGCGGGTTGAGACGTACGGGTCACCGATCTGGTCGAGGATGTCTGATGGGAAACCGGGGCCGTCGTCGCTGATTTCGAGGACGACCTCGTCTTCGGACCAGGCCGCCGCGACATCGACGCGCGAGGTTGCGAAATCAACCGCGTTTTCGATGACGTTGCCGACGCCGTACAAAACGCCGGGTTTCCGATCTGCCGTCGGCGCCGGACGCTCCGATACCGGGCTTGTCACAAGGTTAATCTCCACCCCTGCATCACGATGCGGCCCGGCCGCTTCATCCGCGATTTGAAGGAGCGTGACGCTCGCATGCAGTGGGTCGTTGATGGACGGCGCGCGCGTCAATTTCTGAAGAATTTCGCGGCACCGGGTCGCCTGCGTTTTCAGAAGCGATAAGTCCTCTTCAAGGTCAGGCGGTAAGTCGCCATCCGCCCCGCCGCCTGACTGTCCCGCTGCTGAGCGACGGCTCCGATCGGCGATATCTTTCTCAAGTTCGCTTGCGATTAAAAAAATTGTTGCGAGCGGCGTCCCCAGTTCATGGGCGGCTGCGGCGGCGAGACCGTCGAGGGCGTGCAGGCGTTGCTCGCGCGCGAGCACCAGTTCCGTCGCAGCCAATGCTGTCGACATTTGCTCCGCCTCCTTGGCGAGCCGCCAAGCGTAAAGCGCAAGAAACAGTAGGCAGGCAAAGACCGATGCGAAGATGCCGGCGCGATAAATCGCCGGCAGTTTCAGCTCAGCGCCCGCATACCAGGGCAAAGGCTCGTGGATGATGGCAACCGCGATCGTCACGCCGAGCGCGAGCATGCCAAGTGCAAACGTGTTCCGCTCGGGTAACGTTGCGGCGGACACGGTCACGGGCGCGACGAGCAGCACGGTGAATGGATTGTCGATGCCGCCCGTGAGATAGAGCAACCCGCCAAGCTGCAGAATGTCGTAGGCAAACATCGTCGTCGCCGTTCGTGGCGACGGACGATGGATGGGCGAGAACCGCATGCGCAGCGCGACGTTCAGCCAGGCCGACGTCGCGATCAGCAGAAGGCAGAGGCCGACCGGCAGATCGAATCCCAGATACCAAAACACAAAAACAACGGCGATCAGCTGACCAGCAACGGCGTACCAGCGGAGCCGAATACTCGTCTGCAAACGGAGGCGGCTGGCCCCGGCCTCACTCGCGCGATCGGGACCCGAGCGTGCACGCACAGACCGGTCAAAAGAAACATCGCTTTGGAGCGCTTGGTTGGACACACGCCTGCCTTGATTTCGCTTTTGCTCGAGACGGGCTCGGGGCACCGACCGATACTATACGAGTTTACCGGGAGCTTCAGGCAGAGCGGTGGGACAAGATTGCTCAGGTCAATTGATACGCCGAGCCGTGATCTGGAGTGATCCGCTTCCTCAAGATCGCGCCGCGCGAAGTTGCCGGCAAATTACCACGCCCGACGACCCGACGATGGACGGTCCATCCATCAACGAATTTCGCCGATGCAACAACCTGTG
>JBCBWG010000318.1:0-2869 GCA_039817205.1 Pseudomonadota bacterium
CGCACATCATATGTGCGCGCCGTCGCGGACGTTGATGTCCAAACCTTCCATCGCTGACATAGCAGCCTCTCAAATAATCTCTTGGGTGATCCGTTGGTTTTTGCCTGGACGTTGTGCGCCGGGCTGTGATTGCCGCTTTCGCGTCAGGCTGTGATTGCCGCTTGCGCGTCAGGCCGACAACCGCTCGAGCGGGACATCCAGAATACTGTCGGCGGAGGTCGTGATCGCAGCGGCCATGCCGGGCGCCATTGGCAGTTCGGTCTCCGCGAACAGGCGCGCCCATGAAACGTGTTTCGCATGACCGTTCGCGATCGACCCGTCCCGAGCCGCTGCCAGGGCACCGCGCGCGAGATAGGTGCCGCCCGCGACAAGCCCGAATAGGCGGAGGTACGGTGTTGCGGTGGCAAGCGCTTGGTCGGGGTTCGCACCAAGCTGTTCGCCCATCCAAACCGTTGCCTCTTTAAGCGCCGCGACGCCATCGGCGAGGCGCTGACCCATCATGCCGAACTCGGGCCGGTTCGATGCGCGGACCTCTTCGGCGGTCTCTGCCAACTCATCGAGGTAAGCCGACACAATCTGCCCGTTGTCGAGCGGCAATTTCCGTACCGCCAGATCGATGGCCTGGATGCCGTTCGTGCCCTCGTAGATCGGGAGGATGCGCGCATCGCGATAGTACTGGGCCGCACCGGTTTCTTCGACGAAGCCCATGCCGCCGTGCATTTGAACGCCCATACTGGCAACTTCGCAACCGATGTCGGTTGAGAAGGCTTTGGCGATCGGCGTCAGGAGGGCAGCACGTCCGGCTGCTTGGGCGCGTTCCGTTTCGTCCTTACTGCGGTGTGAGACGTCCATCTCGCGCGCCGTCACCAAGCAGATAGCTCGGGCGGCCTGTGTCATTGCCTGCATGGTCAGGAGTGTTCGGCGCACATCGGGGTGGGCGACGATTGGGCTCATGCCGCTTTTGGCGTCGGGTGGGATCGCGGCAGCTTTGCCCTGGGTTCGCTCATTGGCGTAGGCGACGGCCCGCTGCGTTGCCCGATCGGCGATCGCGACGCCTTGGACGCCGACGGTCAGGCGGGCAGCGTTCATCATGATAAACATGGTCGCAAGGCCGCGGTTCTCTTCGCCGACCAAATAGCCGATGGCCCCGTCACCCTCGCCGTACTTCATGGTGCAGGTCGGAGAGGCATGGATGCCGATTTTGTGCTCGATGCCAGCGCACGTGACGTCGTTGCGGGCGCCAAGTGAACCGTCGTCTTCGACGAGAACCTTTGGCACCAGGAAAAGCGAGATGCCGCGCGTGCCCGAAGGCGCATCCGGCAGGCGCGCGAGAACGAGATGGATGATGTTCTCGGTCAGCTCATGCTCGCCGTAAGTGATGTAGATCTTTGTGCCAAAGATCCGATAGGTGCCGTCGTCAGCGCGTTCGGCGCGCGTTTTGAGAACGCCAAGATCGGAGCCCGCGTGTGGCTCCGTCAGGTTCATGGTGCCGGTCCATTCCCCCGAGATCATCTTCGGCAAAAATTTGTCTTTCAGCTCATCGGAGCCGCCGATCCTCAGCGCGTCAACTGCGCCTTGCGTGAGGAGCGGACAGAGGCCGAACGCCATGTTGGTGGCGTTCCAAATTTCTGACGCCGCCATGGAGACCGTTTCCGGCAGACCTTGACCACCGTACTCGGCCGGTCCTGGCAGAGCGGCCCAGCCGCCATCCGAGAACTGCTTGTAGGCCTCTTGCCAGCCATCGGGTGTGATGACGCGACCGTCTTCGAGACGTTTCGCACCCGCCTGGTCGCCCGGCCAATTGAGTGGCTCGAGGACGTCCGATCCGAACTTGCCAGCTTCCTCGATGACCGCTTCAACCGTGTCGCGATCCAGGTCGTCGTAGATGCTGCGCTCGATAAGATCGTCCAGACCAACCGCGGTTTTGAGAGCGAACATGATGTCGTCGACAGGTGCGCGGTATGTCATTGGTATCCTCCGATCGTGCGGCTCGACGCTGCGGCTCACAAAGGCCACGTCGCGTTCCGGACTGTCGCCCGATGTTGCGTGTGTTTTGGCCAGATTGCTAACCCGGCAGCCGTGTTGACTTTATTGACGTCAAGCATAAGTGCTTGCGGCTGCTGCGGGAAGGCACCCGTGGTCAATTGATTGCCAACTTGAGCCCAAGAAACGTCGTCAATTCGCATGCGTCATGCTGCAACAACCCAAGCCATTCGTCGCGCAGCCCGTGTGTTGGCGGGCGGTGGGCTGGTCGCGTTCCCAACGGAGACCGTTTACGGCCTTGGCGCGGATGCGACGAATGGAGAAGCCGTCGCTGGTATTTTTGCAGCGAAAGGGCGGCCACATTTCAACCCGCTGATCGTCCACGTCGCAGCGCCTGAGGATGCAGCCTCCGTTGGTTTGATCGCAGGGCCGCTCGCCTTGATCGCCGACACATTCTGGCCGGGGCCTATAACAATCGTCACCGATCTGGCAGCAGCGCATCCGATCGCACCGCTTGCGACGGCCGGGCTCCCAACCGTCGCAATCCGATGTCCGGCTCATCCTGTCGCCTGTGATTTGATCGGCGCGCTGGGTCGTCCGGTTGTTGCGCCGTCGGCCAACCGGTCCGGGCATGTGAGCCCGACGACCGCCGACCATGTCGCGGCTGACCTGGGGCGCGAGATCGATCTGGTGCTGGATGGTGGCGCGTGCCCTGTCGGGGTCGAGTCCACCATTGTTGCGCGTGATCCTGACCATCCAGCCGGCGTTGTCGTTTTGCGGGCTGGCGGCGTAACGGTTGAAGACATCCAGAAGGTTGTCGGCGCGACTGAGTTGGTGACGGCCGGTGTGGTTGGGCAGACGCCGAACGCGCCGGGGCAACTCGAAA
>JBCBWG010000319.1:0-2826 GCA_039817205.1 Pseudomonadota bacterium
CGCCGCTAAAGTCATAATCGACGAACGTAATCAGAGGCCAGCTCGTCCGAAAATCAAACTGGGTTTTCCAATCGGCCTTGCCATCGAAGTTTCGATCTTGGAGCTCCCAAAAGCTATTGGCCAAGTCTTCATACCAGATGTCATCAACGCCATCCCCATCGAGGTCAAGAAATGGCCCTTCGTCTGCGATGGCAGGAGCCCCATAACCCCACAACACAAGGCTCAAGGCAAAGGCGAGCAGAAGGCTGACTGTTGAGTTCATGTAGCGATGCCTAACGCCAATGCTCAGCTGCGCGGACGCAGCCGGCGCGGCTCTTGCGAATGCAAGAGACGTGACGGATGCCCCGTGTCAGCTGCAGTGATTTGTTATGAGCGCGTAGCACCGCCACCTCCCGAGCCAATCGACGTCCCTGGCGATCGAGCCGCAACAGCTCGAGCTTTCGACTAGGTATAGCCTAAGAGAGCGCGTCCGCGAACGCTGTTCGCGAAGCGCTCTCTTAGGCTATACCGTGCCGCGCGCCGCGACTTGTTTCAAGACCCGTTTCTGCAAGATGTTCCCGCATAAGCAGTCCCTCGCCAGAATCACGTGAGATTGCCGAGAAAGGCGACATCATTTTCGGCCAGCGTCATAACAGCTGATTCTACGGCGCACGCTTGAAATCCGTGTGCGACTGAAGCCCCGATGGGGAACATGGGTCCAGCGCTCCGAAAGTTCCCTCTTCTTCATTGCTTTAACTCCTGTTGTGCTGGCTCACTTGCGCGGACAAATGCGACATGAGCTTGGATGGCGCGTGCACGTGAAATACGCTACCACAGAGCTGCATTTTTGCGCCAACCGCTTGTTTGAGAACTCAATAGCCTTGAGCTCGGAGGGTTTCACTGCGCGTTGAAAAACGACTGGCAGGGTATCCTCAGCATCAGAAATCCATGAGCACCGTCACAAGTCGGCAGGCATCAAAAGATGGACGATATTCGCCCCAGAATTCCGCAAGAGTCACCGCGCTTTGTTCACCAGCTCAAGCTGACGATTCGCAACCAGGGACTCAGCTACGAGACAGAAAAGACCTACGTACACTGGATCTTACGGTTCATTCGGTTCCACAACCGGAAGCATCCTGACGAAATGGGCGACCGAGAGGTCGAGGCGTTCCTGGGTGATTTGGCCGAAAACCAACGTTGCGCCCCGGCAACACAACGCGTAGCACTCAATGCGCTCGTATTCTTGTACCAGCGGCATCTCGAAAAACCGCTCGGTGACCTGAACTTCAGTTACGCGCGCCGCATGCGGAGGATGCCCACGGTGTTTACTCATGCCGAGGCCACGGCAGTCATCGATCAGATGAGCGGCACGCCGCAATTGGTTGCATCACTGCTGTACGGCTCCGGGCTCCGCCTGAACGAATCGCTGCGGCTGCGGCTCAAGGATCTGGATTTCGGCGCTCGGCAGATCACAGTTCGCGACGGCAAGGGTGGTAACGAACGAACAACACTGCTGCCGACCTCGCTGGAGGAGCTATTGCACGAGCAGATCGCCCAAGTTGAGAAGCTCCATGCCTACGACATCGAGTGCGGCTACGGCGAAGTCTGGTTACCGGACGCCCTGGAACGAAAATATCCGAAGGCGGCGATGGAGACTGCGTGGCAGTTCTTGTTCCCGGCGACAAGAATCGGCGTGGATCCGGTCACCGGCGTCCTGCGTCGCCACCACTTGCACGCCAGTGCCGTGCAGCGTGCCGTCGCAAGAGCCATCAAAGCGTCCGGCTTCCGGCGCCGCGCCAGTTGCCACACCTTTCGCCATTCATTCGCGACGCGTCTCGTTGAGACAGGCTACGACATCAAGCTCGTGCAATCCCTGCTCGGACATCGCGACATCCGCACCACAGAAATCTATCTGCATGTCGTGCGCAACCGCGCGGGCGCGATAGCAAGCCCGGTTGACCGGCCCGCCGGTTAGCCCGCGCTCTCGCCCTCTTTCAACCAGGCTTCCTTGCGAGCCAGGAAGTACACGGTGCCGCCGACACCGCCAACAAATATGATCGCGAGCAACGCGGTGACCGCGACAACCAGGCTCCAGGTGGTCGGAATATCGCTGGCGCCCATCAACTCGAGCGCGTTGCGGTGTTCAATCGATCGGCGCAGGAACAACACCCAGCGCAAACCCGCCTGCAGAGACGCAGCCACGTACATGCCGGCGATAAACCGGCGCAGCCCAACTGAGAGCCGGTGGCCGGCAAAGTAGACCGCGACAACGACCGCAAAGGTCGCCTGCAACCAGAACTCGATCTGAGAATCCATGTCGCGGAACAGCTCATAGATCAGGCTTGTGAGCTCGTACTCGCTCATGTCAGTCTCCCACCCGTTATTGCTGTTGTCTGTCGCAAGCGGTCGAGTCTATCCCGCTGCGGGCGGCTTTAACATGAGCACGGGCGTGCGCGCCTTGTAAGCCTCGTAGTCATCCTGCCCGCCCCACTTCTCGTCGGAGCGCTGCTCGAGCAACGGCACGCCGCTGACTTTGGTAAGCAGGAAAAACACGAACACCGGCGAGATCAGTGTGACGTACTGCCAACCCTGCAGCACCGGCACCGCGATGATGGCCATGCCCACCCAGATCACAATTTCGCCGAAGTAGTTCGGGTGGCGGCTCCAGGCCCAGAGGCCCACGTCGATGAACTTGCCGCGGTTGGCCTCGTTCTCACGCCAGCGCGACTTCTGCCAGTCGGCAATGACCTCGATGCCGAATCCAAGCGCCCACACGGCGATACCGACATAGCCGACGATGCCCAGGGGCGTCTTGTTGCCGCCCGTGATCACGGCCAGCGCGGCAGC
>JBCBWG010000031.1:0-20084 GCA_039817205.1 Pseudomonadota bacterium
CCGGCGCAGCTCCGGTCGCATGGTCGTATTGCTGATGATTTTGGTCAGCCGCCGGCAACGACGCCGGTGCATACGCGTCGAGGCGGTAAGGGTCAGCATTCAATTCCGTTGGATCAGCCGGATGCGACGGCGCGCCGTACCCAAGGTCGCCATGCACCGGATCCGAGTAGTCGGCGCCGCGCAGAACCGGGGTTGGGGCTAACGGCTCACGTGCGGCCTCTGATGCGCCGTGGTGGCCGTCGACCGGATAGCGGTGCCCATACTCAGATGGCGCGGCCGCAAACGGGTCTGCGCTCTGTTGAGCTTCAGGGTTGAATTCGCCCGGCAGGCCGTAACCCTGCGTGCCGCCATAGGCACCTTCGGGGTAGGCGTTTTGAGAATAACCCGTCTCTGGATAGTTCGGCTGGGAATGCTCAAACTGCGGATGGCCGGGGTGATGCTCGTAGGCCGATGGTACCGCGCCCACCTGGTCATGACCACCGGTCGGTTGGCCATGCCGAGGATCAGCTCCGCCAACGTCGTAGGCCACTCCGGCAGGATGTGGCGCGTTGTAGGGATCGGCGTAAGCCGCATTGCCATAATGATCGGCGGGCCGATTGGCGTGGCCAACAGGTACGGGCAACGCCTCGCCAGGCGTGGCCGCAAATGGATCGGACGCCCCCAGGTGCAACCCGTTCGGGTCGTGAGCTGGAGCTGTGAAATTCGGGTCAGCGGCTTGCGGGTGAGCGCCGTAGACGTTGTGATCCTGAACCTGATCCGGGGCGTGAGCTGGTGCGGTTTGATCGTAATAGTCCCGATCAATCCCGATCCCATCGAAGGGACGGTCACCGTGTGATCCACCCTGATTGCTCATTTCGTCCCCCTCGACGAAGCCATTGCACGACACGACTGCGCCGGATGGCCGTAAATTCGGAACCCAACCGGCGGTCCCCTCGCCGATCACATCGTCTATACCTCACGAGTCGACGCTTGCCCGGTACTCAAATCGCCTCAAGCCCAAAATGCTCATCTGCGTGGGCGAGACGCACAGCCAGTTCACTCGCCGCACGAAACAAACCATGGAGTAGTCGGCTCGCTTACAGGACCCAAACACAGTTCGTCAGGATCCATGTCTGAGCAAAATTGGCCGATTTCAGGGCCGAACCCACCGTCGGTCGGATAAGATCCACAGATTGTCGACCACTTGGCGATCGATGAAGCGGTCTGGGCTTCGCCTGCTACGCACACCCAAACACAGTTCACGCCACTGTCACATCGTATCAGGCGCATCGACACCGAGGATATCTAACCCGCTTGCGAGTACAGTCTGCACGCAGATCATCAATTGCAGACGCGCTTTGGTGAGCGCCGGATCATCTTCGCGGATGAACCGGAGCGCCGGATTGTCATTGCCGCGCCCCCACTGAGCGTGAAGCGCCGAGGCCAAGTCGAACAGATAACGCGGCAGGCGATGCGGCTCCCGCTCCCGAGCGGCCATCAGCAACAAACGCGGGTAGCGCGAGACTTGGCGGAGCAAATCCTGTTCGCCGTCATCGGACAGACGGACCATGGCAATCGACTGAGACTTCAGGTGCGTCAAAGCCAATTCTGGGAACTGATCGGCTGCTTTGCGGAACACTGAGGCGAGCCGTGCGTGCGCGTACTGCACGTAGAAAACCGGGTTGTCTCGGGACTGCTCGACCACCTTGGCGAGGTCGAAGTCGATTGGCGTGTCAGACTTGTTCATGAGCATCATGAACCGGACAGGGTCGCGGCCGACCTCATCGACCACGTCGCGCAGCTCAACAAACGTTCCGGCACGCTTCGACATCCGGACCGGTTCGCCGTTGCGCATGACTTTCACAAGGTTACAGACCGGCGTTTGGAAATCAGCCTTCCCGCCGGACAACGCAGCAACCGCCGCCTTGATGCGCGGAATGTACCCAATGTGGTCGGCACCGAGCACATTGAACATCTGATCGAAACCGCGTTCGACCTTGTTGTAGTGATAGGCAACGTCGTTTGCGAAATAGGTGTAAGTGCCATCGGACTTCATTAAAGCTCGGTTCATGTCGTCACCGAACTCGGTCGACCGGAACAGCGTTTGCTCGCGCTCTTCCCAGTCGTCTTCGTCATGGCCTTTCGGGCGCGGCAGCAGACCCTCGAAAATCAGCCCCTCGTCGCGAAGCACCGCAATCGCCTCAGCGACTTGATCTCGATCGCCCGTGTTCAGGGAGCGCTCGGAGAAAAAAACATCGTGGCGCACACCGAGCGCGCCAAGGTCTGAGCGGATCATATCCATCATCAGATCAATGGCCGCATCTCGCGCCGTGCTGATCTGTTCGGGCTCAGATTTCGCCAGAAGCGCATCACCGTAACGCTCTTTCAGCGTCTCGCCGACCGGCTTCAGATAAGCACCTGGATACAAACCCTCCGGAATTTGACCAATGTCCTCGCCCAGCGCTTCGCGATAGCGGAGCACCGCTGACTGCCCGAGCTTGTCAACCTGGGCGCCTGCATCATTGATGTAGTACTCGCGCGTGACGTCGTATCCGACAGCTGCCAAGACTGCGGCCAACGCATCGCCAAACACGGCACCGCGGCAATGACCGATATGCATCGGGCCGGTTGGGTTCGCCGAGACATATTCGACCTGAACGCTCCGACCTGCACCGAAATCGGACCGTCCGAAATCCGTGCCGCGCGCAAAAATGTCGGCGACCAGTGCTTCCCAGACAGTTGGCTCAAACCGTACATTGATAAATCCAGGACCAGCCACGTCGACCGCTGCGATCTGAGCGTCATCGGCGAGGCGCGCGGCAATCAGTTCGGCAATCTCGCGCGGTTTTTTTTGCGCGCGCTTGGCCAACACCATGGCGGCATTGAGCGCGGCATCGCCATGGCTTGGGTCTCGCGGTTCCTGGACTTCAATGCCCGCCAGATCCAAGTCGGACAGCAGTGACCCGTCGGCCTTCAAAGCGTCGAGCGTTGCCCGGACCTTGGCATCCAACTCTGCGAAAATGTTCAAGTGACTACTCCGAATGGGACAGGCGCCGAGCTGATCGTACCAGCCGTCGGCGGCTATCGCAGATCCGGTGTTGCGTCAAACAGGCGGCGATGTTCGGCGATTGCGAAGCGATCCGTCATACCCGCGACGAAATCTCCGATGAGACGCAAGCGCTTGCGTCCATCGAGGTGGCCGGCGCGCTCAGACCAGGTCTCGATCATTTCGTCGGGTTCTGAACGGTAACGCTGAACGAGGTCGGCGATCACGCTGCATGCATCATCCATGACCGACATTATCCGGGGATGACGGTAGAGCTTCGCAAAAAGGAACGTGCGCAACTCAGCCAGTTGCGGCGTAAGCCTGTCCGATAGCCCGACGATCGGTTCCGGCGCCTCCCGGATGTCGTTGGCGGTTTTCGGTTTGAGCGCCATCAGACGTCTGCGGCTTTCGCCCACCACGTCCGAAATCATGAGCGTGATGAGTTGCCGGACAACCTCGTAGACATCACGAGAATGGTCTTGTCGCGGGCGGGCGGCGACACGCGCAAGGATCGGTCGGATCACGGTCACCTGCTCGAGATCAGAGAGCGCAATCAGCCCGGCGCGGAGCCCGTCATCAATGTCATGCGTTCGCCACGCAATATCATCAGCGATCGCTGCGACCTGGGCTTCGGCGGACGCCTGCCGAGTGAGGTGCAGATCGAACGCGGCTGGCAGGCGACGGATCGCATGCAGCATCGCGGCGTCGCCCGGATGACCCTGTTGGCCCCGCTGAGCCTCACGCTCAGGCGGACCGTTGTGCTTGACGATGCCTTCCAGCGTTTCCCAGCTGAGGTTCAATCCGTCGAACTCGGGATATTTGCGCTCCAATGACGTCACAACGCGCAAGCTCTGGACGTTATGATCGTAGCCGCCGCAGTCAGTCAGTTGCGCATCGAGCGCCCGTTCGCCGGCATGGCCGAACGGCGGATGACCAAGGTCGTGCGCGAGCGCGATCGCCTCTGCCAGATCTTCATCGAGGCACAACTGTCGCGCGATTGTACGCGCTATTTGCGCAACTTCGAGGCTGTGGGTCAGACGCGTTCGATAGTTGTCTCCCTCGTGGAAGATGAACATCTGCGTCTTGTATGTCAGGCGCCGAAACGCGGACGCGTGGATGATCCGATCGCGATCCCGTTGGACCTCGGTCCGCGTCGGACATGCCGGTTCCGCAAACAGTCGCCCGCGGCTCGGAATGGCACTCGCGGCATAGCTTCCAAGCGCCCGGCGGCCGTGCTCCAGCCCCGCGCCGTAGTCGAACGTCCCGTTAGACACCCGCTCGAGCACCGCCATCTTGCCTCGCTCTCAAGTTTCGATCGTTTGGTTTTGTTCGCTATTGCAGCCACGATGTGTTGGCGGACGCCGGTATCAGACGTATATCAGGAATCAACGGAACCCGAGCTCCAATCGTTCAGGACCAATCGTTCAGGACCAATCATCCAGGCCCAATCATTCAGGTACAAGCGTTGAGGCGCAATCATCGGGCGGCCTGCCGACACGCGCAAACCGCAGACCGGTCTCGGCTTGATCAGAAAGCGCCTTCAACCAGGCTGACTGAAATTGAACAGCGACGAGGACAACATGAGCGAAAACGTCGTTCAAGACTTCGGTGTTAGCGATGCCGCAGCAACCAGGATCGCCGAGATCATCGCAACGGAAACCGCACCCTCTGCACTCCGCCTGAGCGTTGAGGGCGGCGGTTGCACTGGTTTTCAGTATAAGTTCGATCTTGTGCCAACCGACACGATCGAAGACGATGACATCGTCGTTGAGAAAGCTGGCGCGACCGTCGTCATTGATGCGGTATCCCTCCCCTTCGTTGCCGGCTCAGAGCTTGATTTTGTGGACGCGCTGATCGGCGCTTCCTTCAAAGTCAACAATCCAAATGCGGTCGCGGCCTGTGGTTGTGGGACCAGTTTCTCGATCTGACCGCTCTGTTTGATCACTCTGGATCGTGCGATTTTGTTCGAGCGGTCTTGTTTGAGCGGTCTTGTTTAAGACTGGGCCAATCGGGGGTGGGCATGGACGACGCTCAAACGCTCAAAATTGCGACATGGAACATCAACGGCGTAAAAGCGCGGCTTGAAACGGTGAAGGCATGGCTCAGTGAGGCCCAACCGGACGTCGCCTGCCTCCAAGAAATCAAATCGCAAAGCGAGACGTTCCCCGCCGACGCGTTCGAAGCGCTCGGCTACAACGTCGTGACCGTTGGCCAGAAAAGCTTCAACGGTGTTGCAATCCTCTCGAAACAACCCGTTGAGGATGTCGTGACCGCGCTCCCTGGTGATCCGGACGATGAACAGGCGCGCTACGTCGAGGCGACGGTTCCGTTCGGTGAGACGGTTGTCCGCGTCGCATCTATTTATCTGCCGAACGGCAATCCGCTCGGGACCGCGAAGTTTCCCTACAAGATCGCTTGGATGAAGCGGCTCGAAGCGCGCGCCCGAGACCTTATGACCTGGGAAGTGCCGCTCGTCCTGGCTGGTGACTACAACGTCATTCCAGAGCCTCGGGACGCCAAGCGACCAGAGGTCTGGACCGACGACGCGCTGTTTCAGCCAGAGACGCGTGATCATTTCAATGCACTCTCCCACCTGGGTCTCACCGATCCGATCCGCGCCACCGATCAAGCCGATGGCGTCTTCACATTCTGGGACTACCAAGCCGGCGCCTGGCAGAAAAATCACGGCATTCGCATCGACTTTGCCCTGCTGTCGCCGCAAGCGGCAGACCGGCTTGTGTCAGCTGGCATCGACAAACACGTCCGCGGTTGGGAAAAACCGAGCGATCACGTTCCGGTTTGGGTCGAGCTGGCGGCATGACCGCCCAAGACAACGCTAAGATTGACGCCGCCGGCGGCGAACAAACCACATTTGAAACGAGCGAACTCGTCGCCCTTGCCTGGGCCGACGATGCTTCGTTTGACGCGATCGAAGCCGCCACCGGGCTCGCTGAAAAAGATGTGATCGCGCTCAT
Source organism: Pseudomonadota bacterium (assembly GCA_039817205.1). Classification (GTDB taxonomy): domain Bacteria; phylum Pseudomonadota; class Alphaproteobacteria; order Rhizobiales; family Hyphomicrobiaceae; genus JBCBWG01. The sequence continues at coordinate 6,001 of JBCBWG010000031.1, forward strand.
GCGGCGCGAGTTGAAACCGGCGAGCTTCCGCGCCTGGCGCAAACGGGTCTCCGGCCGGGCGACAAAGCACGCGAAGCGGCAGCGCCAATCTCGCTCAAGCCAGCCCCGCTAAAGCCAGTCTCGCTGAAAACCGGGCCTCACATCCGCGCATTAATCCTTCGCCAAAGCAAACGCACGCTGCCACGAAAATCACGTTGCGAGTTTGCGCGTTTGAATATACTCTGCATTGCAAAGTACAAGGCGAGACCAGATATATGGATGACCTCAACCGCGCATTATCTGATCTCGGCGAGATCCGTCAGCGCATGGCATCGAATGCGATGTTCCGAGGTTTTGGGCCCGCGGTCATGGCCATGACGGGCTTGATCGCGTTCGCAACAGCGGCGGCACAAACGATTTGGCCCGCGGTTCTTGCAAGCGGACCTGGCTTGTTCTTGTTGGTTTGGACGGCCGCCGCCGTCGTCGCCGCCAGCCTGATCGCCTGGGAGACGTTTGCGCGGACGCGGCGCCATCATGGCGGTCTGGCGGATGCGATGTTGTTCAACGCGGTTGAGCATTTTTTGCCAGTGGGCGCGGCTGGCGCGGTATTGGCCGCAGTCCTTGTGCAATCTGCACCCGATACACTTTGGATCTTGCCCGGCGCCTGGTCGATCCTCGTCTCGCTCGCACTTTTCGCAGCTTACCGGTTTCTCCCGCGCACGGTGGCGATCGCCGCGGCCTGGTACTTTCTCGCTGGGACGGCGGCCCTTCTTTACGCAGCCGACACGCGCGCGCTTGAGCCCTGGGCCATGGCCGCGTGCTTTGGTATCGGACAGCTGCTCCTCGCCCTGATCCTGAAATATGCATACGGTCCGGAACCCGTCGGACCGCGATCAGACGACGAGCCGAACGGAGACTGTGATGGCTGAGCGCAAAACCCCATCGACCAAAGCGGAACCCTCAGCACCGTTCGCCTACGGCGGCCTCGAACGCGTGCTCCACGAGAAAGCGCGGCTCGGCATCCTGACATCGCTCAGCGGGCACGCGAACGGATTGGCGTTCGGCGATCTCCGGTCATTGTGCGGCCTGACCGACGGCAACCTCTCGCGCCACCTACAGGTGCTTGAAGAGGCCGGCATCGTCGAGATCATGAAGAGTTTTCGCGGCAAGCGTCCGCTCACCGAAGTGCGGTTGACGCCTGAGGGCATGGATCGATTTTTGTCCTATGTCGATGAGCTAGAGCGGGTCGTCAAAGACGCGGCGAAACGTGTGAAAGCCCAACAAAAGGCAGCAGCGAAACGGCCTGTGGCAGCCACAGCAAAAAGCACATCGAAGCGCCGCCCACGCACCGCGTAATCAGCACTCAAAATTCGAACATCGACAACGCTCGAGGAGATACTTTGCAATGCAAAGCGAAATGAACGACGCCGCGACCGACCGTGGCAATAGCCTGCATGTCGCGGTCATTATGGATGGCAATGGGCGCTGGGCCAAAGCGCGGGGGCTTCCGCGCACGGCCGGTCATCACGCGGGCGTCGGTGCTCTCAGGCTCGCAACCGAAGCAGCGGCCAAACAAGGGATCAAGACGCTCACCGTGTATGCGTTCTCCGTCGACAACTGGCAGCGACCAGAGCCGGAAGTGACAGCGATCATGGGCCTCCTCCGTCACTATCTCAGCCATGAGTTGAGCCGGCTGGTGGAGACCGGCATCCGCCTCTCAGTCATCGGTCGGAGAGATCGGCTCGACCCGAAGATCAGAGCGGCGATCCAACACGCTGAACATGTGACCCGCGACGGCCGCACGCTCCACCTCCGCGTCGCGATCGACTACTCGGCGCGCGACGCAATTTTAGCAGCCATCAACGCGAGCAACGGGCAGCACATCTCGCGCGGTTGTCTCTCGAAAATGATCGCCGCTGACTGCGCAACGCCCGACGTCGATCTGCTCATCCGGACCAGCGGCGAGCAGCGCTTATCGGACTTCCTGCTCTGGGAGTGTGCCTACGCCGAGTTGTATTTCACCGAGACGCTCTGGCCAGACTTCGACGCGGACGACTTGGCAAATGCACTCGACGCCTATTACCGTCGCAACCGCCGGTTCGGCAGCCTTTCGCCAAGTGGAAAAGCTGCCTGACCAGCTGATGTGCGAGCCTGCGATCGCTAGGCGTCGCGGCCAATTCGAGACACTGCTTTCTTTTCAGCGCGGCGGGCATGCAGGACCGGCTCGGTGTAGCCGCTCGGTTGGTCAGCTCCCTGGAACACGAGATCACACGCGGCCTGGAACGCGATGCTTCCCGCGAAGTTCGGCGCCATCGGCTTGTAATGGGGATCGCTCGCGTTCTGCGCGTCGACCACCGCTGCCATCCGCTGCATGACCGCCATGACGTCCGCTTCGCTCACGACCTCATGGCGCAACCAGTTGGCGATATGCTGCGCGGAAATCCGAAGCGTCGCCCGGTCTTCCATCAGACCGACATTGTTGATGTCAGGAACCTTCGAGCAGCCAATGCCCTGATCGATCCAGCGGACCACATAGCCGAGAATGCCCTGCGCATTGTTCTCAAGCTCGGCTTTGACATCGGACGGCGACCAGTTCGTGTCGTGTGCGAGCGGGATGGTCAGGATATCATCGACGCTTGGCATCGGCCGGTCTCGCAACTCTGCTTGCCGCGCCCGGACATCGACCTCGTGGTAATGCAGCGCGTGCAACGTGGCAGCCGTCGGCGACGGCACCCAGGCTGTGTTTGCGCCAGCTTCCGGATGCGCCCGCTTTGTTGCGACCATCTCAGCCATCCGATCCGGCATCGCCCACATGCCTTTGCCGATTTGCGCGCGCCCCGGCAGGCCGCAGCTGAGACCGACCGCCACGTTCCAGTCCTCGTATGCGCTGATCCAGGCCGCCGCTTTCATATCAGCTTTCCGGACGACAGCGCCCGCCTCCATCGACGTGTGGATCTCATCGCCCGTACGATCGAGGAAGCCCGTGTTGATGAAAAAGACGCGCGACTTGGCGGCCCGGATGCACTCTCCGAGATTAACGGTGGTCCGGCGCTCCTCATCCATGATGCCCATTTTGATGGTGTTTCGCGGCAGGTTGAGGACGTCCTCAACGGTTGCAAAAAGCCGGTCGGAGAACGCCACCTCTTCCGGTCCGTGCATCTTCGGCTTGACGATGTAGACGGATCCGGCCGGGCTGTTCCGGAAGCGGCCGCGGCCATCGAGATCGTGCTTCGCGATCAAGACAGTCACAAAGGCATCGAGAATACCTTCGGGGATGGGTGCACCGGTTTCATCAAGCACCGCGTCGCACATCATTAGGTGCCCGACGTTGCGGATCAGCATGACCGAGCGAGCGCGAAGTTGGAGCGCATCACCGTTGGGTGCCGTGAGGTCCAAGTCGTCGTTCAGCGTCCGGGTGATTTCGCGGCCGGCTTTCATCACGGTCTCGGACAGTGTGCCCGTCGTGAGCCCGAGCCAGTTGCGATAGGCTGCAACTTTGTCTTCGGCATCCACCGCTGCAATGGAATCTTCAAGATCCATGATCGTGGTCAACGCGGACTCAAGCCGGATGTCGCAAACGCCCGCCGCATCCATCGCACCAATTGGATGATCGCGGTCAAACCGCACCTCGATCAGCAAGCCATGGTGCCGGAGGACGACGGCAGATGGTGCATCCGGCGGGCCCCGGTAGCCAACAAATTGAGACGCATCGGCGAGCGTCGTCGTCGCGCCATTCGCAATCGTCACGATCAACGCGCCGTCGCCCACGCGATACGCCGTTACATCCTGGTGCTGCCCCGTCTGGAGCGGCGCGCTTTGATTGAGTACCGCGCGCCCTCGGGCGACGACTTCGGCTCCGCGCGTTGGATTGTACGTCGTGCCCGTTGCAGCGGTCGCACCATCGCCATCACCAATGGCATCCGTGCCGTAGAGAGCATCGTACAGCGAACCCCAGCGGGCGTTGGCGGCATTGAGCGCATACCGCGCGTTGGAAATCGGGACCACCAACTGCGGTCCGGGGATCGTTGCGATTTCAGGGTCGACGTTCACAGTATCAACATGAAACGCCGCCGCGGTTTCAACGAGATAGCCGATCTCCCTCAGAAAGGCTTTGTAGGCAGAAAGGTCGATCGGCTTTTGCGAATTTTCACGGTGCCAAGCGTTAATCTTCGCCTGCAGGTCATCCCGCGTCTGAAGCAGCGCTTTATTGATAGGACCAAGCTCGTGCACCGCGCGGTCCAGACCGGAAAAGAAGGCATCCGTCGAAACGCCAGTGCCGGGCAGCACCTCGCTTTCGATGAACGTGTAGAGACCGCCGTCGATCTGAAGTCCACCGTGGGACACGCGTTCGCTCATAGATCAGCTCCGTCAGTGTTTTGACTTTGTTGTGTTCCGGGGGCCGCCACACCGACTGCGCGCGCTGAGGACGCAGCGCTGAGGCGGGGCTGTTGCAAGAGGCGGAAGGTCGCTCGGTGAGGCTACACGGCTGGCTCTCCGACCGCGCCGACGGCAAATAAGCCGTCAATCTCATCCGTGGTGAAGCCAAACTCCGAGAGCACGATCCGCGTGTGCTCGCCGAGCCCCGGCGCGGGATCGGTGACCTGCCCTGGCGTCTTCGAAAACTTCACGGGCAAACCAATGGTCTGAACCGGACCGGCCACTGGATGCTCGACCGTCGGCACCATATCGCGGGCTGCGACCTGTTCGTGGCGGTGCATCTCAGCAATGGAAAGCACAGGCCCGGACGGCACGCCCGCCGCTTCCAATCGCGCCAGCCAATCGGCCGTCGTTCGCGTTTTGAAATGCGCGGACAGAATTTCGACGAGCGCGTTGAGGTTTGCCATACGGTCGGCGTTGGTCGCAAAGCGCGGATCTGAATTCAGCGTTTCACCGCCTTCGAGTGTCGTCAGAAACTTCTCCCACGTGCTTTGGTTGGATGCGCCAAGATTGAGCCAGCCGTCCGATGTTTGGAACGCCTGATACGGCGCGGAAATCGGATGGGCGGACCCGAGCGGGCCCGGTGATTGGCCCGACGCAAAACAGATCGCCGATTGCCAGTACGTATGTGTGATCCCGGCTTCAAACAGCGATGTGTCAACGCGCTGGCCCTCGCCTGTTTTGAGCTTATGCGCGTACGCGGCTGCCACGCCCATGGCAGCGAGAATACCGGCGGTAATGTCGGTCACCGGTGCGCCGACCTTCACGGGCGGACGACCTTCGCCCTCGCCGGTGATCGCCATCAGCCCTGACATCCCCTGGGCGACCAAATCAAAGCCACCCTGGTTTGCGAAGGGCCCGGTGCGGCCGAACCCTGAGATCTCGCAGTAAATCAAACCCGGGTTGATCTCGGCCAGATGATCGTAGCCAAGACCCAGCCGGTGCATGGTGTCATGGCGGTAGTTCTCGATCAGCGCATCGGCCTCGGCGACCATGCGCTCAAGGACGTCGCGCCCCGCATCGGATTTCAGGTCCACGGCCAGACCGCGCTTGTTGCGGTTCATCATCATGAAGGAACCGGACACACCGTTGACGACCGGTGGTGTCATCCGCCGCGTGTCATCGCCCTGGCCAGTCTTCTCGACCTTGATCACGTCAGCGCCCATGTCGGCGAGCATCAGGCCGCAGACCGGCCCGGCCATCACGTGGGACAAATCCAGCACACGCATTCCGTTGAGCGGACCCGGGCGCAGTTTAGCTGACATCTCGGTCCGTCCCCCATCTGCAGACTTGTCTGTTGAATGGGGCGAGATCGACACCCGCCCCAGTTCACTCGCTTCATCCAATGACGACACCGACGCGGCGCGATGGATCGCTCACCTGTCTGGTATACCACAGGCCAGCGTTTGCAAGACGAGGCGGGCGGCCGTCAAGGGCTGGCCGCATGACAATGCATTTTGTGCCGGATTGCGATCACGCGACGCCCGGAACATCTACGCTTGTTGAGTGGGATCGTGCCGCGGAAAGAAGGCCGACGCGACAACTGATCTTTGCACGCTTAATAGCTGGCGTCAGGCATTTCGGACTTCCGGCGCGCAATGAAAGCTTGCAAGGCTTCGTCGATGCCCTGGTCGAGTGCAGGCGCCTCATAGGATGCAAGCATCGCCTTCCACCGGGCGTTCGCGCGGACCGCCATGTCTTTCGAGCCCTCCGCTTCCCACTGCTCGACGGAATTCGAATCGTGCAAATCGAACCGGTGGAACGCGGTCTCGAAGTTCGCCTGCGTGTGACTGCACCCGAGGAAATGGCCGCCCGGACCGATCTCGCGAAAGGCATCGAGACCGAGGTCGTTATCGCCAACCGACACCCCTTTCGCAAACTGATGCATGCTGCCGAGCTGGTCACAGTCCATCACAAATTTCTCATAACTGGACGCGAGGCCACCCTCCATCCAACCGGCGGAGTGGAGCATGAAGTTTGTACCGGCGGTCATTGCCGGAAATAACGTGTTCGCGCTTTCGTAGGCCGCTTGAGCATCGGGTCGTTTCGAGGCGGTCAGGCTGCCGCCGGAGCGGAACGGCAAATTCAACCGACGCGCCAATTGCGCCGCTCCATAAATTGCAAGCGCTGCTTCCGGCGTCCCGAAGGTCGGTGCACCCGATTGCATCGAGACCGTTGAGACGAAGGTGCCAAACACGACCGGCGCCCCTGGCCGGACGAGCTGGGTAAACGCGATACCACCCATGACCTCGGCGAGCACTTGGCTCAGCGTTGCGGCAACGGAAACTGGGCTCATGGCACCGGACAGAATGAACGGCGTCAGAATGCAGGCTTGGTTGTTGCGCGCATAAACTTCCGCCGCACCGAGCATCGTTCCGTCCCAGACCATCGGCGAGTTGGCATTGATGAGGCTCGTCATCGTTGGGACGTTGGTCGCGGTCTCCTCGCCAAAAACAATCTTGGCCATGTCGACCGTATCCTGGGCACGCTCGGCCGCGGTCACCGAACCCATGAACGGTTTGTCGGAGTACCGGATATGAGCGTACACCATGTCGAGGTGCCGCTTGTTCACGGGCACGTCGACCGGCTCACAAACGGTGCCGCCGGAATGGTGTAGCCAAGGGCTGAGGTAGGCGAGTTTTACGAAGTTCTGGAAATCCGCAATCGTCCCGTAGCGGCGGCCGCCATCCAGATCGTGAACAAACGGCGAGCCATAGACCGGTGCGAAGACGGTCGTGTCGCCACCGATCTCGGTGCTCCGGGCCCCATTACGCGCCTGCTGCACATAGCTCGATGGGGCTGTCTGACAGAGCGCGCGAGCGAGGCCCTTGGGAAAGCGCACGCGGGTGCCTGAGATATCGCAACCCGCATCCTTGAACAGCGCAAGCGCTCTCGGAAAGTCCTGAAATTCCAAACCGATTTCTTCGAGCAGGATTTCGGCCTGGTGCTCGATGACTTCGATGGCCTCGGATGAAAGCATGTCGACTGGGCTTATCTGGCGCCGGATGAACGGCACGCTTGACGCGGCAGCAGATTGTCGTTGGGCGCGACGGGCATCTCGACCACGTCGTTGTGGGCGCGCGCGGCTCAAATTCCCGTCGTCGACACTGGATTCACTCATGGCGCCCCATCCTTTGCCTGGCCGACATCTCGGCTCTAAGCTTGGAAGGTACCGCCGAGTTTCTTTCGAGGCTTCCATTTGTGCGGCGCGGACTTGCCACCGAACGTCATGAATAGTGGTATTTTCGCGCGCCGCCGCCCGTTTGCATTCAGATGCTAAGTCGTTTTTACCATTGCGCGGCTTTGTCCTCGGCTTGCCTACGGCGACGACATCGGGCGACCGGCCGGGCGGCGCTTGCGTTCAGCACTTGGGGTCCGGCCAAAATGCTCACTATAGCTTTTCGAAAAATGCGAGGCAGAAACAAAACCGCACGCCATGGCGACAGAAAGGATCGGCATACTCGTCTGCTGCAGCAGGAATCGAGCGTGGTTGAGCCGGATGATTAAATAATGCCGCGTCGGGGAATGCCCGAGGTACTTAGCAAACAGGCGCTCCAATTGGCGGGTCGAGACGCCAGCATGGCTCGCCAAGTCGGCGCAAGACAACGGCGTCTCGATCGTCTCCTCCATGCGGCCGACGACCTGCAACAGTTTCGGATGCGCGACGCCGAGCCTCGATCTTAGATCCATCCGCTGGCGCTCTTTTGATTCCCGGATCCGATGATGCACCAGCTGATCCGTGACAGCAGACGCCACATCCTGCCCGTGATCCGTCGCAACAATTGACAACATCAAGTCGGCCGCGGCCGAGCCGCCGGCGCACGTAAAGCGATTGCGATCAATTTCGAAGAGTTCCTGGGTGACTTCCAGGTCCGGATAATCGGCGACAATACTCGGATAATATTCCCAATGGATCGTGACGCGGTGGTTGTTCACGAGCCCTGCTTTCGCGAGCAGCCGTGTCCCCGTGCAGACCGAGCCGATGGTCGTGCCAAAAGAAGCCAAACGTCTGATTGTCGAGAGGATCTGTTTCTCGACCTCGGGCTCGTCTACGCCGATCAAGCCGGACGTCACAATTGCGGTGTCGAGATCGTGAGCATCGCGGCACGGTTTGTGCGCTGCCATTTCGATCCCGGCCGATGACATCACCGGACCGCCATCCACGGAGAAGAGTTCAAACGTGTAAAGCTCTTCAGACGTCACGCGATTGGCAAGACGCAAAGGTTCCAGCGCCGACGTCATTGCCATGAGCGAAAAGCCCGGCACGAGGAGAAAGCCGAACGCCAAGGGACGGGATGCGCCCGCCCGATCTTGGGTCGATTTGACGGTTGTGAACGTATTGGCCACGGCGACGTTCCGGCTGATGTGGCCTGTGCTGCATGTCACAAACTGCCAACCGCGCGGGCGGACTGGCGGCAAATCTGTGCGACGGCGAGACCACGAAGACGTCCTTGCTGCGAGACCTGTGGTTCTGAGCGGGCATTCGTTCACGTGACAAACGAGACATGCGAACGACCGGTCGCCAGACACGACTCGACTGCCAGCCAAGATGGAGATGACGACAGAGCGTCGCAATCAAAATATTTCATGCAGTTTGAATGATAACGCTTCGCAGAGCGATGGGCCTCGGCAATTTTAACACGCCGCAGACTTCAGGGTTTCGGGGAGACACCCGTAACCGACCGGACGATGCTCGAACCGCAGGCCGAGATCGCCAGCAGCCCTCTCTGCGCGCCGGACCAGGTCCGGATCTGGCGCCTGTGACAGATAGATAAGCCGATCGTAGTGCCCGAAATAGATGTCTCGGAGTTCTGGATGACGGTCCAGGCCTAAGCTCTCCCAAACCAAACTTTTGAAATGACGGGCCAGAAAATCGGTCAGATAAAATGCGGAAATCTCATCTTGTGAGAGGGCCTCGAACGCGCTGATCCCTGAAAAGACGGCATAGCAGTGAGCGCCCGGCAATCGCTCGACGCCATGGTTGCGAAGTACAGCATCGAGATCGCCGCGGGTCCCGCATTCGGCGAAGGCAACGAAGATCCGGGAATAATGTGGCTTGGCCGCTTTGATCAGGCGATCAACCGCCGGTGCAATACGCTCTGGCCGGTTGTGGTAGGTGGCCGGTACGGCGCGGATATCAAACGTCGCGTCGAGCCCGTTGGCGGCCATCACCGCCTGAACGTCTCGAACAAGAGCACCACAAGCGATAATCAGGCCGGGTCGAGCAACGCCTTGCCGCCGACGAAATGCGCCGAGGTCCTGTCTCGGCTCGTCGAGATCGGGGCGCGACTGCCGCAGATCCGCCCTGGACAACTGCTCCGGTGTCGACGCGTCAGATGCCGATGCCCGACGTCTCCGCCGACGCCGTTGACTTGTATTGGCGTCGGACGACGACACATTCTCACAAGACGACACGGGCCGGTCAGCCTGCCGCGAGCTGGTTGTGGCGCCGCATCATATACTCCTGCGCCATCTCAACGGCGACGGCCGCATCACGGCAATACGCGTCAGCGCCAATGGCCTCAGCGAATTCCTCGTTCAGCGGTGCGCCGCCAACCATAACCACGTAGTTGTCGCGGCGGCCTTTCGCGACCAACTCGTCAATCACGACTTTCATGTACGGCATCGTGGTCGTCAGCAGTGCCGACATACCCAAGATGTCCGGTTGGTGCTCGTCGAGCGCGTCGAAGTATTCTTCAACCGAGTTGTTGATGCCAATGTCGACCACCTCGAACCCGGCCCCTTCCATCATCATGCCAACGAGGTTCTTGCCGATGTCGTGGATGTCACCCTTAACCGTTCCGATGACCATCTTGCCCTGGCGCGGCGCACCGCTCGCAGCGAGCAATGGGCGCAAAATGTTCATGCCCGACTTCATCGCGTTCGCTGCGAGAAGCACTTCAGGGACGAACAGAATGCCGTCTCGAAAATCGATCCCGACGATGCGCATGCCTTCGACGAGGGCCTCCGTCAGGACTTTGTAAGGAGCCCAACCGCGTTCGAGGAGGATGTTAACGCCCTCTTCAATCTCCTCCTTGAGACCGTCGTAGAGATCCTGGTGCATCTGCTCGACCAGGTCTGCGTCGTGCAACTCACTCAGGATGATGTCGTCGTCATCGCTCATCGGTATGCCTCCTAAGGCCGGTCTGCTCAGACTGTCACACAAACAGGGGGGCGCTGTTCTGAGCCCGACCAATGCGCCGGACATTTCGACGTCTGTGACGCCAAGGTCGAAAGCTCACGCTTCAACATCAAGCTCGCGCGCGGCGACGCCGGTTGCGACGCCCACCGCCAGTTGCATCATCACCCCGTGCCGTCTCGGCCTTGACGGCTGGCGCAACAAGCGCACCGGTCGCCGCCACGATCTCGTTGAGGCTTGGCCGGCCGCGTGCGCCGGGCTCAAAGGCATCGAGTGCGGACCGCATCGCCGCCAAATGTTCCGGCGCGGTCCCGCAACAGCCGCCGATGATGCGAACGCCCGCGCTGGCAGCCAGCGTCGCGTATCGCCCCATAAGCTCCGGCGAGCCCGAATAGTGGATATGTTCACCATGAAATTCAGGGATGCCCGCGTTGGCTTTTGAGATCACTGGTAACTGCGGCTGCCCGTCTGTCGTGTCGAGCCCGTCCGTCATGTCGAGCCCGGCTGTCATGTCGAGGATAGCTGCGAGGGTGTCGGATGCGCCAACGCCGCAGTTCGCGCCGACGGCCACGGGCGGCACCTGGCGTGCCATCATCTGGGTCGCGAAATCGGCGGGCGTCAGCCCCATCATCGTGCGCCCGGCGGTGTCGAAACTGGCGGTGACCGTGTAGTCGAGACCAGCGGCCATGACAGCATCAGCGGCTGCATCAGCGGCGGCGCGCATTTCATCGGCAGCCGACATCGTCTCAATCCAAATGACATCGACGCCGCCTTCGGCAAGGCCTGCGATTTGTTCGGCGAAGACGTCGCGAGCCTGCTCTTCGGTCAACTCACCGAGCGGCTGAAACAAATCCCCGGTCGGCCCGACGGAACCGGCAACGATCACCGGGCGCTCAACAGTCTGCGCGACCTCGCGAGCAAGCTCTGCCGCCCGCTTGTTCAGTTCATGCACCCGGTCCTCGGCTTTATGCAGCATCAGACGTCGCGCATTCGCACCGAATGTATTTGTCAGGATGATATCAGCACCGGCATCGACGAAGCTCTGGTGCAGCGCGCGGATTTTATCGGGCTCATCGACGTTCCAAAGCTCAGGCGCATCCCCCGACACCAGCCCGACATCAAACAGGTTTGTGCCCGTGGCACCGTCGGCCAGAAGACAGTGGCGCTCGGCAAGCAACTCGCGCAGTCGTCCCATGTGATGATCCTGTCTCTGCGGTGTCTTTCGCAATGCGTGTGACGGCGGCGCTAAACCGGCATCACGCCAAACGCAAGCGGCGAAACGGGAACGGTCGCACGCGCGTCAACAACCGTCGCCGGGTGACAAACGACGGTCCGCAACTGGCCGGAGTGTTCGACCGCGGCACGTGACGATGCGGCGGTCGAGCCGCGGCGGCGAAGCGGCTGATCGACCAAACCGAGGACGGTTCAAATCCAATGGCGGAACTTACGATCATTTACTGGCGAGACATCCCGACCCAAGTGGTCGTGAAGCGCGGTCGGAAATCCGAGAAACGCGCCCTGCCGCCGGTCTTCATTCAATCCGTCGACCAGGCCGCGATGGTGGCCGGAGCGAAAGACAGCGATGCGTATCTCGCCGAGTGGCGAAAGAGCGATCCCGTGACCTGCAGCGACGATCTCGCAGCCGAAGCCGATTCGGCGGCGGAACGATTGGTGACCGAGTATGGCCGGGACCGATTGGTGAAATTGGCCAAAGCGGGCGGATTTGAACCAGCGACTGACGCTCTCGGCTAAGTCGGGCGGTCGCCTGCAATGTAATATAATATCCATGACAATGATGAGCGCGATCATCGACCCGTTAACGCTGACTTTGGAACCGCATTCATGCCCGAACTCATATCCCCGTTGAAACTTGCGGCCTCCGTTGAAGTCACGCCGAAGCAGGTCGAGAAAGATCCGGCCATTCTGGAGATGATCCCGCCAGCGACCCGCACGTACCTCGTCGACCTCGGCACGATGTCGGACGGCGAATGGGCCACCCTCGTTGGGAAAGTCGCGCAGGCCGGACTGGAACCGGTTCCCCATATCGCAGCCCGCCGCCTCCGTAGCCGCGATGCGCTCGCCTCTCGACTGAAGGCGATGTCAGATGCAGCCGGCGTTCGCGATGCGCTGGTGATCGCTGGTGGTGCGGGTGACCCCGAAGGCCCATTCGCCTCATCGATGGCCGCGCTCGAAACCGGCCTCTTCCAGGACGCGGGCCTCACGCGGATTGGCGTTGCCGGCCACCCGGAGGGCAGCCCGGACATTGGCGAGCTTGAAATTGCCCAGGCGCTCGATTGGAAACAAACGTTCGCGCGCGAAAGCGGCGTCGATGTGCGGATCGTGACGCAGTTCGGGTTCGACGCCGATGCAGCCCTAAAGTGGACGGACAATCTGAAAGCGGCTGGCATTACGCTCCCCATTCACCTCGGCGTTGCCGGACCGGCCAGCATCAAAAGCCTGCTCAAGTACGCCGCGATGTGTGGTGTGCGCGCGTCGAGCGCATTCGCTTTCAAGCGCGGCTCAGCCATCGCGTCACTGCTCACAAGTTATTCGCCGGAGCCGTTCGTTGTGCCCGTGGAATCCCACGTCGCAACGAACGCGGATGCAACGGTTCAGCAACTCCACATCTTCCCATTCGGCGGTCTGTCCGAAGCGCGCCGCTGGCTCGTGGATCGCGGGAGCTGGGATCAGAACGCGCGGGCAGCTCTCGCAGGCCTCGCAGCCAACACCACAAGAACCTCAACCCCTGCTGGGCACAAAGCTGCCAGCAATGGAGGCGCTGCATGACCGAAACGGTTGTCTCTTCGGCGACGAAGACTGCGATCATCGGATTTGAACAACCGTTTTGTGTGATCGGCGAACGCATCAATCCGACGGGCCGCAAAAAGCTCGCAGCCGAGATGATCGAAGGCAATTTCACAACCGTTGAGGCCGACGCGCTCGCCCAAGTCGCCGCTGGCGCAACGATGCTCGACGTGAATGCGGGCGTCACAGCCGTCGACCCGAACAAGACCGAGCCACCGCTCCTCGCCAAGACCATCGAGCTTGTCCAGTCGCTGGTCGATACGCCGATTTCGATTGATTCTTCCGTACCGGCCGCCTTGGAAGCGGGCCTTGCCGTCTGCAAAGGTCGACCGCTCGTCAACTCGGTGACCGGCGAAACCGATCGGCTGGAGATCATCCTTCCGCTCATTAAGAAATACGACGTGCCCGTCGTCGCCATTTCCAACGATGAGAGCGGCATCTCGGAAGACCCAGACGTCCGCTTCAACGTGGCGCGTAAGATCGTCGAGCACGCGGCCGACTACGGCATCCCGGCACACGACATTGTTGTCGATCCGCTGGTCATGCCGATCGGCGCGATGAACACAGCCGGGCGACAGGTGTTCGCTCTGGTCCGCCGGCTCCGCGAAGAGCTCAAGGTCAACACCACGTGTGGGGCGTCCAACATCTCGTTTGGCCTGCCGAACCGTCGCGCGATGAACGCGCACTTTTTGTCGATGGCCTCGGCGATCGGCATGACGAGCGC
>JBCBWG010000320.1:0-2816 GCA_039817205.1 Pseudomonadota bacterium
CTCGTTCTGGTAATCTTCAATTGCTTTCAGGGATGTCAGTTCTTCGTTGGCGTGCGCTGAGAACCGCCGGGGATCAATCGGCCACGTATCGTAACAGGCTTCGCCATGAATGATCTGTTGCGCCAGCAGCCAGCCATGACCGCCACCTTCGCCAACGCCTGCCCGCAAACCGATGATGCAGAACGCATTCCGCTTGCCCGGGATCGGACCAACGAGCGGCGCGCCATCAATGGTGTATGTGATCGGGCCGTTGATAATGGTCTTGATCCCGGCCTCCTGCAGCGCAGGCATACGCGCGAATGCGCCTTCCAAGACATCGGTCACGCGATCCAAATCATCAGGACAAAGCGCGTTCGTAAAGTGCGGATCAATCCCGTCCATCCCCCACGGACGACAGTCCTGTTCGTAGAACCCAAGCAGCAGGCCATCGCGTTCTTGTCGGCAGTAGTAGTCCGAGATCGGGCATCGGAGGAGCGGCATCCGATGTCCAGCGTCGCGGATTTGCGGGATCGTCTCGGTGACGAAATATTGGTGCTCCATCGACGCGACAGGGTGCTCAACGCCCATCATCGCGCCAATTTCGTTTACGCGATATCCGCCGGCATTGACGACAACCTCAGTTGAGATGTCGCCCTTATCGGTGTGGACGATCCAGCTCCCGTCGGGCCGCTGCGTTAGACCGGAGACGGGCGTATGTCGATAAACCTCGGCACCGGCATTGCGCGCGCGCCGCGCCAGAGCCTGGCACAATTGAGCGGGGTCGATGTCGCCATCCATCGGATCCCAAAGGCCGCCGATGAGATTGTCGGTCGAGATCAGCGGATGGCGGCGTGCGCACTCGGCGGCATCAATGACTTCGAAATCGACGCCCATGCCCTTCGCCATGGACGCGAAATAGCGATAGCCGTCCATCTGCGCATCCGTGTTCGCAAGCCTGATCCCACCGTCGCCATGGTGATAATTGATCGGGTACTCCGGATCGGCTGCCAACTCTTGGTAGAGCGCGATGGAATGAGACTTCAGGCCGACCATGGTCTGGTTCATGCCAAAGTTCGTCACCTGAGCGGCCGAATGCCACGTGGTGCCAGATGTCAGCTCGTCGCGCTCGACCAGCACGACATCCGTCCAGCCCTCCCGCGTGAGGTGATAGAGCGTGGCGCACCCGGCAATGCCACCGCCGATGACAACGGCGCGCGTCGTTTTTTTCATGTCCGATGCACCTTAGAAAAAAATGACGCTCGGGCAGAAGCGCGGCGGCTAGGCCGTCACCTCGAACCAAGTGCCCATGCCAGCCTCGTGATGCTCCAGCATATGGCAATGCAGCATCCACTTGCCCGGGTTGTCGGCGACGAAGGCGACCGTTTTGGTCTGCCCGCGAAACAGCATGATCGTATCGCGATACCAGGGCTCGGACGCCGTCGCACCAACCTCTTTAAAGTGGTGGCCGTGGACGTGCATCGCGTGCGGCCACATCGTTTTGTTCCGGAAGGTGAGGCGCACGGTTTGGCCGCGTTTGACCGTGAAATGCGGTGTCATCGACATGCCGGCTTTGCCCGACAGCGCCCACGCATACCGCTTCTTGCGCACCATCTCGCGCATACCCATCCAGGCCCCGTCGACCATCGCGCCCGACATGCGACCCATGGCACCGCCGTCCATCGGAATGTCGATGTCGATCGCGTTTTCAAGATCGAGTGTTTCGGGCAGAGCGTTCTTCGGCAGGACGATCGGCGCGCGTGATCGCGCCGTTCGGCGTGGCGTTTCGTCAGTGTAGGCGAGCTGCCCAACGGTCTCGACCGTGCGGCGCGTCAACAGTTGGATCTCAGCGCTTGTGCCGGGTTGGCCCATGGCGTCGACGATCACATCGGTGCGTTGTCCCGGACCGAGTAAGACAAGCCCGTCTGTTGCCGGTGTCGGCGGGATCGGCTGCCCATCGACGGCAATTTGGGTGAGTGCGTGGTCAGCGATCCGAACCGCAAAAACGTTTGCGTTTGCGACGTTGACAAAGCGCAGGCGCAAACGATCGCCCGAGCGGACGGGGAGTACGTGGTCCGTTGTCCCGTTGAGCGAAAACGTATTCCCGTAGCGCCCGGCGTGGGCCCGGTCGTGCATCGCGCCAAAGCTCGCTTCGTGGATCTGCCCGTCTTCGGTCAAGCGCCAGTCGTCGAACAACAGCGCGTGGTCTTGATCGACCTCAAGCGGCACGCGTTCTTCAACAATCAACGCGCCGTACAAGCCGCGCGCAATCTGCTCCGACGACATTTTGTGCGGGTGATACCAATACGTTCCGGCATCAGGGCACGTGAACCGATAGGTGAACCCATCACCGTTCGCGACCGGTTTTTGCGTCAGGCCCGGCACCCCGTCCATCGCGTTTTCGATGCGGATGCCGTGCCAGTGAATGGTTGAGGCGTGCTCAATCTCGTTGCGGAAGCGAAGGTGCAGATCATCGCCTTGGCGGACGCGAATGACCGGTCCAGGAACCGTGCCGCTGTAACCCCAGATGTCTGTTGTTTGGTCTTTCAGGATCTGCGCCGTTCCAGGTTTCGCTGTCAGGGTCAAAGGCCCGTCTTTTGTGAGTTCGGCAGCCCGTCCGGTCTTGGCCACAAGGCTCGCGCCGTAGATGGCCGCGCCACCAACAAGTAGCGCGCGACGGTTGAACCGCTTTCGCCCATCAGACATAGCAACGTCTCCTCGGCCAAACCGACAGTCCTATCACCGCCAGTCTTGACGGAAAGCGAACCGAAGCTCAGGGCCCGGTGGTGATCCCGTCGATCGCCGCAGCCCTGTCCGCGAATGATTACGCCAAACCGCTT
>JBCBWG010000321.1:0-2788 GCA_039817205.1 Pseudomonadota bacterium
CCCCAGCGTTCGCTCCGGCTTCGACCACTTCGCCCACGCCTTCGTAACCTGGAACCAGGGGATATCCGTGACCGGGGAACCAGGGCATCCGGCCTTGCCAGAAAAGCTTCTCGGTGCCCGTCGAAATTCCGCTCCACCGCGTTTCAACGACGACGTCGTCCGCGCCGGGCGCCACCAAATTCAGCGCACGGACGCTGAGTGCGCCGGGTTCGTCGAGGATGACAGCTTCTGACCGCAACGGGGTGCTCCGCACTCTTCGTGCCCTGCCCAAGACTCGCCAAGACTCGGGCACCTGCGTGAGGCTGTAGATTTCACTAGACACTTGATTGTGTCAAGTAGCTCTTACACTCAACTGTCAATGATTTGCGACCGTGGATTTCAGGAGCTGCGTCATGAGCGTGCGCCGCGTCCCAACCCGTTTCGCCGGTTCGAAACCCGCCTCTGTGAGCAGCCTTGAAATATGGGGCATTGAGCGTGGACGGCCTCGGCCCATCGCCATGAGATAAAGACCGAAATAGGCGTCTGTTATTGTCTCGGCGCCGGGTTCACCGGAGATCAATTCCGCGATTAAAAGTGTTCCGCCCAGTGGCAGAGCGTGCCGGACGGCTGTGAGAATTTTCAAAACGGTGGCGTCGTCGTGGTCGAGCAGAATGCGGACGAGCGTAATGGCGTCATAGCCTGTGGGTAACGGATCGCGATGGAAGTCGCCGCCGTGCGCGGTTGCCATGTCGGAGAGGCCGGCATCGCGGAATGAGGCTTCAGCAGTATTTGCGACGGACGGCAGATCAAACACACCGACCCGCACGCGACCATGAGCGCGCGCGACCGCTGAAGCGAACGTGCCGTTACCGCCGCCAACGTCCAACACCGCACGATGTTTCGAAAAATCGTACGCCGCAAGCACGTCGTCAGCGATGAACGGCTGCGACGCTGCCATCAGTGCCGTGTAAGGAGTCACCGCCTCCGCACTGAGACCTGCAACGTCCGTTTGACCCTCCGCATAGGGCCAGTATCCGGCGAGTTCCGTCTCCGAACGCTCGCCTTTCAAGAGTGCCACCGGGTCGCTCAAATCGCGGTAGAAAACTTGGTTGTGGCGGACGATTTCGATAACGCCGGGCGCGCCGCGAACAGCGGCTCCGAGTTCACCCAATCGATACCGGTCGTCGCGTTGGCGAACGACGAGATGGATTGCAGCGGCGGCAGCAAGCAAGCGTTCGGCCGGGTCCTGTTCCAGGCCGGTCAGAGCCGCAATTTCGGATGCCGACTTGGCACCATCGGCCAGGTGATCAAGGACCTTCAGCTCGATACAAGCCGTGACGACCTGTGTGTGCACAAAGCCGATGCAGAGATCGAACAGCTCGCGGGCTCGACGGTTGGCGATCGGGCGCAGAAACGGGAGGCGGACCGCCCAGGTTTGCATCCGCGGATCAGCCAGCATCCGGTCACGCCAACGCCAGAACCGATCCAAAAAGCGATCCCGCGGCCCGCCTTCGATTGGCCCCGACCTCAATGGCTTAGGTTCCATCGGTGGTGCATTCGTCATTCGCCTGCTGTACCCGCTTTCCGTCTTTAAAATTCATGTTCGGAGACTTGTTCGGACTCTTGGCCCTGGCCCGTCGCGCCTAATCTTCAGTGACTTCGAGACTTCAGTGACGTCAGTGACTGCGGAGACTTCGGAGCGACGGCACCCACGACCTGTGAGACGCTGATTTTTGACGGAAAATTTGTCAATTGAAATTGACACTACGATGGAGACGCCGCCAAATCGAGCCGATTGTTCGGGGCCCATTGTTCGAGGCCCATGGTTCAAGGCCGGTCGGGATTGGGAGGTGGGCGTCCAACGTGTCTGAAGCACCGGTCATCATCGTCGGCGCTGGCATCGGCGGCTTGACGGCAGCGCTCGAACTCGCAGTTAAAGGTTGCCCCGTCCTCGTTCTTGAGCGCCAGAAAACCGTAGGCGGCAAGATGCGGCAGGTGCACTTCGATGGGTTCGCCGGGATCGACAGCGGCCCAACCGTTTTTACGATGCGGTGGGTATTTGACGAGCTCTTCGACAACCTCGGCCTCGACTTCAACGCGGAAGTTCCGCTGAAAAAACTGGACCTGCTTGCGCGACATGGCTGGCCCGATGGCAGCCGCCTTGATCTCTTTGCAGACACCGAGCGCAGCGCCGACGCGATCGGAACTTTTGCCGGCAGCGGGGATGCATCGGCTTATCGACAGTTTGCAAAGACATCGGCCGACGTGTTCGAGACACTCGACCGCACGTTCATGCGCGCAAGCCGCCCAAATCCGTTGTCGCTGACGGCGCGCATTGCTCGGCAAAACGTGCGCGGCATGACCGCGATCCATCCGTTTCGGACGCTCGCTGCCGAGCTCGCGCGAACGTTCAGAGACCCGCGCCTTCAACAACTCTTCGGGCGATACGCGACGTATACGGGTGGCTCGCCGTATCTCGCACCGGCAACACTCATGTTGATTGCCCATGCCGAGCGGTGCGGCGTCTGGATCGCCGATGGCGGCATGCACGCACTCGCAACAACCTTCGCCGACCTTGTCACACAACATGGAGGCACCGTGCGTTGTGGCGTGCACGTGTCAGACATTTCGGTGTCGGGCGGTCGGGCATCCGGCGTACAACTGGCCGACGGCGAAGCGATCGCCGCATCAGCTATCATCTTTAACGGCGATATCTCGGCACTGGGCGCTGGACATCTCGGCGCTGCCACCGCTGACAAACATAAGCGTCAGGCCGTCCAACCGGCCGACCGATCACAGTCCGCAATGA
>JBCBWG010000322.1:0-2780 GCA_039817205.1 Pseudomonadota bacterium
TTGCCAGCCAGCAGAAAGACGAGGCCACACCTCCTATGAAGGACCTGGAAATAGACGGTGCAGCGCGCGCCTTCCGCAAACCGGGCTGACCAACTGCCGACCGGTGACAACCGCGGCCAGCCGTTGGCGCGATGGAAACCTTTGATGATTGCACCGAGCGTATCCAGGTGCGTGACGATCGCTCGATCCGGGCTTGATCGACGCCCAGAGAGATCCGCTCGGATCGCACCACGGCGGGTCAACTCAAACGGAATGCCAAGTTTCTCGAGTTCGCCGCATGTGTACCCGACGACACTGTCGGTCATGCCCGTGGGGCTCGGTATGGCCAGGAGATCTTCAAGGAGGCGCCTTAGGTAGCCGACGTCAATTTCCAGGTCCTTCATAGGAGGTGTGGCCTCGTCTTTCTGCTGGCTGGCAATCCCGTCAGGTCCGCGCATCGTCGATGCCGGATGGTCACCAAACCCTTAACGGCCACACGCCAAAATCCAAAACCGCAAACGCCGCTTCCATCGACACTTCACTCGACACTTCACTTCACTTCACTCCACACTTCACTCCACTTGGGCGCGGCAGCTATGTCGGTCGCGTTGTCGGAAAAAGGAAATCGATAAACCTCTCGACGGTTGGTGCCGGTTCATGATTGGCAAGCCCGGGGCGCTCGTTGGCCTCGATGATCCAGTAAGCTGGTTGATCGATGGCGGGAATAATCAGATCCAGCCCAACAACCGGCATGCCGAGCGTGGCGGCGGCCCGGCGCGATGCATCAGCGAGCGACGCGTGCAGCTCGGGCGTCACATCGTGGATCGTGCCACCGGTGTGGAGATTGGCTGTTTTGCGGACGGTCAGCACTTCGCCCTCTTCTGGGATGCTGTCCATCGTGTGCCCGCCGTGCCGAACACAGCGTTCTGTCTCGTCATCAATCGGGATCTGGCTCTCACCCTTCGTCGCGGCCTGCCGCCGACGGCTCTGCTTTTCGATCAAACAGCTCACCGAGTGCTGGCCGTCGCCAACGATCGACGCGGGGTTACGGATCGCGGCCGCAACAACTTCTCCGTCGATGACGATGACACGAACATCGTCGCCCTGGACGAACTGCTCGACAATAACGTCGCTTGATATCGCACGTGCCTCGGCAAATGATTTCCGAACACTCGGGACCGTTTGCAGATCGACAAAAACGCCCTGACCCTGTTCTCCCTTGAGCGGCTTGACGACGATGCGCTTGTACTTTTCGAGAAACGCCAAAGCTTCGTCTTCGGTCGTGACGATCTCCTGGGCTGGAACCATCAAACTCGCATCGGCCAGCAAGCGATGTGTGAGCGATTTGTCGTCACAGCGGCTCATAGCAACCGCACTCGTCAGTTCTGACAGAGACTCGCGACAGGAAATCGAGCGGGCGCCAAGCGTCAACCGGAACAGGCCGGCCTGGGCATCCTCAACCTCAACACTGATCCCACGGCGGCGCGCTTCATCCACGATGATCTGCGCATAAATATTCAGATGGAGATCGGGCTCGGGCCCAACGAAGAGACGTTCATTGACGGTGTTCTTTTTCTTCACACAGTAAACCGGCACCTGCTCGAACCCGAGCCCGCGATACAAACTGATCGCGTCGTCGTTGTCGTGCATCACCGACAGATCCATGAACGCACGACCGAGATCGGCGAAATGATGGGCGAGCGCCAACGACAACTTCTTCCCGACCCCGGGACGGCGCGCCTTGGTATCAACGGCAAGCGCCCAGAGACTTGAGCCATTGTCCGGGTCTTTGAACGCTGCAACGTGATCGACGCCCTCCACGACACCGACGACGTCATGCGATTGCTTGTCTTCAGCAACGAGCAATACGAGCTCGTCGCGGTCCGCCGCGCGCGCAACGAAACCTTCGGGCCACGGGATCATGCCCCGCGCGCTATAGATTGCGTTGATGGTGACCTGATCTTCATGCCGCGCTTCACGGATGATCAACCCATCAGCCGCGACGGGCGGTAACGGCTCATCCAGTTTGCGGCGAAACGTGTTGGACGGATCGAGAAACAAAGCAAGCGGCGCCGCGGCCAGAACGAGGTGCGGATCTCGCACGTAAAGCGCGATGTCGCGACAGCCCTTTTCTTCCAGCTGCAAAATTTCGGCGAGCGCCTCAGGCCGATCGAACGTCTGCCCGAAAGCCAGACGCCCCCAGCCACAGTCGATGGCCGTATTGGTGTGCGCGGGCTTGTCGGTCCATTCAACTGGATCGCCCCAACTCTTCAGGCTCGCCATCTCATTTGACGCGCCACCCGTGACAGCTTCTGAAGCTTTACCCATACCGCTGATCTTTCAATAACGCGACGAAGCACCGATGAGGCCGACAGATCGCAGGTCGCGGCCGCGAACTAAATCTCGTGCGACTGCAGCCATAACTCCAGCAGTGCGATCTGCCATAACTTGGACCCTCGGAGCCGCGTGATATGTTCCCTCGGGTTCGCGAGAAGCATGTCGACATAGTCCCGCTGAAAGAGACCACGGCTCCGTGCAGCGTTACCGGTCAACGCATCGCTCACCATGTCCCAAACGGGGCCCTCTATGTATTTGAGCGCCGGAACCGGGAAGTATCCTTTCGGACGGTCGATCACCTCTGGCGGAATGACCCGACGCGCAACATCCTTTAGAACACCCTTGCCGTCATGCTTCAGCTTGTGCTCCGGCGGGATCTTTGCGGCAAGCTCGACGAGTTCGTGGTCGAGGAATGGGACACGTGCTTCAAGCCCCCAGGCCATCGTCATGTTGTCGACCCGCTT
>JBCBWG010000323.1:0-2780 GCA_039817205.1 Pseudomonadota bacterium
TTCCGCCGCAAATACCAGTAACGCTGGGTGCGAACCGTTCGGCCACACTCCGACGGTCGGACGGGCGCGGCGTAAGCCAGCCAATGCGCAAATCGGCCAACGCGCGAACCGGCCAACGCGCAAATCGGTAAGCGAAGCGGAGTGCGGATCGCCGCGCTCCGTTTTTCGTTTGCGATGCCGCCAGCTGTCACGCCATATTTCTTCGGTCTTAGAGCCAAATCCCAGGTGATCGCATGATGCGGCGCACGATGAAGTTCCTCCACGATGTCGGATCGATCGGCGTCGCCGGTGCGATGCTGTCGCTGCTTGTCTTGCTCGCGAACTCTCCCGATCCAGCGGCTATGTCCGAGTACGCAGCCGTCCGGTCCGCAATGCGCGCGATCGCTGACTATTTGTTCCTGCCATCGCTTATGTTGGTGCTCGTGTCCGGCCTCCTGGCGCTCGCAGCAAGCCCCGTCTTCATGAATGCGGGCTGGGCGCTTGCGAAACTCGGCTTCGGCGTCATCATGTTCGAGGGTGGGCTCGTCGGTGTGAACGGTCCGATGACGCGCGAGGCAGAACGGGCGATGGCGGCCCTGGCGGCGAACGAGCCATTGGCGGTCGCAGGCGGCACGATGAATAGTGAAGTGCTCGCGATCTCGCTTTTGCTGTTTGTTTCAGCCCTAAATGTTGCCCTGGCCGTCTGGCGACCCCGTCAAATCATGTTCTGGAAAAAACCTGAGGCGCAGGCATCGTCAAAGGCTGCTGAACCGGAGCCGTCCGCTGGCTCAAAAGCCTCAGCGTGATCGGCGCCCATGCCCTTCTGTCCGCTCTGTCGGTCGGACGCGATCCGACACTTTGTTGATGTCGGCGTGCAAACCTATTGGCGCTGCGACACGTGCCAGATGACGTTTCTTGATCCGGCACAGCGTCCGAACCGCGATGTCGAACGAGCCCATTACGATTCGCACGAGAACGATCCGGACGATCCCGGCTATCGCCGCTTTCTTTCGAAAGTGTCCGGCCCGGTCATCGACCGAACCACACGAGGGGCATGCGGGATCGATTTCGGGTGCGGTCCCGGTCCGGCACTCATCGCTGTGCTGCGCGAAGCCGGCCTCGACGTGGTCGGCTACGATCCGCAGTACAGGCCTGACGCGTCCGTTCTTGAGCGCAAGTACGACTTCGTCACCTGCACCGAGGTCGTCGAGCACTTGCACGATCCGGCTCGCACGTTCTCGACGCTTTTTGGCCTGTTGAAACCGTCCGGCTTGCTCGCCGTCATGACTTGCTTTCAAACCGACGACGATCGGTTTGCGTCATGGCATTACCGCGCCGACCCAACGCATGTTTGCTTTTATCGCGCCAAGACCATGGGCTGGATCGCTCAGCACTTCGGGGCCGAGTTGACCATTCCGATAAAGGACGTCGCGCTCTTTCAGGTCTAGGCGCGGCGCAGCACAGCACATGACCGCAGTCCCGCCAGAGGTGTGGACCATCGGCGATCTCGAACCCGGAGAACCCGTCTTATAACTCGTCCGGTCCAACGGCGCGTTGGCGTCGCTGCATGCCGAGCGGTGGCAGCGTGTTTTTCGTTCCGCTGTTGCGCGAAGTTGGCTCATTGGAAGGATAGCCGCTGCGGTCGGACGCGCGCGCGCCGGGTCGGACGGATCGCGTCGGAAGGGATTCGATGATTAGCATCACGCGCCGCCCCTTCAGCTCAGCGACGGAGTAGTCGTAGCCGATGACCTTGCCCTGCGTTCTGCAGAGCCCGCGCGCACGCGCAACTTTGGCGCCTGCGACACCCCGGGTGGGCTTGCGATCAACTTGGCTCTGGCCCTTGCACCATTTCGCGTGATCCCGCAGCAGTGACTGCAGCCCCATCTCGGCATTGAAACGGCTTTCTTTCAGCACCATCATCCCGCCGAGACGGCCGGTTTCGTAGCGCCAATTGACGGGAAAATTTCGAAACACGTTCCGGTCGCTCGCGAGGATTTCGTACGGCGCTTTCACGCCAGAAAGATAGCGGATCGCGAGCTTCATCGTTTGTTCGCGCGTGAGGAGGGCACGGCTTTTTCGACGTCGGGTCGTTGGCGGAGATTGCCGCGGCGCACGGAAGGCGCCCGGTGGTTTTGCCGAGCCGGACGGCGGTGCGCCGAACGCACCCTGGTTGTTGCCGCCCGGGGGGGCACCGAACGCGCCGTCATTTCGAGACGTGGCGATTGTCTGGTGTCGCTTCCAGCACCGGCCGACCATCCGGGCCGCGCGGTTCGTGCCCGTCAGCTTGAACCGCGACGTGCCAGAGGGCGACACCACAGCCATCACCCGGCCGCGCATGATGGCGCGCACGCGCTTGGAGGACGACCCAAGTGAGATGAACGCGCTTCGCCCGCGAAACTTGCCATCGGTCGTCATCACGGTGCGGCCGTCCACTTTGAGCGTCACCGGGAATTGCTGGCCATCGCGCCGCGGCCAATCGGGCCGGTGGAATTGAAGCGACCAGACCTGATTGGCGTAGGCGATCAAAAAGATCTTCATACCGTTTTTATAGCGCGCCTGCGCCGTGCAATGGCTGAAGACCCGGTTGCGTGTGTAGACCGCGAGGACGTTCCAGTTGCCAGCCGTCCCGAACTTAAAGGTTTTGACCTGCGCGGCGGCGGGCGTTGCCGTCCCGAGATTGAGGACGAGGGTGAGGACCGATGCCGCGGCGGCCACGCGTGTCTCGGCGTGCCCGAAGCGCTGCTTCGTGAGTGGCTGTTTCGCAGTCCTTGTTTGCGGCTCTGTTTGCGCCGCTGCCCGGG
>JBCBWG010000324.1:0-2750 GCA_039817205.1 Pseudomonadota bacterium
GTTGGCGCTGCTGTGGACGCTTCCAGGGAAGCCCCCCGGGACGCTGCGAGGGACGCTGCCAGGGACGCTGCCAGGGACGCTGCCAGGGACGCTGCGAGGGACGCTGGACCCGGAACGGTCTCCGACATGGTTTCCGGCATGGTTTGGGAAGCCACGTGAGCCATGGCCGCAGCCGCCTCACACGACCACGGCAACTGAACGAGATCTGTGTCGGATGACACGACGTTGGGTTGCTCGAGCTGCCGGAGCAAGTTTGTCCCAACCGGCATAGTCTGCGAGGCCGTATCTGACGATAGGCGGTCAGCGCGCGGTGAGAACGCAACGACGTTCGAACGAACCTGAGACGACCCTGCGCCGATGGCTGATGGGGTCAAGCCAATGGCGCCGTGCCTCGCGCCAACCGATGGTCTCGGCTCATGCGATGTGGCCTCAGCGGATGTCCCATCGCTGTCAGGCTCGGTTGTGAGAACGGCGCCTGTCGTCGGGTTCGGACGGTAGGTGGTGCATCCCTTTAGCCCCGACGCATAAGCATCCATGTAGATCGACTGGAACGCTTCAAACGGGATGTCCTCGGGGCAGTTGACGGTCTTGGAAATCGCACTGTCGATGTGGCGTTGGGCGACGGTCTGCATCCGCACATGATCCGCCGGTGTCAAATCCTTAATGCCCGGCTGCAGTCCGTCGGGCATTGGCTGACCGTTGAGGCGCTCGTAGAGCGCGGCCGCATAATCAACGACCGGAATGTTGATATGGCTGCCGTCGGGCTGCAGGACGCGGCGCGTGTAGCGTTCGGCAAAAACCGGCTCAATGCCGCTTGAGACATTGCCGGCCAGCAGCGAGATCGTGCCCGTCGGCGCGATTGTCGTTAGGCAACCGTTTCGGAGGCCAACACGCGCGATTTTCTCTCGGAGCGGTTCCGGTAGCGTGACGAGGTTGGGCGATGCGAGCAGATCTGGCGCTGAGCAAGCGGGGAACGCACCTTTCTCAGCGGCTAAGTCAACGCTTGCCTCATAGGCGGCAACCTTCAAACAGCGAAGCCAGCCGTCGGCCAGTTGGACGGCTTGGCCTCCGCCGTAGCGCGCGCCACACATCGTTAAAGCGTTGGCAAGTCCGGTCACGCCAAGCCCGATCCGTCGCTTCGAAAAGGCTTCCGCCCGCTGCGCGTCCAGCGGGTACTCCGAAACGTCAATAACGTTGTCGAGAAACCGGACCGCTGTCTTGGCCGTGTGAACCAGGCGATCGCGATTGAGGCGGGCCTCAGCTGTGAATGGTTGATCGATCAGTTGGGCAAGGTTGATCGCACCCAGCAGGCAGGCGCCATAGGGCGGCAAGGGCTGCTCGCCGCACGGGTTCGTCGCATGGATCGTCTCACAGTAGCCGAGATTGTTGAGCGCGTTGACGCGGTCGATGAAAATAACGCCCGGCTCCGCATGCTCGTAGGTCGATCGCATGATCCGCTGCCAAAGATCACGGGCACGAACGGTCTGGTAGACCTTGCCGTCAAAAACCAGATCCCAATCGCGATCGGCCCGAACAGCATCGACGAAGGCATCGGTTACGAGGACCGACAAATTGAAGTTCGTCAGCTTGCCCGCGGTGCGCTTGGCTTCGATAAATTCGCCAATGTCCGGGTGGTCGCAGCGGAGCGTCGCCATCATCGCGCCCCGGCGCGCACCTGCTGACATCACCGTCCGGCACATGCTGTCCCAGACATCCATAAAGCTTACGGGGCCTGAGGCCTGCGCGCCGGTCGCGCGCAAATCTGCACCCCGCGGGCGTAAGGTCGAAAAGTCATGGCCGATACCGCCGCCCTGCTGCATCGTCAGAGCGGCTTCTCGGTTTGCCTCGAAGATCCCGCCGAGATCGTCGGGAATAGCACCGAGGACGAAACAATTGAAAAGCGTAACGCGCCGCCCGGTTCCCGCACCTGCAAGAATGCGCCCGCCTGGCAAGAAAGCCAGATCAGCCATCACCGCTTCGAAGGCGTCCGCCCATTTCACGCGTGCGCTGTCGTCGGCTTCGGCTGAAGCCGCTGCAAGCGCAACCCGTCTCCAGGTTGCGTTGAGATCGTGATCCGCCGGGCGGTCTTCTAAGTCCTGCCCATCATCACCACGCCGCGTTCCACTGAACCGGTATTTCTCGCTCCAGATCTGCTTGGCGACCGGGGCGAGGTCAAAGGGGTCGATCATCGTTCGCCGCTCCTCATCACGGTCCCCAACATAGCCCGCCAACCCCGCCGCGTCAACGAAATGTTCTAAATATGTTCCTTTTTTGATCTAAGCTTGCGTCGAAGAGGAACAGGAACGAGAGGGCGCCAGTTCCGGTCCGTTTGCCTCGCGCAGCAGCGCGTCGGTTCGGGCTTCAATCTCGGCAATAAGTTGTTTTTTCACCAATTTTCGATCTTGCCCGGGTGGCACTGCGGGGCCGATGTCCACGACGATTGTGCCGGAATAGGCCTTTGCCGATCGGGCTGGCCAGAACACGCCGGAGTTCAGTGCAAGCGGAACGGCTGGGATGCCGAGCCCGTCGTAGAGCGCGACAAAACCTGGCTTGTAGTCCGGTGGCGCGCCGGGGACCTGTCGCGTGCCCTCGGCAAAGATCAGGATTTGGCGCTCTTCATCGACCCGCATCTTGGCCGTTCGCACCATGTCTTTGAGTGCGCGGGCGCCGGCGGCTCGGTCGACCAGCACATGCTCGAACTTGCGGCAGAACCAGCCGTAAAGAGGTATGCGCGTGAGCTCGGATTTGAG
>JBCBWG010000325.1:0-2728 GCA_039817205.1 Pseudomonadota bacterium
AATCGCGAATTGGGCACGATAGATCTCGGCAAAGGCGCGCAAGACATCGTCGGCGACATCACGGGCAACGATCATCTCACCGACCACAGTCCGCCCCTCAAAATCCCAATGTGGAATTCGAAGGTACCGCAGCTGTCCGCGGCGCGGACACCCAAGGCCGCGTCGCCAGGATTTGCCTTGCATGGCAGCCCAAATGCGTTGCGGGATCGGCAACGGGATCACATCCCGGAACGGATCGCCTGCGGAAGCGGGGGACGCCTTTTGCGCCCGCTGGTCCGTCTCTGGTGCGACGCTGTCTGTTGATTGAGGACTGAGGCTCGCCGATTGCTGCCCCCGGTCACGCACACGGCGACCTGATGGCGGATCAGGGCGTCGGACCGGCAGCGCAATTTGCGGTGCAACGCGTGATGCCGCACTGGGCGTCGCAACGTGCGGTGACGGAGCCGAAGGTGTCGCAGACGGGATGAGGCATGCATGCTCCCGCGCAGGCAACAGACCGACCACCTTCAACCAACGCCCCACGCGCTGATCCTGTTTTTCATCCTGGGGCTCGCCCATCACGGATTGGATGAACTTGAGGTCTGCAATGAGGGTTCGCTTGGTGTTCGAATTCCACCCGATGCGGGTCGCACCGCAGGCAAGAGCATATGCAGCCTCACGCAACACAGCTGGACTTGGACGTCCGCCCTGTCCTCGCTTTACGCCGTCGATTAGAGCCCTCGCCTTGGCCTGCCATAACTGCCTAGTCGCGGACACGGCGCCGATCTCACCCGTTGGTGCCGGACAGGCCAAGCCTTGAATGCCGTCAAAATAAACAGTCGTTACCGTGAGGTCTTCGCGAACCTCACCGCCGTCTTCATAGAGCAAACACGGTTTTGCGTTGGGTCTGCTTTGGAGTGTCTCCCGCAACTCTGTGAGGTTTTGGCCTAGGTCGTTTGTACTCTGAGCCCCGGCCTCAAACCTTGGCGCGGCCGCTATCGCAAGAACGAGGCAAGCTATCAGGCAAACTCGAGAGCCAGTGAGCCGGCGCAATGTCGTCTGGCGATGTGGTGCGCTTGCGTACGATCGGAGAAACATCGTCGGGCCTCGCAGGCTCAAAAAACAAAATCGGCTCTTTCGTCGTTATACTGAAAAAATGCGGGAAGCGCCGGCATCGCGTTAGATCGGCGCTTCAACTTTGGTGCATGACAACGCTTCAATCTCGATCGAGAGACGGAACCGATCGCGTCACTCGGTGGTCAGTGCTCGTGATCGTGCGAATGACCGTGATCGTGGTCGTGATTGTCTTGCGCAGCCGGTGGGACAAGCTTCACCACCTTGCTCACACCGTTTTCATTGATCAGGATGTTCGCTGGATTGCCCGGAAAAACGTCCCGCGCCATGTGCCCGAGCGCAGCCCTCAGCGCATCCGGAAGCCCCCCGGCCGCCACAATCCATGGGATGTCACCGGAGCGCCAATCCTCAGGCGCGAGCTTGACAAAAGGCGCGTCCACTTGGACCCGGAGCTTGCTGTCAACGTCCTCGGACACGTGAGCCCAAAGGACGACGGCGATTGGAATGTTTGGCTTCTCAGCACCGGGCGGGTCGTTTTTGCGCTCATCGGGGCGTCTTGGATCACCATGCGCAAGCGCGAACTGGCCCGACTGCAACGCCGGCATCACAAGCCAGTCGAGATCACGAAGCTTCAAGTCTCGGAACGTTTCCGTGCGCATCAGCACATTGATGATGTCGCCGAAGGCCGATGCGACCGGTCGATCACGACCACTCACGGGCCCCTCGGTTGTTGTCGCCCTGCTTTCCGTGGTGTTCGTCATCTTGAGCCCCTAACCCCTCAATCTTTGATCATTTTTTCGGCACTCTGCGCCCGTGCTCGCGGTCTACGCTTTTGGCCGTATTGTCGGTTTTCCGGTTCTATATTACCCGTTCAGCACAGATCGCCAGCGATAGGTGCACCGCAGCATTTGACTTCGGCTCCAGCACAATATCGTCGGCCAATTTGACCCGCGCTGATCGGGGTCTGCTCAAGGCCAGCTTACTGTCAGTCCTGGGGCCACCCAGGCCGCAGTGCCGGCCTTCGGACTGGTCCATCGACTAGTCTTTGGGCTGGCTCAAGCCTCAGCGCGGCGATCCCGAACAAAAAGGAGATCGTCATGAACGCCCACGATCCAAAAGCTCCGACGTCTGCTGCACGTCTGCAAATTGGCGACAAAACCATTGAGATGCCAATTCGCTCAGGCGCCATCGGGCCGGACGTTGTGGATGTCTCCCGTCTCTACCGCGAAACGGGCGTCTTCACCTACGACCCGGGCTTTACGTCGACGGCCAATTGTTCATCGCGCATCACCTACATCGATGGCGAAGAAGGCGTTCTCCTTTATCGCGGCTACCCAATCGAACAACTGGCCGACCACTCGAATTTCGTCGAGACATGCTACCTGCTGCTGCACGGCGAAATGCCAACGCGCGCCCAGTACGACCAGTTTGACTACACCATCACGCGCCACACGATGGTCCATGAGCAGATGACCCGGTTTTTCACCGGCTTCCGTCGCGACGCGCACCCCATGGCGATCATGGTTGGCACCGTTGGCGCGCTCTCGGCTTTCTACCATGACTCAACCGATATCAACGATGAAAGCCAGCGCATGATCGCGTCGCATCGCATGATTGCGAAGACGCCGACAATCGCGGCCATGGCTTACAAGTATTCCATCGGCCAGCCATTTAT
>JBCBWG010000326.1:0-2706 GCA_039817205.1 Pseudomonadota bacterium
GGTCCGCAGTATGCGCGATCTCGGTCACCAACAGCTTAAAGACCGCGCGCGAGTTTGAACGAACAGGTCGACGACGAGCGCCGCTTTCAAAAACTGGGGCATCGCATGAAGAAAGAACGTGCCATCGCCATCGCACTTGAAGCCCTCACGTTCCTCGCAGGTGATCCCGAGCGATTGGAAGCTTTCATGGCAAACACCGGGTTAAGCGCTGTTGATTTAACCGAACGGACCGAAGAGCCGGACCTTCTCGTGAGCGTGCTTGATGCGGTTCTCGCCGATGAAACCACGGTGATGTTGTTTGCAGCGGAGCGACAGGTTGAGCCTGAAATGGTGTATCCGGCGCGCTTGACGCTTGGCGGCACGTACGATGTCTCAATCTGAGGCCATTTGGCGGGTTGGCATTGACCTCGGCGGCACCAAGATCGCCGGTCGCCTGCTCACCCCAGATGGGGAGTTCGGCCCCGAAGTCAGGGTATCGACGCCGGCAGACGATTACGACGCGACGCTCCGTGCCATTGTGGGCCTTGTCGACACGCTTTGTTTAGACAGCGGCGTCGTTGATGGGCGATCTGTTTTAGTCGGCATCGGCATTCCAGGTTCGCCAGCACCTGGCACCGGCCGCATCCAAAACGCCAACTCGACATGGCTGAACGGCCGAACGTTCGGCTTCGATATTGAGGCGCACCTTGAGAAGCCGACGCGCGTTGCGAACGACGCGAACTGTTTTGCGCTGTCCGAGGCCGTCGATGGAGCAGCAGCCGATGCCACAAGCGTCTTCGGGGTTATCCTCGGGACAGGCTGCGGCGGGAGTTTTGTTTTGCCCGATCGGTCCAAACCGTCGGACGTTTTCGCGCTTGATGGGCCACGCGGCACCGGCGGAGAATGGGGACACAACCCACTTCCCGCGCCGCGTCCTGATGAACGACCGGGACCAACCTGTTGGTGCGGTCGGACAGGCTGTCTCGAAACGTGGATCTCAGGGCCGGGTCTCGCCGCAGATCACGCCCGCAGAACCGGTGACGTCTGGACGGCCGAGGCGATCGCTTCAGCTGCGGACCAGGGCAACATGGCTGCGCTGAAAACGCTGGACCTGCACACCGATCGCGTTGCGCGGGGGCTGGCAACCGTCGCCAACATTCTTGACCCAGATATCATTGTGATCGGTGGCGGCCTTTCCAATCTTGATGATCTCATTGAAACGCTTCCCGACCGTATGGCGCCGCACATCTTTGCAGACGACAGAAAGGTTATCGTCCGCCGGGCGCGGTGGGGAGACGCGAGTGGCGCGCGGGGAGCTGCTAGGCTTTGGAGCGCTGCTGCTCGCTAGCGGGTTAGGGAGTTGCGATCGCGCTGCCTCAGATTGCCCAATTCAGTGCGGGCGGTATCAACACTTGGGCGGCTCGAGCATCTCAAGGCGCACAAGGCGACCTTTGATTGCGAAAGTGCCGTAGTCGATGAATAGACGCCGCGCCACGCCATTCTCGAACATCAAGTAGGCCAGTTCGTAGTCTGGAACGCCGTCTATATCGCCGGTCTTCGCGCGATCAAAATAACTGAGTGAGATCGGCCAAGCTCTCAAGTCGTTCAGCACGTCACCGCCGTCAGCCTGCGGCAGCTCCGTATTCCGACCCGGGTCCGCACGTTTGCCAATTGCAGCTGTCGTCCGAAAGAACTTCTCGCCTTTCTCGGCACCGTCGAACAAATCCGCTGTGAAAACGGATTTCCCGTTGATCGCGGCTGTGATGAGGGCGCGGGCATGCGCGACGGGAAAGAGAACTGCGCCGTCTTCCTTCTTGATCGTTTTGGGCGCTGGGCGGCGAATGGCAACGGTGATCGATTTGTCGGTTGCCGCAGCCTTGCCCTCAGTCCGCTCGCTCAATCGCCGATCGCGAAAGGTCTCGCTTTTGAACGTCAGCGTCTCACCACCGACGGGTTCACCGTAGGACGACCGCATATCGCTGAGGGTCGCGCGACCATCGTTTGAGACGGTCCGTGTCACGAACCGCATCACCTGCTCGTACCCTTTGCAGGCTGATCCTTTAAGCTCAAACGCCAAACGACCTTTGAGACCTGTGACGCCGGCGGTGGCATTCGTCCGAACAAGGTCAACGTCATAGACCGCGCGATGGGGAGCAAGCTGTACTTGGCTGGCATCGGCGATTGCCGTTGGAGCGCCAACGGTCAGGAGAACGGCCGCAATCGCGACGGACATCGAGTGTCGCGAGCGCAGTCTCAAAACATGATCTCGCAAAGCCTGCTTCGTTCGCTTGCCCGTTGGAGCAGAAGTCTGTGTCTCAATTGGCCGACGTGTCGTCATAACCATCGTTGTATCGTCCCATCGCAATGGGCACGGGGGCTGCCGCGCCGGGCATTGATGTCTCGTTGCGTGGTTTTGATGTGCCAGTTTGACGATTGCGCGGCAACTCACCTCGGCGCGACTGCCCATCCATCACGTCCAATGACTTCGACAATCTCGCCATCCGGCGCGACTGATTTGCCGCACCTTTGTGCGATGAAGCCCAATTGCGGTCTGCGGACAAAGTTTTGCCGTCTCTGTTCCAACCCTACGCCCGGCGGCAGAGTTCACAGGTCCCACATGTCACTTGATCGGAATTTCAGACGGCCATTCGCCCATCGTGGGCTGCATGGCGCGCAGTGGGACACGGTTGAAAATACAGCAGGTGCGTTCCAGCTGGCGGTCGATCT
>JBCBWG010000327.1:0-2701 GCA_039817205.1 Pseudomonadota bacterium
GACTCTTCCAGGCCGCGACTGCGGCCCGGCGCGTTGCGCCGCCCCCGCGGAGGCCTCTTCGGCCGTGAGCGCAAAAAGACTCTTCCAGGCCGCGACCGCGGCCCGGCGCAAGCGCCGCCCCCGCGGAGGCCTCTTCGGCCGTGAGCGCAAAACCCTCACGCGAACCTCATCAGCTTGATTGCCTCGAAGTCCTGGACGCCACCGCCGACACGTTTGGTCGTGTAGAACAGGACGTAGGGTTTCGAGCTGAAGGGATCGCGCAGGATACGGACGCCGACGCGATCGACGATCAGATAACCGCGGCGGAAGTCACCGAAGGCGATCGCGGTCGCATCGGCTGCGATGTCCGGCATGTCCTCGGCCTCGACGACAGGGAAGCCCATCAAGGTTGGCGCCTGCCCCGGCGTCGTTGCCGGCTGCCAGATGTAATGGCCATCGGCATCCTTGAGCTTGCGCACCGAGGCCTGTGTGGCCCGGTTCATCACGAACGAGGCGTTGCCACGGTAGCCAGCCTTCACCGAGTAGATCAGATCGATCAAAGCGTCGGCCGGGTCGGTGCTGGCGAAGGCGCCGGCGGCACCCGATCCGACGGTCCCGATGCTGCCCCAGGCATAGCTCGCGTTGTCGACGGTCGGGTAATCGAGGAAGCCGCGTGGCTTGTTCACACCGTCGCCGTCAACGAACGCCTTGCCTTCTTGCTCGGCAAACGCCACCTGCACTTCTTCAGCTAGCCAGCTGTCGATGTCGACGGCCGCATCATCGAGCAACGACTGAGTTGCAGCCGGCATCGCATAGAGTTCCATCGTCGGAAATGCGAGTTCCGCGAGCGATGGCGCGTTCGTTTCAGGTCGGGCCGCTGTTTCGCCGACCCATCCGGTCTCGGCGCCCGTAATCGCAAACGGCTTTTTGAAGACCGAGCCGGAGACCTGTCGCACGCCCGCAATCGCACGGATCGGCGAGATGTCGCGCAAGCTCGTATTGATGGCAGCCTCGGTCTCGTGCGGCACGAGATAGCCGCCATCGCTGTCGGTCGCGATCGACAACGATTTTTGGTCGAGGCCTGCGATCGCCGTATCCTGGCCACGTCGCACATACGCTTCAAACGCCGACTTGTGCTCGCTTGAACCACCGTTCGCAGCCCCCCCGAGTGATGGGCGTCCGGCCTTATGGATCAACCGATCCACCGTCCGCTTCTGCTCATCGAGCGAACGGTTGATGCGATCGATTTTGTCGGTCGTCACGACGTCTGCCGACATCCGCCGTTCGATCGCATCGAGCCGCTCTTCGTTGGTATCTTTGAAGGCTTCGAAGGCCTGCATGAAGTCACCGAACGCCTCTGAGATCTCGGAGGTCACGGCTTTGGTTTCGAGTGTTGGATCAGTCACTATTTCATCCTTGCGGTTGTGTTCGTGTTCGACCGACCTGACCGGATCAGGCCTGCAGCTTCTGCGATCTGTTCGCGCAAACGATCGGTCGCCTCAGATTGATCCGCACCCGCGTCCCGCTGGGCTTGCAGACCTTTCAGGCCGTCGCGGGCAATCGCCCTGGCCTCGCGTCGCGTCAGCCCAGCGTCCTGCGTGAGCCAACGCTCAAAATCCCGAGCGCTTGGGGCGCCTGCGGGAAAGCGTGATGCTTTGACGGACGTCACGCGGGCAGCGGGCTGCATCGGAAACGTGACGACAGAGATTTCCCAAAGATCGATTGCGAGCAGATGCCGAATGCCGGTCTTGCGATCGCGCTCGGATCGCTTGGCGCGAAACCCGATCGACAGGCCATCGACGGCACCAGCGCGCATCAGGCTCAAGACTTCGCGCCCCTTCGCGACCTCGGTCATGAGACGACCGCGCGCAAAGAGCCCGCGCGCATCTTCGTGCAGCCGCTCCCAAACGCCGATCGGCTGATCCGCATCGTGTTGAAACAACATCTTGATGCCGTTCGGACCACGTGCCTTGAGGCTCGATTGAAACGCGCCCGGCCGCACGATATCCCGGCCGAGATCCTCCAGATCAAAGAGGCTCGCGTAGCCTTCAAACGTCCCGTCACGTGCGACCCTTTTGAGGTCGAGCGCGCAGAACTTCACTTCCGTCGCCGCCTCGAGCAGCGGCGCGCTTTTCTGTTGTTGGATCGCTCTCATGGCACCTCGTCCGGTCATCGAATTCGTTGCAGGCAAACGCCGCCCGGGCGCGCTTTCCCAGCACACACTCACTGTGTGCGAGGACCGTCACGCGGGGATAAGTTCGTGCTGTATTTATTGAGCGCCGGAAGAGTCTTTTGCGCTCACGGCCGAAGAGGCCTCCGCGGGGGCGGCGCAACGCGCCGGGCCGCGGTCGCGGCCTGGAAGAGTCTGTTGCGCTCACGGCCGAAGGCCTCTGCGGGGGCGGCGCAACGCGCCGGGCCGCAGTCGCGGCCTGGGTGTGTGCGGTTGCGGGTCGGTCTGTGCGGGCGCTGTCATTGCTTGATGCGCCTCGGCCTGCGCGCGCCTCGAAACGCAGTTACCTGACAACGCAAGAGTGAGTTTGCGCACAGCAGACGTATCCCAGCGGCGCGAGCGTTGCTCGGACGCTCAGCGCCAACCAAGCTTGCGCCGGTTGGGCCAACAAAAGACTCTTGCTCACGGCCGAAGAGGCCTCCGCGGGGGCGGCGCAACGCGCCGGGCCGCGGTCGCGGCCTGGGTGTTTGCGGTTGCGGCGCGGTCTGTTCG
>JBCBWG010000328.1:0-2692 GCA_039817205.1 Pseudomonadota bacterium
GCAAGCGATTGACCATCGGTCGGCCGGTACGCGTGCCCTTCGAACACCGCACCTGGCTCAAGCGTCAGCTGACCGTGGTGCAAGCTCGCATCCACAATTGCGCCCGCCATAAGATGAACGTCGCGAGCCCGAACGGTTCCACTCACTCGACCGTGGACGACAACCTGGGTCGCACCCAACGTTCCGGACACGCTCCCCTCGTCGCCGATAACGATTTCGTCGCCGTAAACCTCTCCGCGGACATGGCCCTCAATCTGGATTTTGCCGTGCGAGACAATGCGGAGATCGTTGCCGAAGATTGCGAGATCATGGCCGATCACCGACACACCGTCCGCGCGCGGTGCCGTGCGGTGACCGTAGTCTCGGTTGCGCTTGGCTTCAGCTGAGCGCGGCAGTGGCGCTGTGTCGTCCGAACGTCCCGTCCGAGGTGTTGCGTCGGCTTCGAAACCAACTCCACTCTGCGCGGTCGGGTCCGCCAGGTGAGGGGTGATCTCGTTCGCGCCCGCAGGCGGCGCATGGCCCGACGGAGCATTTAAAAAGTCTGACAGCGACTGCTGGGCTGTATCCGTGCCCGGTTCCGCATCCACCCGGCCACCATTTCCCCGTGAAAACATCAACTTCCCCCTTCTCGCCCGGCGCTCTGGCGCCAAAAGAGTAGGAAAGAGCTAACGGAGATGGGGAAAAACGGCGTGGTGAAAGCGCGAGTTGTTCCAGTTATCAACCGCACCCAAGCCATTTCCTATCAGCACGGTGGCAATCCGGCACTGGGGAAACAAAAGGCCCGCCGGGCGGAGTGCCAAGCGGGCCGGATGAATGTGTCTTGATGGCTCACCGACAACCGAGGTGTCGGCGTGCGATGTAGCCTTGCCCAATCAGGACGTCAGGCGCTCCCAAGTCGAGCGGCCGACGACGCCGTCAACGGACAGGCCTTCTTTTTCCTGGAAATCGCGGACGGCGCGACGGGTGCCACTGCCGAAGTTGCCGTCGATTTCAAGGTCGTAGCCTGCGTCTTTCAAGACCTTCTGCAGGCACTCGACGCCGTCACCGCGCATGCGGAGTCGCAGCTTGCCAGGGAACTCACAGTAGTCGCCTGCTTTCGTCTCTTCCGGGCCGATTGAGCCTGAGCATGGACGTGCGCTACGGGTGCAAACCCAACGTTTGCCGCGGCCTTCGATGTCCACCTGCTGACAATCAATTTTGCGGTCTTCGGCGCGGCGCCAGGCCTGCCAACCATCGCCGTGAGCGGCCACGACAGATTTGCGCCACATGATGAGCGAGCTGGGGAAGGCGCCGAGCGAGCGCGAAACGTAAGGGTTGCTTTCCTGAACGATCGGATCTGCCTTGCACTCTTTTGCGTGCGCTGCTGGCGCGATGGCCACGGTGGACGCTGCAAGGACGACGGCAGCAAACAGCGTCGCGAAACGGTAAATCATAGGTCTATCTCCTCACCGACAATCCGGCACTTGCGGCTCATACTGATACGCGATGTCCGTATGCGATACCAGCGCGTCCGGACATCGTTCTGCATGACCGCAACAAATCAAAGCGTTGCAAGCTCAGACCACTCAGGCGTCATGGTTTTTCCCATGTTTATTTCCGAGTGTTGCCGCTAGTCATCTGAATACGACCTGAAACGCGGCTTCATGAACCGCTCATTGTGAGACCGCTGACCAAGCCCATATGAAGTCCGAGGAGTTGCACGCGGTTGCGTCGTTTCATTCAGAGGGTAGATCGCGCCGTCATCGTCGCCGGTGTTCGTTTGTCCAGGGCGTCGGTCGTCGTTCGGATCGGTGCCTTTGGCCTGAGCTGGCTGCTGGTTCTGGGTGCACTCACCGGGCGCGCAGCCCATGCTGAAGATCTCCGTGCAGCGATTTCTTCGAACTTTCAGATTGCCGCCCGGGCGCTCATTCCGGCGTTCCAGGAGCAAACGGGTGTCCGCGTCGTCGCTTCCTATGGCGCAACCGGACAGCTCTTTGCGCAGATCAGCCAGGGTGCGCCTTTCGACGTCTACCTCGCGGCGGATCAGGAGCGTCCAGAGCGCGCAATTGCTGAGCGTCTCGCTGACGGTGCGACGCGAATGACGTACGCGGTTGGCCAACTTGTTATGGTGAGTTCCGGTCGCCAGGTCGCCGATCTGGCGCTCGCCCTTTCGCAATCTGATATCCGTCGCATCGCGATCGCAAATCCGAAGACGGCCCCTTACGGCCGCGCCGCGATGAGCGTCATCACGAAGCTCGGGCTCGCCGACCGGCTCTCCGGTCGGATCGTCCGCGGTGCCAACGTCGTGCAGGCCTACCAGTTCATTGCGACTGGCAACGTCGAGTTGGCGCTCGTGAGTGCGTCCCTCGTGGCAAATGGTTTGCGCGGTGCCGCTCGCCACGTCTATCCCGTCCCGACCCGTCTCCACGCCCCGATCGCGCAAGATGCGGTCATCCTCAAACGCAGTCGCAATCGTGCCGCGGCGGAACGGTTCTTTGCGTATTTGCGATCCCCAGAAGCGCACCAGATCATCGTCCGCCACGGCTATGCGAGGCCATAAGAGGCCAACCGGGCACCATGCCCGCAACGAAGGCAAATCCGGTTCACCCAATGTCGAACACATCATCGCTTGTTGCTGAATTTGCTGGCCCCATCTGGCTGACACTACAGCTTGCGACCGTCACGACTTTTGCTTTGCTCGTTGTTGCGACGC
>JBCBWG010000329.1:0-2676 GCA_039817205.1 Pseudomonadota bacterium
CGGCACCACGTGGTCGAGCACAGAATCGGGATTTTCCTCGACAAGAAAATGACCGGACGTGACTTCCGCCCCGCGCACCTCTGTGCACCAGCGTTCCCAGGTCGGCAGCGGGTTGTTCTGACCTTGCCCGAGGTAATTACTGCCCCATAGGAACAGTGTCGGTGCCGCGATTTTCGTTCCCGCTGCCCGGTCCTGAGCATCAAGCACCGCATCGATCGTTGCGCCCGCGCGGTAGTCTTCGCAGACGGCTGTGATCCCGGCTGCGTCATCAAATAGCGCCCGGTAACTCTCCAGCGCCGCTGGGTCGAAGGCATCGAGCGACTTGTCCTGCGTCCAGCGCGCAAGCGTCATATCGATGTACGCGCGGGGCGCGCCTGCGATCAGCGTCTCGGGAAGCGGGGCCTCCTGGGCGAGGAACGTCCAGTGGTAAGACCGATTTGCGGCTCCAGCGCCAAAGGCATCCCAGACTTCGATGGTCGGCACGATGTCGAGGACGATCAACCTTTCGACGGCTGCCGGTGTATCGAGCGAAAGCCGGTACGCGACCCGGGCACCGCGGTCGTGGCCCATGATTGAGAAGCGGGGAAAGCCAAGCGACTGCATGAGCGCCACGCAATCGGACGCGACCGTCCGCTTCGCATAGCTTTCATGCCCCCTGGTCGCCGGTGGCTTGTCGCTATTCCCGTAGCCCGGCAGGTCAATCAGGACGAGCGTCGCAACGTCCGCCAGTGGCGGCGCCACGCGGTGCCAGCAGGCTTGCGTTTGCGGGTAACCGTGCAGGCACAAAAGCGGTGGGCCACTGCCACCGATGCGAACATTGAGTTCGGTGTCACCAACGCGAATGCGACGGTGCTCAAAGTCCGGAAACAGCGCGTCAAGAGGTTCCATTCAGCGTCCGCTCCCGTTCGATTGCGCGCCAGCCAATGTCGCGTCTGTAAAAGCCCTCGGGCCAATCAAGATCCGCGAGCGCTCCGTAGGCGCGGGTCTGAGCCTCGGAGACCGTTTTCCCGAGCGTTGTGATGCCAAGCACCCGCCCGCCCGATGCCAAGACCTGGTCGCCATCGCGTCGGGTGCCCGCATGGAAAACCTCGCACCCCTCTCGCCGGGCAACCGCAGCGAGCCCAGAAATGACCGAGCCGTTTTGGACGGCGCCCGGATAGCCGTTCGTTGCGACAACGACGGTGAGTGCCGCCTCATCCGTCCAGCTGAGCTCCACGTCGGAGAGCGTCCTGTTGGTGCATGCGACCAGGGCTGGGACAATGTCGGACCTTAGCCGCATCATGAGCGCCTGACACTCTGGATCGCCGAACCGAGCATTGTACTCAATCAGCTCCGGGCCGCGCTCCGTGATCATGAGGCCTGCATACAGGACGCCTTGAAAAGGTGTGCCGCGTTTGGCCATGGCAGCAACGGTCGGCTCGATGATCTCGCGTAGCGTCCGGTCGATAAGCTCCGGCGTCATGACAGGCGCCGGCGAATAGGCGCCCATGCCGCCGGTGTTGGGGCCCGTGTCGCCATCGCCAACCCGCTTGTGGTCTTGAGCGGTTGCAAGCGGCAGGACGGTCGCGCCATCGGACAGAACAAAGACGCTTGCCTCTTCGCCGACCAAAAACTCTTCGATGACGACTTCCGCACCAGCGGCACCGAACGCACCGTCAAAGCAGGCAGCGATCGCGCCTTCGGCTGCGGCCCGCGTCTCTGCAATGGTTACGCCTTTGCCGGCCGCCAAGCCATCGGCTTTTACGACGACCGGTATTGGAAAATCATCCAGTGCAGCGCGTGCGGCGGCCTCCGTCTGAAACCGGCCGTAGCGCGCCGTCGGAATACCGGCGTCCTGACAGAGATCTTTCGTGAACCCCTTTGAACCCTCGAGTTGAGCGGCCGCTTTCGATGGGCCGAATGCTGCGATGTTGGCGGCCGTCAGATCATCGACGAGGCCGGCAACCAGCGGGGCTTCCGGGCCGACCACCACAAGCGCGATGTCGTGCGTCTGGCAAAACGAAACGATGGCTGCGTGATCGCCGACATCAAGATCGACGGTTAAGGCAAGCCTCGCGATCCCGGCGTTGGCTGGTGTGCAGTAGAGCGTGTCGAGAAGCGGGCTCTTCGATATCGCCCATGCAAGTGCATGTTCTCGTCCGCCACCGCCGATCAAAAGAATATTCAACCCAGCACCTCGCCCGCCGCTCATTTGTCGATCGCCGTGTATCGCTGCATGTCCGCGGCCTGACAAGAGCTTGCCCGGCCCCGAGCAGGGGCCACGAGCAGGGGGCCAGGAGCAGGGTCGAGGCTCAAGCGAGAGCAACGGGACGGGTGCGACCAGCCATGCAAGGAAAGGGCGCGGCTGGTCGCGTGTCTTGTTTGGGTTTCGGCTTAAAGCAGAAAGTTGTCGGCTGAGAGGTCTGCGATAGACACGCCGAGGAGCGTCACCGTGCTTTCAAAAGGTGTCCCCTCGGCGCCCGTATAGATGACTGTGCCCTCGCTCGTCTCTTCCATGAAGCCATTGGAGAGCTCGAACAGCTTTTCGAGGCTTTCAATTTGGGTGCCGCGAAGGTCCAGAATGTCGTCAGTTCCTGTGGCGCCGCGCGTTTCAAAGTCCGTCACCGTGTCGTCGCCGTGGCCGCTGGTCTCGCCGAGGCTGAAACGGAAGGTGTCTGCGCCGCCACCCCCGGTCAG
>JBCBWG010000032.1:0-4760 GCA_039817205.1 Pseudomonadota bacterium
GTTCCGGCGTTGGCAAAACGCGGCCAACAACATCGCCAGCCCAATTCCGGACGTACTGCCGGTCGGCAAAGTGGGGTGAGAGGGCGCCATAAAGCGCGTTGATGAGCGCAAGCGTTGCCGCTTCCGAGGCCCGGGTTGCGCCATCATCGATCTTGAGCGTAAAGCCAAGCCCGAGCTTGGGAAAGCCACCGCAATAGACGCCCTCAGCGCCGGTCTTCAGGAATACGAGGCCACGCCCAACGCTCAAGACATCGGTATCCAGACGGCCCTCACCTGCGACCAAAACCGGGTGGTCCCAGCAGGCGTTCATCAGCATATCCGGTGCCTCGCCGTCATCCACAGCGGTGCCATGGCCGCTCACGAACGCTGCGAACGCGCGCGCAAGAGCGTTGATCGGCACCGGCCAGTTGGGGGCTCCACAACCATCAGTCGCAGGGTGAACGTCGGCGAGCGACATATCGCAATAACGCTCGAGCGTCTCGCGTATCGTTGTCTGCACGGAATGCGTCAGCGCCTGATAACCAGCGACCGCTGTCGGGTCGATGGCCGCCGCCAACGCGAGCATGCCCGCATGTTTGCCAGAGCAATTGTTGTGCAGCTTCGTGGGTGCGCCGCCCGCGCGCGCAAGGTCCTGCGTCTCGCGCGGACCAATCGGCCAGTGCGCGCCGCAACAGAGATGTTCGGTCGTCAGGTCCAGGCGCAAGAGTGTTCGTGCCACACGATCGGTATGCGTTGGCGCGCCCGAGTGTGACGCACAGCTCAGCGCTAAATCTCCGGCGTCGAAACCGGCTCGAGAAGCGGCGCCCGTCGTGATCAGCGGAAGGGCCTGAAGCGCTTTCACAGCCGACCGTGGAAAGACCGCGTGTTCGACACACCCGAGACGGACAACCTCGCGGCCAGACCGGTCGACGACGGAGAGCGCACCGCGGTGCAAGCTCTCGACCTGCGCGCCGCGGGTCACTTGAACCAATACCGGATTGATCTGTTGTTCAGGCGACATCGATCAAATCAGCCTCAGAAACCGTGAAGTTTTGCGAAGCCTTCAATCGGCTCACGGGTCGTCCAAAATCCATTGGCGGTCGCGTCGTCATCAATGTGCCCCAACGCCATGCCGGTGACCAGAACCTGATCGTCACCAATCCCTAAGCGGGGAAAAACCACGCGCCAGTATTGTGACCACGCCTGCTGCGGGCAGGTGTCAAGCCCGAACCCGCGCGCCGTCACCATCACAGACTGAATGAACGTCCCGATATCGAGCCAGCTCCCCTTTTCCATGTCCGCATCCATCGTGAAGAAGAGGCCGACAGGTGCGCCAAAGAACGCGTAGTTTTTAAGAAGCTGCTCCCGCATGCGGGCCTTGTCACCCTTCTCAATTCCGAGCGTTCCGTAGAGGCCCCAGCCCGTCGCGCGGCGGCGCGCCAGATACGGCTCCCGCCACGCCTGCGGGTAGTACTGGTATTGCGCTTCATGATCGTTCGTTTCGCTCTGAGCGGCTTCGAGAACGGCCGAGACGATTTCATCCCGCTTCGCGCGCGCAACCACGTGGACTTGCCACGGCTGGATGTTGGAGCCCGATGGTGCCCGCGCTGCAATGTTCAGAATGGCCTCGACGGTCTCCTTTGCCACCGGCTTGTCGAGATATCCGCGGACGCTCCGGCGCGTCAGGATCGCCTCACCGACCGCGCGCCCCTCGGGCGGCATATCGGAAAGCAGTGATGCGATATTCGGTTTATTCGACATGGCGTGTCCGCTCTTTTCGCGTTCCCTATGACATCGGCCGTAAGGCGCCCGCGTTGTCCGCTTCCGCTTGTGCACGGGCCTTTAGCGCACGACGCAACACCTTGCCGGTTGCCGTCTTTGGCAATTCATCCACGAACGCGATGGCGCGCGGATACTTGTAGGGCGCGGTCTGCTGCTTCACGTGGTCCTGGATGTCGGCTGCGAGCATCGGGTCCGGCTCGTAGCCTGAGCTGAGGACAATGTAGGCTTTGACGATTTCGCCGCGATCCGGATCCGGCGCTGCAACAGCTGCGGCCTCGACGATAGCCGGATGCGAGACCAGC
Organism: Pseudomonadota bacterium; assembly: GCA_039817205.1. Taxonomy (GTDB): domain Bacteria; phylum Pseudomonadota; class Alphaproteobacteria; order Rhizobiales; family Hyphomicrobiaceae; genus JBCBWG01. The sequence goes on from JBCBWG010000032.1 coordinate 2,064, forward strand.
GCGTTTTCAACTTCCATCGGACCAATACGATATCCGGCCGATGAAATAATGTCGTCAGTCCGGCCCTCGTAATAGACATACCCCTCGGCATCAACGCGCGCCTGATCGCCGGTCAGAAAGTACCGCTGCCCGTTGCTTTCGGCGAATGTTGCAGCCGTCCGTTCCGGGTCATTCCAATAGCCAAGCATCAGACCGGGCGTCGGCAGCTCAAGCGCAAGCTCGCCGATCTCACCTGTTGGCAGGGCTGCGTGGGTCGGATCGAGGATCGCGACCTTGGTGCCCGGGAGCGGCTTCCCCATGGAGCCCGATCGCGGCTCCAACTCAGCGTGGTTCGCAATGGTCATAAGCGTTTCGGTTTGCCCGTACGATTCGACCAGCGGTGAGCCCGTCGCCGCTTGCCACGCCGTCACGGTGTCCGGGTTGACGCTTTCTCCAGCGGTTGCGGTCAATCGCAAATGGCCGAATGCATCGGGCCTCAGCTCCTCCTGAACCAAGCGACGGAATTCGGTTGCCGCCGCGCAGAACACTGTGACCTTATTATCTGTGATGCGTCTGAGGCGGTCCGACGGATCGAAGGCACCATCGTAGAAATAAACGCAAGCGCCGCATGACCACGGCGCGATCAGGATGCCCGTGCCAGCTTTGCTCCAACCCGTATCAGCGGTGCACCAAACGAGATCGTCTTCACGAAAATCCTGCCAGTACCATCCCGAAATCCGCCAGACGAACAGGCCGCGCGCAGCAAATGTCACGCCCTTCGGCAGTCCCGTAGAGCCCGACGTGTAATAGAGCGCGACCGGGTCTTCGCCCCCCGTATCGTCAGCCTCAAACGCCTCTGACTGTTCGGCAATCGCCGCTCCAAAGTCTGACCAACCGTCAGCACCGCCGACTGCGAAGCGCGCCGTAAGCCCATCGATCTCAGCAAACTTGTGAGCCGATCGTCCGACCGTCACAGCGGCCGTCGCGCCCGCATGTTGTGCCCGATAGGCAATGTCTTTTTCGGTCAACATCTCGATGCACGGGATCGGGATCGCACCCATTTTGAAGCAGGCGACCATCGCGATCTGCCATTCCGGGATGCGCGGCAACATGATGATGACACGGTCACCCTTGCCGACGCCTGCAGAAGTGAGCGCGTTTGCAAACTGATTGGTGAGCCGGCGCATCTCGGCCCAGGTGTATCGAAGGTCCGCGCCGTGGTCGTTTTGCCAGATGAGACAAAGCGCATCCGGTTTGGTTTCGGCCCAGTCATCGACGACATCGCGGCCAAAATTGAAGGTCTCGGGGACATCGAGCTGAAACCGCGCGCGCGTTTCCTCCCACGTTGTGAATGGTATCCGCTCCATAGGTCTTCGCGTCCTCAGATTGCTTCGTGGTCGCGCATCGCCGCAATGTCGTCAGCCGCATAGCCAAGCGCGCTCAAGATCGCATCGGTGTGCTCGCCAAGGCGCGGGGGCGGCGTTTGATATTGCGCGGGTGTCGCTGACATCTTCACCGGAAACCCAAGCTGCGGTATGCGGCCCTCGACCGGATGGTCGATCTCAAAAAACATCTTGCGATGGCGGAGTTGCGGATCTTGCTGTGCCTCAGCAATCGTGTTGACCCGCGCGATCGGCACATCGATGGCGATCAGGTCATCAACCCAAGCTTGAGCCGTCTTTGTTGCAAAGACCGATTGCAGCGCGGCCTTCTGCTTTGTCGCTGCCGCGCCGTCCGGCCACTGCTCGGCGATGAGATCGGCGCGGCCGATATGGTGGCAGAATGCGACCCAGAATTGCTCTTCGATGATACCCAGCGCGACGTGGCGATCGTCCGCGCAGAGGTAAATGTTATAGCAGGGCGCTTGACCGATAAACGGACGCTCGCCGCCTTTCGGCTCGATGCCTGCAAAAAAGCTGTCGGCAGCATGGAGCGACAACCAGGACACGGCACCATCGGTCATCGAGATATCGATGAACTGCCCCTCACCCGTCGTCTGCCGCGCAATAATCGCTGCGAGAACAGCAAACGCCGCCGGTTGCGATCCGCCACCCACATCGGCGACGGACAGCCCCGGGGGAATGGGGCCACTTTCCGGTGTCGCAAAGAGTTGCAAGGCACCCGCGAGCGCCATGTAGTTCATGTCGTGGCCCGCCACCTGCTCCCAAGGGCCGCCATAGCCGTAGCCCGTGATCGCGCAATAGATGATGCGCGGATTGATCGTTTTCAGCGCCTCGTAGTCGAGCCCGAGCCGCCCCATGACACCCGGTCGGAAGCTCTCGATCACGACGTCGGCGTCCACCACAAGTTTGCGGAACACGTCCTTGCCGGCTTCGCTTTTGAGGTTGAGCGTCAGGCTCTGCTTGTTGCGATTGAGTAGCAGAAACGAGCCGCTCTCTTCTTTGGCAATTGGCGGGAACGCGCGGTTGTAGTCGCCACGCCCCGGCTGCTCGATCTTGATCACCTCGGCACCGAAGTCGGCCAGCAGTTGCGTGCACCAGGCCCCCGGCAGGAGCCGTGTCAGATCGAGCACTTTAATCCCGTCGAGCGCCTTCGGTGGTTGGTCCGAATTCATTCAGCCGCCTCTCTCTCGAGACGACGCGCAAGCCGTTTTGCGAGCGCCCAGCGATGCACCTCCGACGGGCCGTCGTAGGTACGGAACCCCCGAATTTCGTTGAATATGCGCGCAACCGGCGTGTCGTGCGAAACACCAAGCCC
>JBCBWG010000032.1:4859-19854 GCA_039817205.1 Pseudomonadota bacterium
GCCCAGCACCTGCAACGAACGATCTGCAATCCGAAACAACGCCTCAGAGCAGAACACTTTCGACATCGACGACTCGCGGCTTGCCCGTTCTCCCTGATCGAGCATCCACGCAACTTGCCAAATCGCGAGCCGGGTCATGTTGATGTCGATCTCATTGTCGGCGAGCTGAAATCCCACGCCTTCATGGTCGATGATCTTCTGGCCGAACGACGTGCGATTGGCGGCGTACTCAGATGCGATGTCGTGGGCGCGGCGAGCAGCCCCAAGCCAGCGCATGCAGTGCGTCAGACGCGCGGGCACGAGCCGAACCTGCGCGTTGCGAAAACCTTGGCCCACCTCGCCGAGCACTGCATCCGCTGACACACGGACATCCGTCAGCGTGATCTCGGAATGACCGCCCGAGAAACTGCCAGCCATCGTCGGGATATCGCGGACAATCTCGATGCCGGCGGTGTCAGGCGGCGTCAGGAACATCGTCGCCCCATCCTCACCCTCCATCTTGGCCATGATGATATAGACGCCCGCGCCGTTCGCACCGGTGATCAGCCACTTCCGACCGTTGATGACGAAGTGATTGCCGTCGCGCCGCGCAGACGTTTTGAGATTTCCAGGGTCGGCCCCTGCACCGCCATGGGGCTCGGTCATGAGGAACGCCGAGCGGATTTCAGCGGCGACCAGCGGCTGAAGCCAACGCTCTTTTTGTTCCGCCGTCCCGATCGCTTCGACGAGGTGCATGTTGCCCTCATCGGGCGCGTGGATGTGCATGGCGATTGGCCCGAGCAGCGAGTAGCCTGCTTCCTCAAAGACAATCGCACGTCCAACATGGCTGAGACCGAGCCCGCCAAAGTCCGGATCGGCCTGCGGTGTCAGAAGACCGGCGTCCCGCGCGAGCGCGTTTAGTTCGTAGCGAAAACCCTCGTCCAGGCCCTCGACATGCCCGCGCGGGTCAGCTTCGAGAGGGATAATCTTATCGGCGATGAACTGGCGCGTGCGCTCCTGGAGCGCGACCAGATCCGGCGGCAGGTCGAAGTCGATCATGGTCAGACCTTTCCGTGTCCGTGCTTTGTCTGCGGCGTGATCGCGGCGGTATAGTCGAGCAGGTCCATGCCCAGGCCGCGCAACGCATGTATTTTGGGATTGACTGGCTCACCGCGATCGGCGCGCGCCTCAAGCTGAAGAAAGACGACCGCCAGCTTAAACAGTGTCAGCACACGATAAAACATGAGGTTCGAAATATCGCGACCTGTTGTTGCAGCATAAGCCGCGGCTGCTTCGTCGCGGGACCAAAAGCCTGGCGCTGCTGTTGGCATTTGACTGAGCCGGTGAAGACAATCCGGATCGCCAGGCTCGGTCCAATAGCTCAGCAGCGTTGCCAGATCGAACAAAGGATCACCGCGCGAGCCCATGTCCCAGTCGACCAGCGCAAGGGGTGTTAGGTCGGTCTCATCCAGGAGGAGATTGTCGAGCTTGAAATCGTTGTGGAGCAACGTCAGATCACCGCGCGGCGTTGGCTCAGATCGGAGCCAATCCACAACGGTCGTGAGCGCAGCTGGCATTTCCTTGCCATCCAACGCGAGATCCGCGCGTTTGCTCCAACCGGCAATGGCGCGATCGAGAAATCCGTCCGGCTTACCGAACGCGCCGAGCCCGACCGTCTGCGGATCGATGCCGTGCAAATGCGCGAGCGTATCTATGAGCAAGCGCGAAAGGTGCCTGCCCGCTTCGCGCTCGTCCTGCGCGTGAAGACCATAGTCCGGGAGCGTGCCGCCGATCGACAATCCTGGCCGATACTCCATGATCAGGAACGGACGGCCAAGAACGTCTCGGTCCTCGCAAACGACAAGCGGCTTCGGCACAAGCGGCCAAACCGGCGAGAGCGCGCTCAGCATGCGATGCTCGCGCAACATATCATTCGCACCCGGCGGGATCGGCCCCATCGGCGGTCGCCGCAACACCCAACGCGTCTCATCGATCGTCAGCGCATAATTGAGATTTCCGAAGCCACCGGCGAATTGCTGTGGTGGCGCGTCGGACAGCACATGCCCCAATCGCGCAAGATAGCGACCGAGGGCATCCCAGTCCTGTTGCGTCGTCGCCGCCGGCGCTCGAAAGAGTTCGGCCTGCTCGTTCATGTTCGTCCAGTCATACTCACTCGCCCGCGCAACCGCTCTGAGCTCAGCCCTTGCGATCCGTGCTGGTGGTGCTGATCGGGCTCAGATACGTTGGCAACTTGGCCGCCCGTCGTGCCAAACCATGCTTCTCTCAGTATGCGAGTGCGCGCCGTGATGTCCAGCAAACCGCTCACCGGCCTCCGCGTTCTTGATCTCACCAACGTTTTAGCCGGACCGTTCTGCGGACATCAGCTGGCGCATCTCGGCGCCGAAGTCATCAAGGTTGAAACGGTCGGGCGCGGCGATCTCGCGCGCCAGCTTGGGGCATCGGAGGCGCTCAACGAACGCCTGATGGGCATTTCGTTCCTGGCGCAGAACGCGGGCAAGAAGTCGATCACCCTCAACCTCAAATCCGACAAAGGCGTTGCGATCTTCAAGCGCCTCGCAGCGACCGCCGACATCCTGATTGAGAACTTTCGACCTGGCGTGATGGCCAGGCTTCAATGCGACTACGAAGCCCTTCGCGCAATCAAACCTGATCTCATCTACTGCGCGATTTCAGGCTTCGGTCAGACAGGACCGTGGGTCGACCGACCGGCCTACGATCAAATTATTCAGGGCGCATCTGGCGTCATGTCGATTACCGGCGACGCGGAGACCGCGCCACTTCGGGTTGGCTATCCCATCTCTGACACGATCGGCGGGCTGACAGCTGCAATGGCGATCACGGCTGCGCTCAACGCCCCGCACCGCGGAACGTTTATCGATGTCTCGATGCTTGAGGCCACCATCGCAACGATGGGCTGGGTCGTCTCGAATTATTTGATTGGAGAAGTTATCCCCGCACCGCTCGGCAATGAGAATATGACTGCGGCCCCATCGGGAACGTTTCAAGCAGCCGACGGGCCGATCAACATCGCAGCCAACAAACACGAGCAGTGGGACGCCCTCGCACGCCATCTTGGTCGCGCGGATTTAATCGACGACAAGCGGTTTGCGGGTCGAGACGATCGAAAGCGCAATCGACAGGCGTTAACGCGCGAAATTGAAGCAGCACTTGCGGCGAAGACGGCGGCGGTTTGGGCAGACGAGTTGACGGCGATTGGCGTTCCGGCCGGTGCCATTCTCACCGTGCCGGAGGTCTTGGCGCACGCACAAACGCGCGATCGGGGTTTAACGACCGAATTTACTGACGTTCCAGGCGTTGATGGTCCTGTTCGTGTCGTCCGTCCCGGCGTCATGTTTAACGGCGAACCGCCGACGGTTTCTGAACCACCGCCGGAACTCGGTGCCGACACAGCTGACATTCTCGGCGCGCTCGGTGTCAGCGAAACCGAGCTTGCCCAACTGAAGGACGAAGGCGTGATATGAGCGACATTGCAGACTGGTGGCAGACGAGCATCATCGATATGGCGCCGGGGCAAATCCGCGTTCGTGGCGAACCGATTGAGACGCTGATCGGTGCGATGACGTTCCCCCAGATGATCTGGCTGATGCTGCGCGGTGAGAAGCCGTCGGACGCGCAAAGCCGGTTGCTGGAAGCGGCACTCGTTGCAGCGGTTGATCATGGACCCCAGGCTCCATCAATCGCTGCGGCGCGAATGGCGGTCACCTGCGGGCTTGGTCTCAACGGTGCCATGGCGAACGCGGTCAACATGCTGGATGACGTCCACGGCGGTGCTGGCGAACAGGCTGTGCAGCTGATGACCAAGATCGCATCAGCTGCCGACGAGCCCGACCTCAATGCAACCGTCGCGGCCGCAATCGCAAAGTACCAGTCTGAGGTCTCAGCGTTCATTCCCGGCTTCGGCCATCGCTTTCACAAGCCCCAGGACCCCCGAGCACCGCGCCTTCTGGCACTCGTCGACGAAGCAGCCGCGATCAACGTCGTCAGCGGTCGATACGCAGCAATTGCACGCAACATCGAGACGACGCTCACAACGGCCAAGGGTCGACCCGTGCCGATGAACATCGATGGCGCGACTGCCGTGATTTATGCCGAACTCGGTTTTGACGCGCCCCTCGCACGCGGGCTGTTTTGCCTCTCACGCTCTGTCGGCGCGCTGGCCCATGCCTGGGAACAAATGCAGCAGGGCGGCCGCAACAAAGGACCGACGCCACCCGCCTACCGATGGACCTACACCGGTCCGAACCCGATCGCGGACGCTTAGACGGACAGAACTGTGTGGACGAATCGCGCGCTGCGGCATCGCAGACGTTTGGCTGCAACCGCGCCCGCGTATCGTGGGAAGCAGAACGGCTTGGGCAGAACGGCCGGGGCAGAACGGCCGGGGCAGAACGGGGAAGAGCCATGCCAGAAGGACACACGATCCACCGCGCGGCGAACCAGCAGCGGCGCATGTTGGCCAAAAAGGCGGTTGCGGTTTCGTCACCACAAGGCCGGTTCGCGGACGGCGCAAAGCAACTGGATGCACGCACCTGCACATCGGTTGAGGCATTTGGCAAACACCTGATCTACCGTTTCGATGATGATCGCGCGCTGCACATTCATTTGGGCCTGTTTGGCAAATTCAAAACGAAGAAACGCCCCGAGATCGAACCGAAAGGCGCAGTCCGCGTCCGGATGCTGAGCGAGACCCACTGCGTCGATATCAACGGGCCGAACACGTGCGAGATCCTTGATCCGGCTGGGCTCCAGAAACTTGTGGGCCGCATCGGGCCGGATGTCCTGCGCAACGACGCCGACCCCGAGCGCGCGTTTGCACGGATTTCCAAAAGCCGTGCGCCGATCGGTCGTTTGCTTATGGACCAGTCGGTCATCGCGGGCATCGGTAACATCTACCGAACAGAGATCCTTTGGCGACAACGGCTGCATCCCGACATGCCCGGGAACGCGATCGACCGCGACATGTTCGAGAGCATCTGGAACGACAGCGTCGAGCTTCTCAAAATTGGCGTGAAGCGCAACGCAATCATCACTGTCGATGGCGCCGCACCCTCCCATTTGCGCTATGGCGAACGCACCAATATCTTCAACAAGCAGACATGCCCATGCTGCTCGGGCGCGGTGACACGAACTGAAATTGCAGGCCGTCGGGCGTTTTTGTGTGAGACGTGTCAACCACTGCTTTGATAGTCTCAGCCCATGACAGACAAGCACTCGATCAACATTGTGGAAACGGACGGCGACCTTGAAGGGTGTCTCGACGTGCGGCGCGCCGTATTCATCGTCGAACAGCAAATCGCCGAGGCCGATGAAATCGATGAGTACGATACGCTCGATGCAGAGTGCACCCACTTCATCGCACGCAAAGCGCAGAGCCCGGTTGGCACAGCACGCCTGCGCATCGTGAATGGCGCGGCCAAGCTGCAACGTGTGGCCGTCCTGAAATCGCACCGTGGTCAGGGCATTGCGACGGCGCTCTTGCGCGCCATGCTCGACCACGTGCGCGCGCAAAAGCTGGCCTCACAGGCGATCCTCAGCTCGCAACTCGGTGCGATGGACGTCTACGCAAAGATTGGCTTTGTCGCGGTCGGCGATATCTACGACGATGTCGGCATCCCGCACCGCGACATGACGCTCGATCTCGATCAATCCTAAAAAAATTGAGTGCCCTCTAGGTTCCTGATCGAGTCGACAACGCTGCGGCCAAAACCGCGAAGATCTCGAAAAGCATCTGCGCACCTGCCTGGGCGGTGTTCGTCGTCGCATCGTATTGAGGCGCGACTTCAACGACATCGCCCCCGACAATATTAAGACCCATCGCACCACGGATCAGCGCCATCGCTTCGCGGTTCGTGAGCCCGCCGATTTCAGGCGTGCCAGTCCCCGGCGCAAAGACTGGGTCGAGCGCATCAACGTCGAACGAGATGTACGTCGGGCCGTCGCCGACGACGGCGCGCATTTGTTCGATCGTCGCGTTGACGCCGAGACCAACAAATTCGTCTGCATGGATGACGGTCATGCCGCTCTCGGTGGAAAACTCCCAAAGATACTCGGCATTGCCACGAATGCCGATCTGAACCGTCCGCTCGGGGTCCAAAACGCCGTCGAGTACCGCCTGGCGAAACGGTCCGCCGTGGTGGAATTTTGCGCCTTCAAACGGCGCGCTCGTATCGCAGTGCGCATCAATGTGGATCATGCCAACCGGCTCGTTCGCGCCGACGGCCTTAAGGATCGCGCGGCTGATCGAGTGGTCACCACCAATCGCCATCGGCGCGACATGCGCCGCGACCAGTTTTGTGAAAAACGCTTCGATGTCCGCATGGCTCTCTTCCAGCGAGTACCGGCTGCTGAGCGGCACATCGCCGATGTCGGCGGCCCGCACCTGGCTCTGCGGCACGGTGCGATGGACCTCGTGATACGGACCAACACGCGGAATTTCGCGGACCGCGCGTGGGCCGAGGCGAGCGCCCGGCCGATAGGTCACGCCAAGGTCCATCGGGACGCCGACGAACGCCACATCCAGCTCCGACCACTTGCTCTCATCGGGCTCGAGCGGCAGGTCGAGGAAGGTCGCCACACCCTCGTAAGGTTTGGCGCGCCGCTCGCCGTCAGCAAACAAGATATCGACCACTTTCTTGAACTCGGGATCGCGGATGTCATCTGATCCATCGCCCGAAAACTTTTTACGGAGCGCGTCGAGTTTGCTTGGGTCCATCAGTTTTGCTCCCCACGGAAAGGTCGTGTGTTGGTGGCTGGCAGCTTACGATCCCGCGCGGTCGCGGTCAGGCGACAATTGCCGCTCGCCGAACGTGATCAATCGGCTGATGATGAAGTTCAGCGTCAGGTAGATGCCCCCCGCGATAATGAAAATCTCGACGGGTTGAAACGTCGAAGCAATCATCTTCTTGGCCTGCCCGGTCACTTCGAGGATCGTGATCGTGCTGGCAAGCGACGTTGATTTCACCATCAGGATGATTTCGTTGCCGTAGGCCGGAAGGGCCTGCCTCAGCGCCTGCGGGAAAACAATCTGCCGAAACGTGTCGAGACCGGACATGCCCACGGCCTTTGCCGCTTCAATTTGGCCAACGTGCACCGACTGAATACCGCCTCGAATAATCTCGGAAGTATAGGCGCCAGTGTTCAGGGCGAGGGCGAGCAAGGCACAAAACCAGGCCTCGCGGAAGAATGGCCACAGGCCCACACTGTCGAGCGCCGGGCGAAACTGTCCGCTGCCATAGTAGATGAGAAAGATCTGGACCAGCAGCGGCGTTGAACGAAACAGATAGACGAAGCCGTAAGCGGTGCCAGCGAAAATCGGATTTGGCGAGGTCCGCATGAGAGCGACGCCGGTTGCAATCAGAAACCCGATCGCGAGCGAGATCCCTGCCAGCATCAGCGTGTTGGGCAAGCCCCCGAGGATCGTCGGAAACGCCTCGATCATCAACGCGACGTTCATGTCGCCGCCCGCCGAATACCGCGGTTGGCCCACGTCTCGGCGCGGTCAAACACCTTGTTGGATGCCGATGTCAGGACGAGGTACAGGATCGCCGCCATCAAGTAGAATGTGAACGGCTCGCGTGTTGAACCGGCAGCAATTTGTGACTGCCGCATAATTTCAACGAGGCCGATCACAGAGATGAGCGACGTGTCCTTCAACGTGAACTGCCAGACGTTGCCGAGACCCGGCAAAGCAAAGCGCGCGACCTGTGGCACGAGGATGCGCCAGAACCGCTGCGCGCCCGACATGCCGACGGCTTTTGCAGCTTCGATCTGACCTTTCGGGACGGCAAGGTAGGCGCCGCGAATGACCTCGGTTGCGTAAGCGCCCGCACTGACGCCGATACAAAGTGTGCCCGTAACAAACAGCGGCAGATCGATGTAGCCGTCGTAGCCGAACACACCTGACGCAACCGTTCGGAGCAGAACGCCGCCACCGAAAAACACCAGGTAGATGACGAGGAGTTCCGGAACGCCCCGGATGACCGTCGTGTAGACGTCGGCGATACCGCGGAGCACTGCGAAGCGCGAGAGCTTGAGGGCCGCAAAGCCCGTGCCAATGACGATACCGAGGGCGAAGGCACAAACGGCAACGGCGAGCGTCATGACCGCGCCGCGGGCCATCTCGTCGCCCCAGCCCGTGTCGCCCCAAGAGAGTAGCGAGAGGTCCATCTAATGGTCGTCATTGGCTGGAGGAAGAGCGGGGGATGCGCGAGCCCGTCGCCACTGTGCAACGTCAAGTGAAGACGCCACCCCAACGGGACCTCGGCTCGCGCACATGATGCGTTGGAACAACGCTTACTTGGTGCTGGCGTCGAAGCCGAACCACTTCACGGCCATCTTCTCCAGCGTGCCGTCAGCAATGGTCTCGTCGATCGCTTTTGTGAACATCTCGGCGAGCGCTGCATCCTTCTGACGGATACCGGCACCAACCCCGTTGCCGAACGGACCACCCGTCATTTTCGGGCCGATGGCTGCGAAGTCTTTGCCTTTGTCCGTCGCCAGCAGCGGTGCCCAATAGCTCATGGATGCGAGCGCCGCATCGACACGGCCTGCCTGCAGATCCAAGTCGAGATTTTCCTGCGTGTCGTAGGTCTTGATCGTGACCGTATCGGCCATGAACTCTTTGAGGAAGTTCTCATGCGTCGTCGATGTCTGGACGCCGATCGTCTTGCCCTTGAGAGCCTTTTTGATCGCGTCGACTTGGGCCTTTTCGGCGTCGTCGAGACCTTCAAGCGTCACGCGCTCCAGATCCGCCTTCATGCCGGCAAGCGGCGATGATTTCAGGACGACGAGGCTCGCCGGCGTGTCGGCGTAGGACCGCGAAAACGTGATGACCTTCTTCCGTTTGTCGGTGATCGACATTCCGGCCATGATCACGTCGTACTTGCCCGCCTGTAACGCTGGAATGATGCCGTCCCAGGCTTGCTCAACGACGGTGCATTTCACTTTCATGCGCGAGCAGAGCTCAGCTGCAAGATCAACCTCGTAGCCGATCAGCTTGCCGGACGCGTCCTTGAAGTTCCAAGGCTTGTAAGCCCCCTCGGTCGCAATCCGAACCTCTTTCCATTCTTTTGCGGCAGCGGGACCAGCAGCGATCGCTGCGGCCAGAACGCTGGCTGCGAGAATTTTCAGTTTTGCCACGTCATTTTCTCCATGTTGCGACGAACGCTTTGGTATTCGAGGGCCTTGATCGTCCGCTTTGGGCCCCGGCGATTGGTCCATCGGCAGCCGGTCTCGTGCTCACCGATCGACGACCCCGTCAGGCGTCACAAGACGCTTGCGAGAAATTGTCGGCATCGTTCGGATGCCGGACTTGCGAAAAGCTTCGTTGGTGTGTCGCGTTCCTCGACGAGGCCGTCGGCCAGAAAGACGACTTCGCTCGAGACCTCGCGGGCAAAGCCCATCTCGTGCGTGACCACGATCATCGTGCGACCTTCTTCGGCAAGCTCGCGCATCACCTTCAGCACTTCCCCCACGAGCTCTGGGTCAAGCGCGGAGGTTGGTTCGTCAAAAAGGAGAACCTGTGGCTCCATGCAAAGCGCGCGGGCAATGGCAACGCGTTGTTGCTGCCCACCGGACAACTCTGACGGATACGCCTTCGCTTTCTCAGCGATCCCGACCTTTTCGAGCAGCGCCATGGCCTGGTCGGTCACCTCTTTCTTGTCTCGCTTGAGGACGGTGACCGGGCCTTCCATGACGTTCTGCAGAACCGTCATGTGGGTCCAAAGGTTGAAGCTTTGAAACACCATCCCGAGACGCGTTCTGAGCCTCGCGATCTGCGTGGCATCCCCAACGCTTTTGCGTCCGCGCCCGTCCGATTTGACGAGCACCTCTTCGCCGCCAACAACAATGCGACCGGCGTCCGGCATTTCGAGAAAATTGATACAGCGGAGGAGCGTGCTTTTGCCGGACCCGCTCGAACCGATCACCGAAATGACATCGCGTTCGCACGCGTCGAGGTCGATGCCCTTCAGCACTTCGTTGTCGCCGAACCTTTTGACGATGCCCTCAACTTCGAGAGCCGTTTTCGCAGTCCGCATTCGGTTGACCAGCGCTAATACGACGGGCAGAGACCAGCGTGCCGCTTAAATGGGCATCGCTTAATTTAAAGGCTACGGAGTGTGTGCTGATCGCGCAAGCCCAAAGCCATGGCCGGAAACGCGATCCGCTGCCCAATCGCCGTGCAAAAAAGCGGCTCGTTGCAAATCTCACGCTCTGTGCAACGCTTGAAACCGGGACGGCCGGAATGCACTCAGCAAGGGCTGCGGTGCGTCCCCCAAAATTTCGGCGGCGACAAGTTTGCCGACCAATGGCGCCAAGGTGATCCCGCTGTGCATCATCGCCACCGTCAACCCGCTCAGTGTATCGACCGACCCAATCACGGGATGACCGTCTCCAGGCACCGGGCGCTCTCCAAAATGCAGCGCGCCGATCTTCGGAGGCTCCCGCAGTCTCAGCACCTTTGGCAGGTCATCGAGCAGCTCTTCGGCAATCGCGAGTGGAGCAGACCACCTATCAGGCCGCCTGGCAGTCTGGTCGCCGGTTTTGGCATCGACTTGAGTATCAAGTTGGGCCGAGGTTTGGGCAAAGGTGCCAGAAAAATCCTCGCCGACGATCAACCGGCCGTCCAATTCCTGCCGCACGTGAACGGTCGGCGATAACAGCACACGTGAGACAATCGGATCGACAGGCTCGGTGTGGATGAGCATCCCGATCCGGTTTGCGGTCGGCAACGCGACACCGGCGGAGGACAAGAGAGGTGCCGTGCCCGTTCCCGCCGCGATGACAACATGATCGGCGGCGATCTCTCCGACGGCTGTCGAGACACCGACGACGCGCGTCCCGTCGGCGGTCGTCTTGACCGACGCAACATCAGCGCCCGTCACCACGCGGGTCCCGGCATCAACGGCTGCCTGAACCATTGCGCGCGTCAAGACGGTCGGCTCCACCATCGCCTCATCAGGGCAGTAGAGCGCCACCTCGGGGACCTCGACGAGATTGGGTTCTAGTCGCGCAGTCTCGTTCGCGCCAATCAGCTCAGCACGATGACCGAGATCGGAAAGCTCGCGCGCCTGCTGTGCAAGGTTGTCTCGCGTCTGGTCCCACGCGAGGCTACCGACCCAGCGCGCGGAGGCGCTATCGCCGAACCTGTCATTCAACACACGGTGCTCGGCGATCGCTGCAAGGCGGAGCGCGAAATAGGCCGGGGTCTCAGGCGACTGTGCGTTGATCCAGGCAAATGAGTTTGCGGTTGCACCCGTCGCTGGTGCGCGGCCTTCGACAACGGTGACCTCGGCGCCGCGCTCAGCCAAACGCCAAGCAATGGCTGCGCCAATGATGCCGCTTCCGACGACGATGACGCTCGGCTGGCGTTTGCCCATGGGTCAGCTCTTTCAGAACATGTCTGGTGGTCAGGCATGCATGCCCGACGCGATCTCGACAAAGCAAGATCGACATGAATAGTGCGCGGACGTCAAAGACCTCGAAGACGTCAAAGACCTTGAAGAAGCGAGCTTCGCGATCTCAGCACACCTCAAATTTTCGGCGTTCATCGCGCGACTCGCGGAGGCCTGGGCCGTCGCAGGTGGGGTCGCGCTTCTTTTGATCATGGCTGCAACAAGCCTGAACACGATCGGGTTCGCAGTGGACCGCTTAGCGCAGATGGCCGGCATCCGCGTATCGGGCCTTCCTGGTTACGAGGATTTCGTAACGCTTGCCGTCGCCGTCGCAGCGCTGACGTTTCTGCCCTACTGCCAGGTCCAGCGCGGGCACGTCCAGGTCGACCTCTTGGGCCGTCTGTTGTCGCCCTCATGGCGCTTCGCCCTCGATTGGGTTTGGACCGTGACCGCGTGTGCCCTCGCGGTGTTTCTCACAGTCTGGCTCTTCTACGGCATGTTAGAGGCGCGGGCGGACCGCGTGCTCTCCCCGGTTCTCGCCTGGCCCGTTTGGCAATTTTATCTGCCCGGCATTATCTCGCTCGCACTTTGGGCACTCGTCTCAGCGAGCCAGTTGGCGTTCGAGCGAGAACGCCGATGACCGAACGCGAGTGGATTGGCATCGCCGGGCTTTGCGCGCTCTTTCTGCTGCTCGCGATCCGTGTGCCCGTTGGTATTGCGATGGTCGGCGTTGGCATCGGCGGCAATTATGCGCTCTCCCTCGCCGTGCCGTACTTGCGGTTCGAGCCCTATCTCAAACAGTTCAAGACGCTGCTCTGGGGCACGTTTGCAAACTATGATCTATCGGTCGTGCCGCTGTTTCTTTTCATGGGTTTTCTCGCCGGCCAGGCGGGGCTCTCTCGCGACCTGTTCCGCGGATTTCACGCGCTCGTCGGCCATGTTCGCGGCGGCGTTGCCATGGCAGCGGTCCTGGCCTGCGCCGGGTTTGGCGCCGTCTCGGGATCATCGCTTGCGACAGCCTCAACCATGGGCCGTGTCGCGTTGCCGGAACTCGCGCGTCTCAATTACGCGCCGCGGCTCGCGACCGGAACACTCGCGGCAGGCGGTACGCTCGGCATTCTAATCCCGCCGTCCGTCGCACTCGTCATTTACGCCATCATCGTCGAGGCCTCGATCCTCGAAATGTTTCAAGCCGCCGTGATCCCTGGCCTGATCGCCGTTGCTTTCTTTATCGGCGTCATCGCTTTCCGCGTTCGGCGCAACCCGAAACTCGCACCCGTCATCACGCCGCTCACCGCGGACGAACGCGCCGACGCGCTCCGTCGGTTGGTTCCCGTTCTTCTGATTTTTGCAGGCGTGATCTTCGGCCTTGGCTTCGGCCTCTTCACACCGACACCGGCGGCAGCCGTCGGCGCGACCGCAATCCTGCTTTACGGCCTGTTTCTCAGACGATACGGGCCGGAACGCGGACTGAGCTTGGGCCGCGTGCGGACCGCGATGCTCGAGACCGCCGTGACGGCGGGCATGATCTATTTGATCCTGTTCGGTGCCGAAGTTCTCAAAGGTTTTTTCACGCGCTCAGGCCTGCCAGCAGCACTCGCAAGTGGCGCGAGTACGAGCGGTATCGACCCTTGGTTGGTTCTCATCTTGATGCTGCTCGTTCTCATTGTGCTTGGCTGCTTTATGGAATCGCTTGCGATGATTTTGGTGATCGTGCCGTTTCTTTGGCCGGTCCTAATCGAGCTGAACGGTGGCGACTACGCCGTCGCTGCGACGGGCGCCTATGGGCTCAGCACGGACGACTTGAAAATCTGGTTCGGCATTTTGGCCCTCGTCGTTGTCGAGCTTGGCCTCATAACACCGCCAATCGGCCTCAACGTCTTTATCATCGCGTCCATCGCCAAAGACGTGTCGATGCGAGAGATTTTCGCGGGCGTCATGCCGTTTTTTAGCGTCGAGCTCCTGCGCGTCGGTTTGATCCTGCTCGTGCCCGGGCTCTGTTTGTGGTTACCGCACGCACTGTCGTGAGCCGCTCGCCGAAAACATCGTCTTTTCTTCCACGTAGCCTGCGATAAGGTCCGACCAAGGCACGATCGGGTGTTTGGAAACAACACAACCGCGGACGCGTCGGTCACCACCTCCATTTGAGATATCTTCACAATCGGCAACGCGTGATGTGGCTTAACCCCTTGGTCGTGACTGAGCCTGACTGGCGCCGGTTTCGCGTTGGGCCGTATCCGGTGCGCGCCGAACGCGCAGCCCTCGAAGCATCCTCTGCCGATGCGGTCATGCAAACCGAAGTCATCCGACCAGAAGTCAGGCAACAAGAAGTCGGGCCACAGCTTCAGCATACACTTGGGCGCCGGTTACGATATCGTCGGCGGATGTGTTCTCCGTCCAATGGTGCGAGATCCCACCGATACTCGGCACGAACATCAGCCCCGTCGGCACATGTCGCGCCAGGTTCTGGGCATCGTGTCCGGCACCGCTCGGCATCATTGTGCCGCGACCGGGAACCACCGTTTCAGTGGCCATCATAAACGCACGCTGGACGGTCTCATGCATCACCGCCGGAGTTGATCGACTGATGACTTCAAGGTGCACATCGCAAGGACCGCTTTCGTTTTCGGCTGCAACCAGTGTCTCAAGACACTGCTCAAGCTGACGCAGAACGTCAGGGTCGGCGTCCCGGAACTGGAACAGAACTTCAGCACGGCCCGGAATGATACTCGGTGCACCCGGCTCCAACATGATGCGCCCGGCGGTCCAGACACTCCGTTCGCCAGCGACGCTCGGGAAGGTTTGTTCGATCGCTTGAAGCAACCGCGTCGCGGCAACGCCTGCGTCGCGCCGGATTGCCATGCGCGTCGTGCCGGCATGGTTTTGCATGCCGGTGACAACAAGGCGGTATTGCCAGATCGCAACGACAGACGTCACGACGCCAATCTTCAAGTCCTGGGCTTCGAGCCAGTCGCCCTGCTCGATATGCGCTTCAAGAAACGCCCGATACCGATCGGGCGGCATTGTCAAACGGGATTTGCCGCCGAGGCCTGCTGCCGCCAACGCATCAGTCAGTGCAAGATCACGCGTGCGGTCGCGCGCGCTTGCAATCGTGTCGTCGGACAGCTCACCGATCCAGGAGTAGCTTCCGAGAAAACTGCCAAAGTGTGCTTCTTCGTCGGCGAACGCGATGACATCAACACCGCGCCCCTGAAACCGGCTTGAGGCTGCGACGGCTCGTGCTGCTTCGAGGGCATAAACGACGCCGAGCGCGCCATCGAGCCAGCCCGCATGGTTCTGCGTTTCGAGATGCGACCCGCCGAGAACGTGCGGTCCGTCACCCGGTGCAAAGCCAATAACGTTTGCGATGCCGTCGATTTCGGCGCGGTGGCCGAGGCGTGTCAGTTGATCGACCAGCCAGTGCCGCGCACGCATATCATCATCGGACAATGTGGGGCGGTGGACGCCTGTCTTGTACGCACCCATCGCGCGCAAGACGTCTAGATCGCCGAGAACACGCTCAGGATTGATTTCGACCAGCGGATCTCCAGACAAAGTCTTCGTCCCTCTCATCACTCAGT
>JBCBWG010000330.1:0-2666 GCA_039817205.1 Pseudomonadota bacterium
GTCGCCATGAAGAACGTCGCGCCGTAGATGTGGCCTGAGTAAGCAAACGCCGCGTGGCCGTACTCGTAGGCCTGCAATAGCGAAAACACCAAGCCGAGAATGACGGTCAGAGAAAGACCCCAGATCAATCCCTGGCGGTTGTTCTCGAGAAGCGCGTGGTGCGCCCATGTGACCGTTGTGCCCGACAAGAGCAGGATCAACGTGTTGACCAGAGGTAGGCCCCACGGATCGAACGTCTTCGTAAAGTTTTCATTGCTTACCGGTGGCCACTGCCCACCGGTGACCTGCTCGCGGGCAACGTTGCCGAGATCGATGGCTGATTTCGTCATAGAGCCGTCAGCACCGAAGATCGGCATTTTCCAAGTGCCATCGGGGAACAGCGCAACGTCAAAGTACGCCCAGAACCACGCAACGAAGAACATCACCTCGGACGCGATGAACAGGATCATGCCGTAGCGGAGATGGAGCTGGACAACCGGCGTGTGGTGCCCGGCATGCGCCTCCTTGATGATATCGCGCCACCAAAGGTATGCGACAGCGGTCAACCCGGCGAAGCCTGCGAAGAAGACAGTTGACCCCTGAATACCGAACACACCGTCACCGCCGTCCAGTGACCGCATCCAGGCAATTGCGCCGATGGCCGTGATGAATGCGGCGACGGAGGCCACCAGGGGCCAAGGGCTTGGATCGACCAGGTGGTAATCGTGTTCGTTGGAGTGTCCGTCAGACATTCCGCGCTCCTCGGCGTTTGTCGTCAGCCCTGGGTGGGCAGCTTTGATTTTGTGTTCGGCGTGTCGCGCGACCCGTCTGCAGCAGGTTGGGGCTCGACCGGTGCTCTCACCTCATCGCGTGCCACCTGGGTCTTAGGGTTGTCGACCGGGTAAAACGTATAGGAGAGGGTGATCTCGGAAAGGCGAACCGTGTCCTTGTCGGTTGCAAACTCGGAATCGACAAAGAAACTCACCGGCATGTCCACGCTTTCGCCGGGCTTCAAAACCTGTTCGGTGAAACAGAAGCATTCAATCTTCGAAAAGTAAGATCCGGCTGCATAGGGTGCGACATTGAACGATGCCGTGCCGACCAACGTGCGGTTTGACGTGTTGGTCGCCCGGTAGAACGCGAGCGCGTTCTCGCCGAGCTTGACCTGCATCGTTCGCTTGACCGGCTTAAAGTTCCAGCCGAGGCCCCCGCTCACGTTGCTGTCAAACCGGACCGTGACGACCCGGTCGATCACTTTGCCAGATGGCGCGTCGGCGACCTGCGTCGTCCCACCAAAGCCAGTGACCTGGCAAAAGATCTGATACAGCGGGACGGCTGCGTACGAGGCGCCAAGCATGACGACGGCGATGCTCCCGGCCCAAATCGCAGTTCGCGCATTTTTAGCGCCGCTGCTGATGTCTGGTGAAGCGTTCTGACCTTCCGGATGGGTCGACACGGGAAGACCTCCAAGCTCGTTCAGTAAGCCCGATTGAAGACGTTGCTGCCGAGGCGAACCAACGTTGCGGCAAAGAACATGACGCAGAGCGCGATGAGCCCAAGGCCAATTGCAAGCGATCGAATTTTCTGCGTCCGTTGTCCCTCGGGCGTCGCGTAGATATCGGTCACGGTCCCGACCAACGCTGCCAGCATGCCGACGCTAAGCGCCGCCAGGATCAACCGGATCACGACATCGGCAATGGAGGCCGGTGGCGGCACGGAGAGCCCGAAGACCGACAACCCGGTCAGAAAGATCACGAGGCCCAGCACGTGGTTCAAAGACCAAACGCCGATGATGGCCTTGAACCACATCGGCGTGTTCCGCCAACCGTCGAGCAACGTTGGCCGTTCGCTGCGCACATCCGTCGTCATAGCGCCCACCTCAAAACCTGATCTGCCAGAATTCCTGCGAAGATAAGGAAGAGATAGAGAATGGAATAGCCGAACAGGGATTTCGCCGCAGCATCCGCCTCGCGTCCCTCTCGCACGCGATAGACGCGCCAAGCCCGCCAGACGAAGATACCGCCGAGCACAGTTGCAACAGCGCCGAACACGGGACCTGCAAGCGACGTGAAAGCCGGGGCAACACCGAGCGGGGCGAGCACCAAGCTGTAGGCGAAGATTTGCGTGCGCGTATGGTTCGCGCCTGACACCACCGGCAGCATCGGCACACCAACGCGCTCGTAATCGCGACAGCGGTAAAGCGCGAGCGCCCAAAAGTGCGGCGGGGTCCAGATGAAGATCAGCGCGAAAAGCAAAAAGCTCTCAACGGAGACGCCACCTGTGACGGCCGCCCAACCAATCATCGGCGGGAACGCACCAGCCGCTCCGCCGATAACGATGTTCTGCGGCGTCCGACGCTTCAACCACATCGTGTAGATGAAAAGATAAAAGCCGATCGTGATCGCGAGCAGAAGCCCGGCGACGTAATTGACGAGAACGGCCAGCGTGAAGACGGAAAGCACGGAGAGGATGACGCCAAAGTTCAGAGCGTCATCGCGCGTCACGTGGCCTTGCGGGATCGGACGCGCGCGGGTTCTCTGCATTTCAGCGTCAATATCGGCGTCGTACCACATGTTGAGCGCACCGGATGCACCTGCCCCGAAAGCGATTGCGACAAGTGCGATCAGCGCTAAGACCGGGTGAAGGGTGCCGGGCGCTGCGACCAGTCCGACCAGGGCGGTGAATAC
>JBCBWG010000331.1:0-2590 GCA_039817205.1 Pseudomonadota bacterium
GACTGCTGGTCGGGTCGAGCAAACCGATCAAACAGCGACGCGGCACTACCACGCGTTGTGAGCGCAGAGAGACGTATGACAAACGCTGCGAAACCATCCGCCTCCGCCTCCAGCGTCAACGCACGAAGGTGATCCTGCTCAGCGTTTCCACTACGTTGGCGTTGGTGCGAAAGCGCAATGTGCCCGATTTCGTGAAATTGAAACGTGCCGATAAAACTCTGATAGATCCCGGTAGCCTTCAACGAATAAGCCGCGTTTAAGCGCCAACGCGACAGCCTCTGCGCGATCCGATCGCGGTTTCGAAGTCCTTGAGTATAAGCGAATTCTTCAAAGAGGGTGACTTTCTCGTCGACGAAACGGTTCGCGGCGAAATCTGTGTATTTCGGCACGTGCTGACAGCTTCCGCTCGACCGGCAAACAAGCGAAGCGTCGGCGACAAGAAGACCAAGGGCCGCGCTGCTGCGATCGTAGGAAACGCAGGCACCAGTGTCCGTCGTGCGGTCAACGCTGATCCCGTCAAGCGTATTTCGATATTCAATCCATAGCCTCAAGGTACGCCGGTCCTGGAGCGGGCCGAACACAATCTGCTGTGCGCCTTGCTGCGCGCCGAGGCTCCTGGAAATGAGGTCTTTGAAATGCGCGCGACCTTGCGACAGCTTCTGGCCGAGTGCGTCATCGACGGGCGCAGCCGCCGCCATGACAGAAGCTAAGAGACAGTTGGCGACCACGCGCCGACGAAAACGAGGCATGTTCTGCAACCTGTTTGAAACATTAATCGAGCAACTCGAATTGGTCTGCGAAGTTTGCAGACGGGTCCGCTCGGATGAGCAATTCTCGCGCTTTCGCTTTGAGCTGATCAAATGAAACGCCGCTTTCGCCCATGCGGACAAGCTCACTGATAGCCGTTTCACTGACTTTGGGTTGCCACGTGATTTGGCCTTTGCCCTCAAAGGTCTCAGCGCAAAATGCAGTTAACTTGCGAACGGCTATTCGTCGTTGCCGCGCGAGACGTCGACTGCAGGCGCGAAATGCACGCTTGTCGACGGTCCAGCGTTCGCTGCCAAACCATACGGGCCAGAACTTCGCGTGGGCTTCAAATGAACTCGCCCCACTGGCGCGCATGGCTTGATAGAAAACCGTGTGTGTTTCCTGCCAGGTCCGTGAGCGTACAACCCAGAAGTAATCATGGATGACGGATGCGTTTCGGTGAAAACCGACCCAGGGACTTCCGGCAAGGGGCCACAGGGCGCGCGGGATCGATGCACCGTTCACGATCGTGCCACGTGGAACCATCCAGCGTTTGCCCATTGGCCCAACGTAGCCGAAGTCGGACAAGACGCGCAGCGAGCGCTGGTCTCCTTGAATTCCTTCAAGGCGAAGAGGTCCGGTGAAGCGGCCCCATGTTGGCTGCGCGTGAGCTGTGTGCGACGCCGCGGTGGCAAGTCCAAGCAGAGACCCAGCGCCGAGCAGCGCGACCATGACGGCCAAGAAGGTGCGCCGAGCGCACGGCGCAACCCCCGGTATCAAAAAGTAACGAAACATACTCTAATCAATGCTGCTCGAGTTTGACTGAAAGCTACCGGGCTTTCAGCCAAACTGGCAAGCCCATCAGCGCGGCACGCCGCGGCGGCACCAACGGATGCGGCAATAGAAACGGCGCGGGGTGCGGCGAGCGCATTCGTAAAGGGCGCGACGTCGGGCGTAGCTGCGGCTGCGCGTGTGCCAGCCCATGCCCCATGAACCCGTCGGGCTTGAGGCACGGCATGTCCAGGCTTCTGCGGCCGTAGACGTCGCAACGTTCAGGCCGACGACGGTCAAGGCGGCGAGCGAAAAGGTTAAAATGAGGCGACGCATAGAAAGTCTCCAATCCTGCGGATCCATTGAGAAAGTGGCAGGTTGGCTGGGCGGTGAGGGGTGCGTCAAGAAAACCATTGGCTAAGGGTGGAGACAGAAAAGTCGAACCATCCCAATGGGAATTCGGCGTTTGTTCAGATATTTTTGCCCGAAGAGGTTCGGTTCCAAGATTGTTTTGGTTACCCAATGGCTTGTGCTGATTTCCTGCGCGTGAACCGTAGCTGAATGCCGGGCTCAGGGTCAGTTCAGGGCCGGTGGTGTTTTCTGGCGTCATCGAGATTGAGACACCAACCGACGACCGCCCTGGAGTAACACGATGACGACCACCGCCCCGAACCAATCCCGCCGCTCTTTTTTCACCCGCCTTGTTCTGCCAGCGATCGCAGCCGTCGTGACGGTTGGCGCAACCCAGGTGGCAGCGGCTCCAGGAGCTGAGGCGTCGACCTATAATGCTGGCTACAGCGCCGGTAAGCGCGCCGGTGATCGGGACGGCTACAAAGACGGATACAAGCGCGCCTATCGCGCCTCTTACAACGACGGCGTGGTCGACGGTTCGCTCGCCTTGCGTGCGCCCGGCAGCGGCGCTCGGACCGCCCGTGCGACCCGGAGCCGTGATTGGGTCCGGGGTTACCGACGGGGCTACCGCGCTGGCTACAACCAGGGCTATCACCGCGGCAAACGTGCCGGTGATCGCGACGGCTACGGTGACGGCTTCAACGACGGTCGCGATCTGCGC
>JBCBWG010000332.1:0-2575 GCA_039817205.1 Pseudomonadota bacterium
ACCCGCAACACTAGCGAACCGGTGCAATCTTCTCGCCGGGCATCAGATCGTACGGGTCCTGCCAGCCAGCCAGTGCCGCCATCCGTCGTTTCCAGGCGGCGAAGTTCGGGGCGACGTCGTCGAAGTCAAACCCCGTCTCCGCCTCGGGGAAAAAGGCATACCCGGCGAATGAAAAGTCGGCGATCGTCGGCCGATCGCCAAGGATAAAGGCGCGGTTTGCTAAATGACCCTCAACCACGTTGAGCGCGGGTTCAAAGCGGTCCTTCAAAAACGCCAAGACCGCCGGGTCGGGCGCGTTCGGCAAGAAAGCGCGCTGAAAGCGATAGGTCGCGAGAAACGATGTGAACTTGTGGTTATCGAACAAGATCCATCTCAGGGCCTCGTAGGCCTCGTCAGCGCCGTTCGGGGCGAACTTGCCGGTTTTCTCAGCAAGCATCGTCAGGATCGCGCCGGACTGGCTGTAGGACTTGCCCGCATGTTCAAGGACTGGGGCTTCACCCATGGCATTGTTCGCTGTGCGCCAGGCCGGGTCTCGCGTAACACCGCCCGCCATGAAGTCGACGAACACCGGCTCCCAATCAAGGCCCGCGCAATTCAAATACAACGCAACTTTGTAGGCGTTTCCTGATTGGGCAAAGCAGTGAAGTCGATAATCGGACATGCGTGCGCGCTCCACCGTTTCGTGCTTCGGCTTCATAAAGTGTGTTAACCGGCGCGCGCCCAATCCATATAGAGCGTCCGCGCATCCTCGCCGACATGTCCCGCCTGAAAATGCGTGTCATCGATTTGATTGATGGGAATGACCTTCGAGTGGTTGCCAGTTGAAAACGCTTCATCGGCGCGGTGCACATCGGCAAGTGTCAGGCGCGTTTCCTCGACGGTATAACCCTTATTGCGCAGAAGGGAGATGGTGCGATCCCGCGTGATGCCTGCGAGGAACGACCCGTTCGGTGCTGGGGTGCGCACGACACCGTCTTCGACGAGGAACACGTTCGACGTTGCCGTCTCTGCGATGTTGCCGAGCATGTCGAGGACAAGGGCGTTATCGAAGCCTCGGCTCTTTGCCTCTTTGATCATCCGGGCGTTGTTCGGATAGAGGCAACCGGACTTTGCATCCGTCGGCATCGTCTCGACCGTCGGCCGACGGAAGGGCGACACGCTCAAGGAAAACCCGGTCGCGGCGATCATCGGAGACTCGTAGAGGCACAATAGAAAACGCGTCGATGCCCCATCGCACTGCACGCCCATGTAGCCGGACGAGTCCGCCCAATACATCGGCCGAATATAAATCGCCTCTTTCGTCTCGAACTTTTTGAGGCCATCCGCCAACAGCCCCATCATGCTTTCGACGGTTTCCGTTGGCTCAAGCCCGAGGGCTATCGCTGATGCGTTGACCCGCGCGAAATGTCGCTCGACATCCGGCGTGACACCATTGAAGGCGCGGGCGCCATCAAAGACAGAAGACCCCATCCAAAAGGCATGTGTCATCGGCCCGGCGATCGCAACGTTGCCTTCGTGCCAGTCACCGCTGACATAGGTCCAGGTTTCAGTCTTCGCCGGGGTTACGAGCATGGTGCGAGGTCCTCTATTCGTGTCGTGCCAGTGAAGCGGCTCACCCAAAGCTGTCAAGCATTGGCTCGGGCGCGACCGACGGCCTTCGGCGACGCCTTCGTTGCTTTGTCGAGGTCGAAGGTCTAAGGCCCAAGCGTGAGATAGCAGCCAACTGCGCAACCGCGTCTCATGCGATCACGATCCGATAAAGCGAGGACAACCGCATGGGCCAGCTCGGCACATTCGGCGACAGGGACGCGCGGCTGCAAACGCCCACGATCGGGGCCGAGGTCGCGGCCACGTTCCGCCTCGCCGTACCGCTCGCGCTCACCCAGGTCGGCCAGCTCGCAATGTTCACGACCGACCTTATGATTATCGGGCGGCTTGGCGCTTTGGAACTTGCTGCCGGTGCGCTCGCCCACACCATTCTGTTTGCAGCGTTTGTTGTCGGGATGGGCTTGATGAGCGCTGTTGCGCCCTTGACGGCTCAAGCGGTCGGCGCGGGCGATACCCAAAAAATTAGGCGGAGTTTGCGGGTTGGGCTCCATGCCGCACTCTTTCTGGCGGTGCCCATGGTCGCGTTGCAGCTCGGTTGCCGCCCGGTCCTCAATGCGCTCGGGCAAGATCCAGCCGTGAGCGCGTTGGCTGCAACCTACATGATGACACTCGCCTGGTCCGTTGTGCCGGCCTGGGGCTTTATGGCAGTCCGCGGCTACATGAGCGCGCTGGATGCCCCAAACCCAGGCCTGTGGATCATGTTGGCCGGCATCCCGCTCAACGCCGCGCTCGCCTACCTATGGGTCTTCGGCGGCGGTCCGTTCCCAACCCTCGGGATCGTTGGAGCCGGCATTGCAACGACAGTTGTCAATTCGGTGATGTTTGCGGCCTCGCTTGCGGTCGTTGCCGCAGCTCAACCCTATCGGCAGTACGCGCCGCTGCAGCGGCTCTGGCGCGCCGACTGGGACCAGTTTCGTCGCCTCATTTGGATCGGGCTGCCGATCGCCGTCGCATTTTCTCTCGAAAG
>JBCBWG010000333.1:0-2558 GCA_039817205.1 Pseudomonadota bacterium
GGTCCTTACTTTCTGGCGATCGGACGCGAAGCGCGGCCGATCGCACCTTGTCCGATCATGCTCACGGGCGGCTTCAAGACACGGGCCGATGCGGCAAACGCGCTCGCGACCGGCGCCGCCGATGCGGTCGGGCTCGCGCGCCTTCTGGTGCTCGATCCGAACCTGCCCAACCGCTGGCTGACCGATGAAACCGCATCGTCTCCACGCGCACCACGCTTTGAAAAAACCGTACCGGGCGGCGTGACCGCTTGGCACACCATGCGCCTGACGGCACTCGCCAACGACCAAGAGGCCCAGTTTGCGATGGATCTCCCCGAAGCGTTCGATGCGATGGAAGCGCGTGATGAACAGCGCTGTATCAAATGGAATGCCACTTTCGGTCGAAGCTGATTGTATCTGTTGTCGATCCCAAAGAGGTTACGCCAACAAATCAGATCCCAAAAAAGCGCATCGAGCGCACGTTTGATTTCATACTCGGTATCGTCCAATGACCCGACCGTTTCGCGTAACGCCCGCACTTAGATCACGGACATTCGATCGATAAGGGCGCACCGAGATCGAGGTCCATGGCCGATGCTTGGCTCAACAGCGTTTCATCAATCTCGACCTCGACGGTTCCGCGCGCGGGTGGTGTCTCTTGTCCATCATCCATCGGCTCGCCTCCTCAATCTGACGGCGGATGCGGCCAAGCACAGCGCCGCGTTGCGCGGGACGCAGTTATGCAAGGCTCTAACAAACCAAGCCCGCGCCACCGACACCCTTGCCCTACCCCCCGTCGATCGTCTTAAACACGAAGCAGCCCGGTGCTACCGGCCAACAAACGCACAACCAGGGAAGATCCGCGCATGGCGTATACCGACCTCAATCTCTACATCGACGGCGAGTTCACGAAGGGAAATTCCGGCGCAAGCGAAGACGTTCTGAACCCGGCAACCGATGGCGTTCTGGCACCGCTGCCGCACGCAAAGAAAGAGGAAATGGACAAGGCGATCGCAGCGGCCCAGCGCGCGTTCGTTGAGTGGAAAAAGACGCCGGCCGTTGAGCGTTCGAAGATCCTGCGTAAGGCGGCTGAGCTCCTGCGCGAACGCTCCGACGAGATTGCTGAGATCCTGACGCTCGAGCAAGGCAAGGTCAAAGCCGAAGCCAAGATCGAATTGATGGGCTGCGCCGAAGTCATCGAATGGTTCGCCGAAGAAGGTCGCCGTGCCTATGGCCGGATCATCCCTGCGCGCGCCGATGGTGTCCGCCAGATGGTCATCATGGAGCCCGTCGGCGTTGTCGCCGGTTTCTGCCCATGGAACTTCCCCGTCATGCAGGCCGTGCGCAAGATCGCAGCATCGCTCACCGCCGGCTGCACAATCGTTTGCAAATGCCCGGAAGAAACACCGGGCTCGCCGCTTGCGATGGTCAAGTGTTTCCACGACGCGGGTCTACCGAAGGGCTGCCTGCATATGCTCTACGGCACACCAGCCGAGCTTTCCGAATACATGATCCCACACCCGACCATTCGGAAGGTGTCATTCACCGGGTCTGTGCCGGTCGGCAAGCAGCTGGCCGCGATGGCTGGCCAGCACATGAAGCGCATCACGATGGAGCTTGGCGGCCATTCGCCGATGATGATCTTCGACGACGTCAATGCCGAAGACGTTGCGACGATGACAGCTGCGCTGAAATTCCGGAACGCCGGTCAGGTCTGCATCTCGCCGACGCGCTTTTTCGTGCACGAAAAAGTCTATGATCAGTTCGTCTCCAAGTTCACCGACATCGCGAAAAACAAGAAAGTTGGCGACGGCCTCGATCCGGACAGCGAAATGGGCCCGATGGCAAACCCACGCCGGATTGATGCGATGAACCAGTTCATCGGCGATGCCGTCGAAAAGGGCGCAAAGCTCGCAACCGGCGGCAACCGCATCGGCAACCAGGGCAACTTCTATGAGCCAACTGTTCTCGAAGACGTGCCGGAGAACGCGCGCATCATGAACGAGGAGCCGTTCGGTCCCGTTGCAGTGATGCTCCGCTTCAAGGACGAGGACGAAATGCTCGAGCGCGCGAACAAGCTACCGTTCGGCCTTGCGTCCTACGCCTTCACGCACGATGCCAAGCGCGCCACGAAGATTGCCGACTCCATCGAAGCCGGCATGATCTCCATCAACCACCACGGCATCGCGCTGCCCGAGACACCGTTCGGTGGCATCAAAGACTCAGGCTTCGGCCACGAAGGCGGCATCGAAGGTCTGCAGGCTTATATGACGGCGAAAATGGTCAGCCACATGGGCTAACGCCCAACCTCAAACACAGCAGAAACAAAGACGCCCGCTTCCGGTTCGGAAGCGGGCGTTATGCTGTGTCGCCATGACGTTAGCTGGTGACCCGGAGCTGACGTTTAGCCTCGACTAACTCTTGGTGGACACGATCGTCGAGAATGGTGAAAAGCCAACGTGAGCGGGCGCAACATGGCAAGTAATCCTGGCCTCCGAAGCTGATGACCCGAATGCGTACCTATTAAAAAGTGGCCTTTTCACTCTCAAGTTCGAGAGTATTAAAAGATGTTATCCCCT
>JBCBWG010000334.1:0-2526 GCA_039817205.1 Pseudomonadota bacterium
GTGACGATCAAGGTCTACCAGGGCGAGCGCGAAATGGCCGCCGACAACAAGCAGCTTGGCGTGTTCGATCTCGTTGGCATTCCACCAGCACCGCGCGGCGTCCCGCAGGTTGAAGTGACGTTCGACATTGACGCGAACGGCATCGTCAACGTGTCGGCGAAGGACAAGGCAACCAACAAAGAGCAGTCCATTCGCATTCAGGCATCGGGTGGACTGTCCGATGCCGATATCGACAGCATGGTGAAGGAAGCCGAAGAGCACGCCGACGAGGACAAGAAGCGCCGCGAAGCGGTCGAGACCCGGAACCACCTGGAATCTCTGATCAATTCAACGGAGAAGTCGCTGGAGGATGCATCCGATAAGTTAACGGATGACGTCAAAGAGGAAGTGCAGGCAGCCGTGGCCGATGCCAAATCCGCCATGGAGAAAGACGACGTCGACGCCATGAAGGCGGCGACCACGGCACTCGCCCAGACGGCGATGAAAATTGGCGAAGCCATTTATGGCAATGCGAGCGCTGGCGCGGGCGACGACATGGATATGGGCGATCAGCCCGGCGCTGCCGACGATGACGTCGTGGACGCCGATTTTGAGGAAGTCGACGACGACAAGAAGAAGTCAGCTTAACGCAATGCGATATTGGGGCGGATCGCACATCTCGTGGGAACCGCCCCGTCGAACCACCGCTCAGCGCGTCGCCGCGCGCCTCTGATCATCTCGCCGGTGATGTCAGCCGCATTGCTCAGTGGGCCAGCTTTTATTGAGATCGTAGGCCGGTCGGCCCTCAGACGTATGCTTCGTACATCGGATTGAGATCGGCCGACATCGTCGCTAAAGGCTGGTGTGGGTTCGGCATCGCCATTCGCAACACGGAGCAGCACGCTTGGCACGACCGCATCCAAGTGCGGTTACCCGCAGAAATCAGATCTTGCGAGAGATGGGCATCCTGTCCTCCTCAGTGAGCGGTTCCATTCCGTCGGCCAGGGTTTAGGCAAACACCAATGAGCAAGCGCGACTATTACGATGTTCTCGGGCTCGAAAAGTCCGCATCCGAGGGTGATCTGAAGTCAGCGTTTCGGAAGCTCGCCAAGAAGTATCACCCCGACTCAAACCCCGATGATGCCGACGCGGAAGAGAAATTTCGTGAGGGCGCCGAAGCCTACGAGGTTTTGAAAGACCCGCAGAAACGCGCGGCCTACGATCAGTTCGGCCATGCAGCGTTCGAAGGCGGCGGCAGCGGTCCTGGAGCCGGCTTCGGCCCCGAGTTCGCCTCGTCAATGGAAGATATTTTCGAAAACTTCTTCGGCGATTTTATGGGCGGCCAGCGGGGCCGTGGACGTGGGCGCACCGGCCGCGAACGTGGTGCCGATCTCCGCTACAATATGGAGATCACGCTGGAGGAAGCGTTTCACGGGAAAACCGCGCAAATCCGGGTCCCAACCAGCGTCGCTTGTGAGGTTTGCACCGGGACCGGCGCGAAAGCTGGAACGAAACCTTCGCCCTGCCCCACGTGCGGCGGCTATGGCAAAGTCCGCGCGAGCCAGGGTTTTTTCACAATCGAGCGCACATGCCCGACGTGCCAGGGCCGCGGCGAGATCATCGAAGATCCTTGCACTGCTTGCGGCGGCGCGGGACGTGTCACGAAAGAGCGCACACTCTCCGTCAATATTCCAGCCGGCGTCGAAGACGGGACGCGCATTCGGCTTGCCGGCGAGGGGGAAGCCGGGCTCCGGGGTGGGCCCGCCGGCGACCTCTACATTTTCTTGTCGATCGCCCAGCACCAATTCTTTCAGCGCGATGGTTCGGACCTGTTCTGCCGCGTTCCAATCTCGATGGTGACGGCGGCGCTCGGCGGCCAGATCGATGTCCCGACAGTCGAAAGCGGCGTCACACGGGTGAAGGTCCCCGAGGGCACGCCCAGCGGCAAACAGTTCCGCCTTAAGAGCAAGGGGATGCCAATCCTACGCTCGAAAATGACCGGCGATATGTACATCCAGGTCGAGGTTGAGACGCCGAAGAACCTCTCTAAAAAGCAGCGCGAGCTACTGGAAGAGTTCGAGAAGATTTCAGAGACAGAAGAAACCAGCCCCGAAAGCCATGGCTTCTTCTCAAAAGTCGCGAGCTTCTTCGGCGATAAGGGCTAACCGGGCGCAGGTTTTCCCAGCACCTTCGAAGCCAAGCCACGCGCAGTCCCACTGGACCGAGGGCTGGCCGCGTCGACATCTCGCTTCCAACTGTCCTTGCACACACGGCAGCCGTTGCGCGTCACGCTCGACGTGCGTCGTCCGCGCTGTTTCGAACACTGGTGTTCGGGATATAACGTCGGCGATCGCGCGACCAGAAAAACCACGCGCCTGCAACGGGGGAGGACAGACATGCCAACGTATCTGAAGCGCGGTCGTGATGAGGCGGAGCGCCGCGAGG
This sequence comes from Pseudomonadota bacterium, assembly GCA_039817205.1. Taxonomy (GTDB): domain Bacteria; phylum Pseudomonadota; class Alphaproteobacteria; order Rhizobiales; family Hyphomicrobiaceae; genus JBCBWG01. Next base: position 2,425 of record JBCBWG010000334.1, read on the forward strand.
ATGACGCCAAAGTGCGAGCCGTTGTTGAGGCGACGCTTGCAGACATCGAAAAGCGAGGCGACGCCGCCGTCCGCGAGCTCTCGATCAATTTCGATAAGTTCG
>JBCBWG010000335.1:0-2492 GCA_039817205.1 Pseudomonadota bacterium
TCGAGCATGTTTTGCAGATGCGCATCTATCTGACCGAATTCGAGCGCGATTATGCGGTGATGAATGACACGTACCGGACTTATTTTCCGACCGATCGGTTGCCCGCGCGGACATGCATTGGCGTGACGGCTTTGGCTGTTGGCGCACTTGTCGAGATAGATTGTATTGCGCGTAAACCTCGTTGATGTCGGGAGCCGCCTCGCCGCGACGCTTGCCTGAGACCGGTGTGTTCAGCGGGCCAATTTCCGACAGATATTGCGAAGGTCGCGCCACTCCGACCCCGTGAGCGCATCACGTACGGCAAGCGGCGCGGGGATTGCTTTCAAAGTCGCGAGGCGCTCTTCGGACGCCGGGTGCGTGCTCATCAGATCGACGACAGACGCCGACCGCTTACTGCGCTCGAAAAACGCCATAAGCGGTTTATGCGAGATGTCGGCTTCATGGAGAAGGCGCACCGCAATGGCGTCAGCTTCGCGCTCATCATTGCGCGAGAAACTGTTCGCAACGAGCATCTCCCCTAGTCCGGCGACGGTGCCACCACCGGTCATGATCTGGATAAACGCGGTGAGGCCGATGCGTCTCAGGACATTTACCTCAGGGTGTAGCTCAACCGCATGACCGATTTCATGGGCCAGCACGCCTGCAACCTCATCAGACGTCGTCGCCTGTTGAATGAGCCCTCGCGTCAAGTAGATCACGCCGCCGGGAGCCGTGAAGGCATTGGCGATCCGCCAGTTCAAGACGCCGACTTCGATCGGCGTTGATTTCGCAGTCGTCGCTCCGTGAACACGCGCCACAAGCTTCTGCAGCACTGCACGTCCCTTCGGATTGATGCAGTTTGGATAACGCGAGGAGATTTGCTTCGCGACCTGCTGCCCCATCGCCGTGCGCGCACTCTGCGGGATCAGCGATGCCGTCGCCCCAAGCACACGGATATTCGCGAGCTGGACAAGCAAACCGATCCCGACAAACAGCACGATGATCGCAGCAATCGCGCCGAGCCAGCGCATACGCTGCCGACCGGCGCGCGTCGTCGGTGCCGCTTCGCGCAGCTTTTGCAGAAACGCCGCGTCGCCGATCCAGAGCGATGCATCCGGCAGGTGCGAATACGTAATGCTCGCCGCATCCGTCGCAGCCGTCAGAGTGGGTTCAGCGCTTAAGGCGGGATAGGGCCAGACCAGCGGTTCATCGTCAGTCTGCGCGCCCTGGATGATGATCCCGCGTGGGTCGAGTGAAATCGCAACCGTCAAAGCTGCGGCGCTTTTTCCGTCCGAGAACTTGGCGGTGCTTTGGATCTGAACCCACTCCTACATCGCGTCGACATCAAAGGCCTGAGACAGGCCTTCGCCAGCGCGCATCCGTTCCTGCGCCACCTGTTCAATGTCGGCGAGCGGGACCGTACCTTCAAGCGCCATGCGGTCAACGACATAGCCGGTTGAACGCGCAGACTTCACAGGTCCGAACAGCGCTGCACCTGCGGCAAAGGTGAGGATCACGAAAGCCGGGAGCACCTGGACGAGCTGGATGCGCGTCGTGTAATCGAGCTCATTGAACTGTGCCAGTATATCAAACAACCCGAGGGCGTAAGCAAAGACGCCTACCAAAGTGCCGACGATCAGGCCCCCGGCCAGCGTCAAAAGAAAATTCGTTACCGCGATATAGATCAGTCCGGACGCCGACACGTTAGCTGAGAATTGGGCCTCGTCGAAACTTGTGTGTTTCGAAAAGTGATTGATAAGCGTTGCGGAGTACCAAGCGTAGAGAATGAGGCTCACGACAATCGCGAATAGCAGCGACAAGACTAAAAAAACGATTTCGCTGTTGTCAGGGATTACCGGCAGGCCCGCTTCACGCGCTGCTATCTGTTTCGGAACGAGCGACGCCACACTATAGATGAACGGGACAAAGGCGATCAGCGCACCGATATAGCGGACAGCAAATGGCCCGTAGAGCGGCCCCGCGCGACCATCAAAGCGAAACGACCGATCACCGAATGAGAGATTGTTCACCAGCCGGTGTTGAAGCAGCACCGACCGCATCGGTGCAAACCAACCGAGCGTCAGAGGCAGCAGCAGCGTTGTCCAGACAAATGTCGACGCATAAGGCCACGGATTAGCGGTTGCCCCGCCTCGGATACCGCGCCAGCTCGTGCGGCTCATCCGATATCGCATGGCTCGATAAATCGCGACGCCGAACAGGCAGAAGCCGATAAAATAGACGGCGGCGATTGCTGTGACAGTGACCACTGATTGCGGGCCGAACGCGATTTGTACGCCGACGATGATTAGAATTGCTGGCACAAAAATCGCGAGGACCACAAACAGGAGCCCGAGCATAAGCTCCAAGCCCGTCCCCGTGTACGTCAGCGATTGCCCGTTGAACCGGACGCCGGACCAGATCCGCTTCCGCGTCTCTGTTAACGCCCAGAAGTGATAAATCCCGAGCGTGACGATCTTTAAAGCGAAATTGATGAACGAGAGAGCAATCATACC
>JBCBWG010000336.1:0-2489 GCA_039817205.1 Pseudomonadota bacterium
CGCACCGCGCCTTACTCCGCGAGGACAAAACATGCCCCATCTCAAATCGCTTGCCGAAAACGCCTCACTCGTCGACCTCTTCAAGCAACACCGCCATGTCGCCGCGCCCGTGTTCGAAGTCGTCGATGCGATCATGCGCCAAACTGACGACAGCTCCAGCCATCGTGGCACAGAACGACACGGACAAAATTATCAGCGCCGGCTGGGACGTTGCAGCCGTCAGTCAGGCCGCTTGCATCGCGTCGCTCTACGCAAAGGTCAATCGCATCGTTGACGGACACGGCATGAAAGCAACGCCCGAGCGAGCAGCAGAAGGCGGGAAGCGGGTCGTCGATTTTGGGTTTGCAAAGAACGCTGAAACGATGCGCAGTTGAAGATCGGCACCTGCCACCTTGACCCGGTGGGTTTCCGTTTCGCACGATGGCGACGCGCTCCCTGCATCCCACCAAAGAACCGGACCCGCCATGCCTTATTCCGACTATCGTCCCGAACTCATGGGCACGGCCAAGCTCGAACCATCAGGCGCGTTTGAGGCTGGCTCGTATCAGGAGTTCACGCTGACCTACACAGCCGGTCGGTTTGGCATCGACGATACCGGGTCCATGAAGATCGGAATGCGGTTTGCAACCGACTTTGGCCCGGTGCAATTCGATGACCCGACAGCGCCCGGCTACACAACGGTCGAAGCATCGAACGGTGCAACACTCGATGTCCGGTGGGAGTTTAAGCGCAATATCCGCCCCTGGAGCCGCTCGCTTTACATCGGCATCCAAAACCACTTTCTGAAACCCGATGACACGATCACGATCCGCTTCGGCGATCGGCGACAGGGCTCACCGGGCGTCAGACTTCAAACCTACATTGAAACCGAGTTTGAGTTTCGCGTCTTGATCGATGCGATCGCGACCTACGATTACGTGCCGATCGTTGAAAGCCCGAAGATTGCGATCGTTCCCGGCGCACCCGTCACCTGGCACGCGGTTTTGCCGACGTTGCAACGGGCAGGCGAGACGTTCGCGCTGAAACTGAAAGCGCACGACGCTTGGGGCAATCCGACCGATCAAGCGCGCGGTGTGGTGCGACTAGCACCGAGCCAGGCAATTGATGGGTTGCCCGAGACAGTCGCACTCGTCGACGGGCAAGTTGCGACGGTCATCGATGGTTTGAGCGTCGCCGAGCCGGGCGATCTGACAATCAACGTGACAGCTGACGATGGCACGCAACTGACGCGCTCAAACCCACTTCGCATCACGCCAGCCGAAACGAAACGAATGCACTACTGGGCCGACATTCACGGCCAGTCGAACGAAACGCTCGGCACCAACGACGCGCGCGAATATTTCGAATTCGGCCGCGACAAAGCCTTCCTTGATGTCATGAGCCACCAGGGCAACGACTTTCAAATCACAGGTGCGTTCTGGCGCGACTTGAACGAGCTGACGGCGGAGTTCGACCAACCTGGCACGTTCTGCTGCTTCCCCGGCTATGAGTGGTCGGCCAACACCGCCGTCGGCGGCGACCGCAACGTTTTCTACCGGCGCGAAGGCGAAACGATCCACCGCTCAAGCCACGCCCAAATCGCCGACCCAACCGACATCGTCGATGAGCCAGCCGACGCACACACCGCGCACGAATTGTTCGAAAAACTCGATGGCAAAGACTGCGTTGTGATGGCCCACATCGGCGGGCGCTATGCCGACATTACGTACGCGCACCAGGAAGGCGTCGAGACCGCTGTCGAAGTCCACTCGTGCTGGGGCACCTTTGAGTGGGTCGTCCGCGACGCCTTCGAGAAAGGCTACCGCGTCGGCATCGTTGGCAACTCCGATGGCCATAAGGGCCGCCCGGGCAGCGACTTTCCAGGCGCAAGCTTCTTTGGCGCGCAAGGTGGCCTCACGTGTTACCTCGCACCGAGCCTCGATCGCGACGCGATCTTTGAGTCCATGCGCCGACGGCACCACTACGCGACGACCGGCCAGCGCATGCTGCTCGACGTTCAAGTGACGAGCGCGTCGCCGATGACGGCTTACGCGCGAAATCCCGACCTCGGGCCCTGCGAAAGCACGGAGACGACGACGTGCATCAACGGCGACATCGCGCGGGTCGCCGACCACACGGTAGAGTTCACCGTTGAAGCCGTTGGCTCAGCCCCGATCGAGCGCATCGACATCTTCGACGGCCTCGACCTCATCGAAACCGTGCGGCCCTATAAAGCCGTAGACCTCGGCCAGCGCATCCGCCTCACCTACGAAGGTGCAGAATATCGAGGCCGCTCGCGCACAACCGTCTGGGATGGCGAACTCACGATCGACGGCAACACGATCGAAACGAGCGCGATGCTCAACAATTGGAACCTCGACCGCGGCATCCAATCGGCAACCGCCAACCAACTCACCTGGAAAGCCGTCACCACGGGCAACATCGGCGCGCTCGATCTGACACTCGCCGAACGCAATGCAGGCACGCTCAACTTCACGACCCGCCATGCG
>JBCBWG010000337.1:0-2475 GCA_039817205.1 Pseudomonadota bacterium
CCTTGCTTTGCAGACATGCCTGCTCCTCAAATTTCGAGGCACCGATGGTTGGGTTGGGGCGTTTGTAGTACATGGCCGCGCCCGCACCAGTCCCCCAACTCCTGATTGAGGCATGATCGCAGGTGGATCAGCAACCGGCAGACGTAAATTCCGTAGAAACTGAGCCTGCAACGGCGACCGCCACCCGACCACGGTCACTGCCCAGAAAGCAAACGGGTGAAGACGCGTTTGGGCAAGGTTTGAGATGGTCGAGCGGCTTGCTCAGCTTGCCGATGCGCCAGACGTTTGCTCGTGTCGCGACGACACTTGCGCTTGTGTTCTTGCTGTTTGTTCTGATCGGCAAATTGGATCTCGTCACCGCGTTGATCTGTTGGGGCTTTACAACGCTTGCCGTTGTTTGGCCGACACTCGCAAACACTGATCTGGTGCCTGAGAGTGAGCCTGCTTTGTCCGGGCTTGAGCGAGGGGCCCTTTCAACTGTCAGTGTGAGCGATGGGCTCGATGCCAGTTTGAATTGGCGGACCGTGATCGACGCCGTCTCGGACCCCGCTTTCGTCATTGATGCCAATGGAGACTTTGCGCATCTCAATCCGCTTTTTATGGATCTTTTCCCGCGCGCCCGTCTGGGCCAGCCACTTGTCTCGACGATGCGAAGTCCGGCACTGGTCCGTGCCTTGGATACGTTCGAACTCTCCGAACCCCACGCCATTGTCCAAATTGAAGACCGTGTGCCGGTTCTTAGAAGTTGGTCTGCGATCATAACGGCCCTTGGCATCGAAGATCCAACCGCTGCGCCATCGAAGCTTGTGGTCTTGAGAGACTTGACGGCTGAACAGCGGCACGCACAGCTTCGCAGCGATTTTATTTCGCATGCGTCGCACGAACTTCGGACGCCTCTCGCCTCGCTGAAAGGCATGGTCGAGACGCTGCAGGGGAATGCTTATTCTGACGCCGCAGCCCGCGACCGGTTTCTCGCGATGATGCAAACCCAGGCGACGCGAATGACGCGTCTCATCGATGACCTGCTGACGCTCAGCCGCGCTGAAATGAAGGTTCATTTGCCGCCGCAAGATCTCGTAGATCTTCGCGAAGTCCTGGCGGATGTGGCCGACAGCTTGGAACCGCTTGTCGTCGGCTCTGAAAGCGAGATCCGGCTGTCAATTGAGACCGACGCTGCGGTCGTCCGAGGAGACCGCGAAGATCTTCTTCAGATATTCCAAAACCTGATCCAAAACGCCATCAAGTACGGCCACGAAGGTCGTCCGGTCTGCGTTCGATTGGCAGATGACGACGCGGGGCGCTCGTCTGCTCTGACCGGGGCTCAAAAGCCGTCATCGCCGATGCGGGTGATGGTGCAGGTCACGGACGAGAGCGAGGGAATTGCGCCGGAACATCTTACGCGTTTAACGGAGCGCTTCTATCGCACAAGCGTGTCGACGAGTCGTCGGGCTGGTGGGACGGGCCTCGGGTTGGCCATTGTAAAATATCTTGTCAGTCGGCACCGCGGCGATCTTCGCATCGAGTCGCAAATCGGAGTTGGCTCGACCTTCACGGTTTCGATAAATCGCGTGAACACCAAGCCTTCTGAAGATTCATCCGCGGGTATAAAATTTTGTTAAATCAATATCTTATTTTGTCACAATAGAGTGACCTAGTTGGGTTAGTTAACTGCCGACATCGAAGCGATGTCCAACGATGGGCTGCGCACCGTGCGGGGGTGGCCCTGACGATTTCCCAATTCGAGGAGTTCATAAGTGAACACGAAATTTGTCGCCATGACAGCCGCGACGGCTGTTGGCGTTGCGGCTTTTGCTGGCAATGCCGTCGCTCGCGACCAGGTGAAAGTTGCTGGTTCGTCGACCGTTCTGCCATACGCAAACATCGTTGCCGAAGAGTTTGGTAAGTCCTTCCCAAACCTCAAAACGCCGATCGTTGAGTCCGGTGGTTCGTCAGCCGGCCTCAAGTTGTTCTGCCAGGGCATTGGTCCGAACACGATCGACGTCGCAAACGCATCGCGTAAAATCCGCGAAAAAGAAGTCAAAGCCTGCGCTGAAGCTGGCGTGAAAGACATCGTCGAAATCCGCTTCGGATATGACGGCATCGTCTTTGCGACCGACGCTGGCGGTGAGCCCTGGAAGCTCGAGCCGAAAGACGTCTACATGGCGCTCGCAGCCAAGGTTCCAGTCGACGGCGTCATGAAAGACAATCCCTTCAAGACCTGGAACGAAGTGAACCCATCGCTGCCGAAGTGGGATATCGTCGCCTACATCCCGGGCGAAAAGCACGGCACGCGTGAAGTCTTCGAGGACAAGGTTCTTGAAGTCGGTTGCGAAGCTGCTGGCGGTAAGGCGTTGCACAAGAAAGCGGGCCTCGCCAAAAAGGCTGCCGGTCCATCGCTCCGTGCCGCAGAGCCAGGTGCGGGCCGCCGACATCGGCGATGTGCCGCTCAGCAGCCGGTACTCGCTGGAAGAGAGC
>JBCBWG010000338.1:0-2472 GCA_039817205.1 Pseudomonadota bacterium
TGATGAAGGTGTTCGCGTCGGGCACGACGAGCCAGCTCTATCAATCGCTGGTCGTAGACCAGAAAATCGCAGCCAGCGTGTCCGGCTATTACGCGGGCTATGGTCTCGATACGGGCAAGATGGTCCTTGCCGTGACGCCTGCCAAAGGGGTGTCCCTCGAAGATATCGAAGCGGCCGTGGACAAGGAGATCGCAAAGTTCATTGCCGAGGGCGCGACGCCCGCCGACATTGAGCGCGCGCGCAACGTCTACACAGCCGAATATATCTACGAGACCGACAGCCAGTCTTCGCTCGCGCGCCGCTACGGTTGGGGCTTGGTCGTTGGCTCATCGGTTGAGCAGATCGATAGTTGGCCGGTTGCTTTGGCGAAAGTGACAGCTGACGACGTGAAGCGCGTCGCATCTAAGTACTTCAACATCAATGCATCCGTGACAGGCAAGTTGCTTCCAGCAGCACCTGGCACCGTTGAGCGGCGTGCGTCCGCGAAGCCGAACCGCTCTTAAAGCACCGTCGGCCTTCACGATCTGCAATGGCGGTTCGTTTTTGAGCGAACGTCGCTCCACGCGAACCGCGCGACCCCGGTGCGCCCGGCGCCAAGGCGTCGGTAACCAATCAAGACTGCGGCCAATTTGGGAGATCCCAATCCGATGAATGCGCTTGGCTCTACTCCGTCTCATTCTCTGCCGAAGTTCATACACTTGCTCGCGCTGTCGATGTTCGTGTTGGTGTCGGCGCTGACATTCTCCAACAGATCGGCTCATGCGATGGATATCGAAGTCGTCAAAAGCCCGGGTGGTATTGAGGCGTGGCTCGTTCGAGAGACGTCCGTACCGCTTGTTGCCATGCGCTTCTCTTTTGACGGTGGCAGTTCACAGGACCCGGACGGCAAGGAGGGGCTCGCCAACTTCCTCTCCGTCATGCTCGACGAGGGCGCTGGCGATCTCGACGCGCAGACGTTTCAGCGCCGCCTTGAAGAGCTTGCGGTGCGGCTCAGCTTCTCAGATGGACGCGACACGTTCACGGTCAGCATGCAGACGCTGTCAAAAAACCTTGACCCCGCAACCGACCTTTTGAAGCTCGCGCTGACGAAGCCGACTTTCGGCGAAAAGGCGGTCACGCGGATGCGGAGCTACTTGCTGACCCGGCTTGCGGCGGCGCAGAAGAACCCGAACCAAATCGTTGCGAAAACATGGTCGGCAACGGCATTCCCGGGTCACCCCTATGGACGGCCGAGCGGTGGAACGCTCGAAAGCGTGGCAGCAATCACGTCGGCCGATCTTGAAGCTTACCGCAAGCGCGTTTTCGCAAGAGACACGCTGAAAATTGCAGTCGTCGGTGACATTGATGCGAAGACGCTCGGGCCATTGCTTGACAAGTTGTTCGGCGACCTCGCTGCAACGGCTGACCTCAATCCGGTGCCTGAGATCGCGCCTGTGACCGGTGGCGTCAATAAAGTCGTGACATTCCCGGTGCCTCAGTCCGTTGCCATTTTCGGCATGGGATCGATCTCGCGGACGGACCGAGACTTTATCCCGGCGTTCGTCATGAACCACATCCTGGGCGGTGGCGGCTTTTCATCCAAACTGATGCAGGAAGTGCGCGAGAAACGCGGCTTGGCTTATTCGGTCTACAGCTATCTTCAGCCCTTTGATCGTTCGTCGATCTTTGCGGGCGGTGTCGCAACGAAGAACGACAAGATCGGCGAAAGCCTGACAATAATCCGTCAGCAGTTCCAGCAGATGGCTGACAACGGCCCAGATCCCGCTGATTTGAAAGCAGCGATCCAGTACCTGACCGGCTCTTATGCGCTGCGGTTCGACACCAACAGCAAAGTCGCGCAACAGCTCCTCGGCATTCTGCAAGATGAGCTCGGTCTCGATTACATTAAAGAGCGCAACGATCTCATCCGGGCTGTCACCGCTGAGGACGTGAAGCGCGCGGCAGACCGCATTATCAAGACTGACGATTTGATCGTCACGGTCGTTGGCAATCCAGTTGGGTGGCCCGGTTGATCCTGCCGTCGCTGGTCAGGTAAATCGTCAGGACGAGCCGTGGAACAGGTATCCTGAATTATGACAGGCGACGAGAACGAGGAACCATCGAGCCCGAACGATCCAATGGGTCTTCGCGTTGGTCCCTTCGGAGCCACCAATGGCGCCCCGGCCGGGATGGGTCGTGGGTTTGCTGAACAGATCGTCTTTCCGGTCGATCCTATCACGCAAGAGGCAGCGCGCCTCGCCGACGAGGTTTCGCGCGCCAACGCCACCGGTGGAGAAACGTCGTTTCATCGCGCAGCCCGAACGGCAGCGGCGCACATCGCAGGCACCGTCGCAGCCGAGCATCGGGGCGCAGAGATTGCGCGCCTGGAAGCGGCTTTTGATGAACTCACCGACACGGTCCGGGTCATTGTATTCTTCAGCGCCGGCGAAACTGCTTTGGCCGGTCAAGCGATCGCTCAGTTTGCAGGCTGGA
>JBCBWG010000339.1:0-2469 GCA_039817205.1 Pseudomonadota bacterium
GGTCGCCACCACTCTTCCGCGAGCTCATTAAATCGCGCGACCTCGGCGGCATCCGAAGTGGTCGCAGCCGAAAGTCCGGGCGCCGCCTCGTCGCGCATTGGTTTCCGAATTGGTTTGAGTTCGTCTTTGCGTAACATCGCGGTGCGGGCTCCCGAAACAGATCGTTGCGTGCGGCGCTTGTGCAGCTCGTTGGCCTTTGACGGTGAACGTTTTCGGGGCCATGTGGGTTTGACACTCAGCGAAGACGGAATGACGCAAGCGCGGTTTGGGAGCCGACGATCCACGATGCAAAAAAGCCTCCACGACCAATCGCCGAACCAGATCCCTCGGCCCGCACTGTGGCTTGGCGTCGGTGGCCTTATTCCGTTTCTTGCGCTGCCGGTGCTTGTGGCTCTCGACGGGGCGGTCGCTCTACCGGAGATCGTCAAAGCGCACGCGACGGTTCCAGCGCTCGCGCTTTATGCGGCTGTGATCCTGTCGTTCATGGGTGGCGCTCAATGGGGCGTTGCGATGCGCTCGGTGGACGAGACGACGGCCGTCACTTGGCGTCGGTACGGTGTGAGCGTCGTGCCTGCCATCCTCGCCTGGGTGGCGCTTCTGCTGCCGATGCGCGCCGGGCTGATCACGCTCTCGACAGGGTTCGTTTTGCTGCTGATCTATGACCTCTGGACGGTGCGCCAAGACGAGGTCCCAGGGTGGTATGAGCGCTTTCGCCTCGGCTTAACAACGGTGGTCGTAATCTCGTTGACGATCACGCTGGTCGCGCTCACGCAGTGATTGAGGCGCTGCCGATAAACACTTGTTCCTTTGTCGAGGCTTCGAAATTTTATACATATTTTCAATTGCTTACTTGCAAGGCAGCAGTCTTCATTGAGCGGAAAGCTCATGTTCGAGTGGCGGCGCCCGATTGTCGTCACCATGTTCATTGGCATGGGACACAGCATCTCAACACCAACATGCACACGGCCTCAGGCCGCCGTCGTCGGGCGTCTGCCACGCGCAGACCTTGTCGTGAGCTGACCACGCCGCCCGACGCACCCCCTGCTCTGTGCCCGGCCACGAACCGGGGCCGGCTTTGAGATCCAAAACCCCACTTCATCCCGTTCCGAACCCGGACTGACCGTTAAGCGTGCTTCGAGGAGAGGCCCCGTGAACCTAATTCCAAAAGCGATGACTGCTGAGGCCATTGCACTTGAGAAACCGTCTGACGTCGGTGGCGACCCTGCGATGGGTCTTGCGCGCATGGCCGAGGTTGCGCCGTCCCAGGCCGCGCTCCGTGCCCTGGATCCCGCGCGTCAGCCAGATCAACCGGTCGTGGCTTTGAACCGGAGCTATCCGACGGATTTCGCTCCGGATGCGGCTTACAAAGCCAGCATGCCCGATCTCCAAAACGGCCCGTCGAGCCTCATTAAAGGCGCGAAGGCGGAGATCCAGCACGTTGGCATTTCAAACTTCCGGCTTCCTCTCGCAATACGCACGCGAGACGGCGGGACGTTTACGCTTGAGACGGCCGTGACCGGCTCCGTGTCGCTCGCCGCGACGAAGAAGGGTATCAACATGAGCCGCATTATGCGGACCTTCTATCGGCACGCGGGCGAAGTCTTCGATTTCGAGCGCATCAACGCGGTGCTCGAAAGCTACCTCACGGATCTTGAAAGCTTTGACGCGCGCATTCAACTTCGGTTCCGTTACCCGATGCTAAAAACGTCGTTGCGGAGTGGTCTCGACGGCTACCAATACTACGATGTCGCGTTTGAAATGCTCAAAGTAGACGGTGCGACCGCGCGCGTAATCCATCTCGATTACGTCTACTCATCGACATGTCCGTGCTCGCTGGAGCTTTCGGAGCATGCGCGCAATGTGCGCGGTCAAATTGCGACGCCGCACTCGCAGCGGTCCGTGGCGCGCGTGTCTGTTGCGCTCGAAGAGATCGGTCATTTGTGGATCGAGGATCTCGTCGAGCACTGCATGGGCGCGATTCCGACCGAAACGCAGGTGATGGTGAAGCGGGAGGATGAACAGGCATTTGCTGAGCTCAATGGGTCGAACCCGATCTTCGTTGAGGATGCTGTGCGTCTGCTTTGCGAAGCCATTGAAGGCGATACGCGGATTGGTGACTTCCGCGTAATCGCAAGTCATCAGGAATCTCTTCACAGCCACGATGCGGTGTCGATCCTCACACGCGGTGAAACGTTTGCACAACAAAGCTTCGACCCGCGCACGTTCGACACGTTGATCCACGTCGGCTGACGCACCGTCGGCGGCTAGACTGAAGAACACCGTAAGACATCGAAATTCGGAGCGCTCGCATGCTGCAAAGCCCGCGAGCGCTTTCTTATTAGGTTCACCGTCACTCGGTCTCTGGCGTCAGTTCATCCAACCGTTGAAGTGCAATATCGACGGTTGGCGGCCGATCGCGGTCCTGTTTCAGGATGCCCAGGTTGAGTTTCCAAATATCGAAAATTTCTC
>JBCBWG010000033.1:0-19726 GCA_039817205.1 Pseudomonadota bacterium
AGAACGATCGCCGGGATTTGACGCCAGCAAACGTGTTCGGCAGTGTCCAGGGTGTTGGATTTGGCAAGCTGTGGTTGTCGTGCGCACCACCGCTTCAGATACGAGCCGCGTCAAGATCATGTTGATCGCCGCAAATACCACCGCCTCCACCTTCTGTATTCGTTGCTCAAAGCGGCGCGTCACGGGAGCGTGGCACCGGTTCGTGCCAGCACTCGGGGTCGCGGCGGCGGTCGTGTGGGGCGCAGGCCTTGGGCTGGCGACCAATGTCCAGGCAAGCGAAACGATTGCCACCCCAACCGGGACCACGTCGCCGATCCCGACCCGCGCCGTCCCAACTGTGCCGCTCGCTGACCCTGCGCGGCCAACCACACGTCCAACTCGTCAGACCGAACCGTTAAAGAAAACGGGCAAGAAATCGGAAAAGAAAACGGCGGGCGCATCGACCAAAGAAAAAACCAAGAAGACGAAACCGTCGATGACTATGGCGATCTTTCTCGATCGCCTGATGCTTGCCGAGAGCTCTGGCGTCGACACCGCCAAAAACCCACGATCGACAGCGACGGGGTCATTCCAGTTTATCGAAAGCACGTGGCTTGATGTGATGAGGCGCCATTTTCCAGCGCGCATCGCCAAGCTGTCGCGACCGCAAATCCTCGCTTTGCGAACCGACCGCGAGACGGCCCGAAAGGCCGCAGAGGCTTTCACGCGCGACAACGCCGCGATCCTTGCTTCGGACGGGCATGCGCCAACATTCCCCAATCTGCGTCTGGCATTTTTGTTGGGAGCGGGCGCCGCATCACGCGTTCTCGCGATGGAGCCGAATGCGCCGGTAGCCCCTGTGTTGGGTCGGACGGTCGTTCGTGCGAACCCGTTTCTCGCCCGGATGACAGCCCTGGATCTGCTGGCTAAGGCCGCTCGCGATCTGGACGTCCCGGTCTCCGCGAAAGCACAATTGAAAGTGGCCAAACGTGCCCGGGGGAAGCGCCGCCCCGCCGGGCCGCGCATCCGGGTCAAATGCAACTTGCGCCGCGCGAGTTGCCGCCGTTGGCTCGCGCTGAAACGGCGCCAGTTGAAGAGCAAGGACCGACGCATTCGCCGCGCAGCTCTCCGGGCGACGCGGTAGGAGCGCACCTCCCTGCACGGGCCCAACCTGCAGCCCAGGGCGCATTGAAACCAACTGCATTGTCCAAAGAGCGATAAGCGACTATCCGCTGCCCGACACGATGCGCACCCGGCGCACCTTGGACGTCACACACGTTGGACGTCACACACGTTGGACGTCACTCGCTTTGGACGTCACTCAAGGGATCGGACGAGACGAACAGATGTTGGATCGACTGCAGGCGACAAAACCCCAGGGCGAAGCGTTGGCTCGCCGGGGATCTGAATACGGGTTGACGCCGGAGCAGACCGAGGCCGTCGCCGAGGCAGCAGCCCAACATCTTGCACTCAAACTGGAACAACGGTCGCTGTCAGCTGGCGGTCTTGCACGCCTCGTCGACCTGATCGGCCGCGCCGATCCTGAAGTGGGCGACGGGACCGAGGCCAACCTCGGGATCCCTGTTCTGGAGGAGCTTCTCGGATCGAAAGACGGCAGCCGGTTTTTAGCCCAGCGCGTCGCGAACGATGTGGGCGTAGACCCCTATGCGGTTCGGCGCATTCTCCCAGACATCGGGACGCAGACGATGGCAGGCGTCGCTGAGCAGACGCGGCCGACATTTCAGAAAATTTTTGACGCACTTCCGCAAAGCGCGGGCAGTCGTACTGCTTTTCCGGATCAGGCGCCGCTTCCTGTGCCCGGCGACATCCCGAGCCATGGTCGCACGACGAACGCCTCACCCTTCGATAGTTTGCGCGATATCCTGGGGGGTGGCCGCCGGCAGTCAGCGCCCGGCAGACAGCCAAACATTGGCGGTGGCCGACTGTCGCCCGGGGGCGGTATGGGCAAGATGATCCGCGATGCACTCGGCGGCGCGCTAGGCTACCGCAACCGCGGCGTGGTCGGCTGGATCATCCGCTTTGTGATTGCGCGCTATGGCTGGCGCATCCTGCAAGGCGTCTTTCGCGCCTTTTTCCGCCGCTGACCGATTAGGACTGCAGGCGTCACCGCCGCCGCGCACGTCGCGAACGGCCGACTTTGCATGGACGCGCATTGAAGTCGCAGGTCCAGCCGGTGCGTTGGCGCTCACAGGCCATCGACTTATTTCTGGCGCGACGCGGATCGCCCCAATGGCCACCGTATTCCCAGGCTGTAAACGCCGACCAGTCCCGCATGGCTGCGCGCTGCGCAGCACGCCGGGTCGGCTGCTGCGATGCGGTTCCAAGATGGAAATGATTGACGATGCAGATCGACGGCCCTTCCCGCCGCAGATCATGCAGGCCAACGAGGGCGCGATCTCTCTGGGCCAAGGCCTGGGTCGCTGAGGTCACAACAAAGGTTGCAACAACCATAGTTTGCAAAAGACGCAGCACGGTACGCTCTCCGCTCTAATACTCGAACACACTCGGGAGAATGCGCGATTTAATGCACAAGCGAAGTTACGAAACTCCTAATTGGTGTTTCGTCTCGCGCACTGCGACCCTCAAAACACAACTATGGCGAGTACCAATGGTTCCGCAGTTCAATCAGACACGCGACCCGGACGATTGACTTGGATCGCCTCAAGCGCCGAGCGCATTTGTTCTTCGATTGGCACGGGGCGCATCGTCTCACGTGAGACGAACACGTGCCAGAACTCGCCGTCCGCACGGGCCGCAGCCTCGCCTGCCGCAAACAGCCCGATGTCATAGCGGACCGACGACCGACCGAGATGTCCGACACTCACTCCGACTTCGACGTCGTCTGGATAAGCAAATGACTGATGGAACCGGCACCGCGTTTCAACAGCGATACCGATCACCGGGCCGTCGTGGATGCGAAGGCCGCCAACCTCTATTAGGTAGCGGTTCACGGCCGTGTCGAAGTACGAGTAATAGACGACGTTGTTGACGTGCCCGTAGAGGTCATTGTCCATCCAACGGGTCGGCACCGTATGGAAGCGTGGGTAGCTCGACCGATCGGATGGAGGAATTCGAACGCTCGCCATTGTGGGTCAGCCTTTGACCGCAGTGACCTGGATCTCAACGAGCATCGCCGGATCGGCAAGCCGAGCTTCCACACAGGCCCGCACGGGCAAAGCGCCTCCTGCCCACTCTGTCCAAACCGCATTCATCGGGTCACGATTGCGGATGTCGGTGACCCAGATCATCGCCGAGACGACCTTGGATTTGTCCGTCCCACAGAGAGCGAGCAAGCGATCAATCTCAACAAGGATCTGTCGCGTCTGACCCGCCGTGTCCTCGCTCGTGTCGCCGGCGACGAGACCCGAGAGAAAGACAAAACCGTTGGCCTCGACGGCTTTGTGAAAAATCGCACTTGGTTCGTGGCGGACGATGGACATGGGCGAGCTCCAATCAGCGGTGTTGATGCGCCTTGCTCAAGCGCCGCTCGATCTAGCCCGGACACGTTCGGCCACGCAACGAATGTTCGGGGACTGTTCGGGGGAAACGCGAGCACAGGCGAACGCTTAGCGCATGGCCTTGGGCAGATCGTTGAGCGTTGAGAGGTACCACTTGTCCGTTTCGACCACGGCCGGATTTTCACCGTTGGCATAGATCCAACTGTCGACAGCCCAGCGCGTGTTGGTCTCCGTGTCTTTTAAAACCGCCGTCCAGTGCGTCCAGCCGGAGATACCGTTTAACAAATTGTCCTTAGCAAAGGGCACGCCGACGGTGTGGTATTTCAACAGGCCGTTGTTTTCGAGCACGGTGAGATAGCTGGTCGTATTGGTCGCCTCGTCCACGCAGTCCTGCTGTCCCGGATCGCCGGAACCCGAAAACTCCATACCGGCTCGATCAGTGTCTGTGCCAATTTGTCGTCCGACGTGGCGCTCGATCCAACCGATAGCGTACGCGACAGCGCGACGTTCTTCGGCCGCCGTATCTGCCCTGCGCGTCTTTCTCATCACCGATTTAATTTTGGCGATGTCGTCGGCCGAGAACCGATATCTCGTCTGACGCTGACATCCATAGGCATGGCAAACGTGCACAGTGGAGCCTCGGGGCTCCGGCACATTGAACGTGAGGTAGTGCATTTGCGCGGTTTCGAAGGGTGTATGCGTGCAGCCAGCGATCACAAGAGCGGAGACAGACGACAAAATGCCTGCCCAAAAGCATCGCGTGCGCCGCACTTGCGGTGCCCGAACGTTGTCGATTTCTGGTGCGGCAGCCATGACCGATGCGTGACTGATTCGCCCGGCGGACAGGCGTCACCGAAGCGCCACAGAGAGACAGCGGCGACCGGGCGAGGGGACTGGGGCCAAGGGACCGGGGCCAAGGGACCGGCACCAAGGGAGACGCAACGTGGTCAGATCGCGACGCGATCGAGACGCAAGAGGGCGAAACGCATAGGCCTTTAATTCCAGAACCTAAGCGGCCATAACCGCACCATGACCCGAGATAAAGCGATCCACATTATTGGCGGCGGCCTCGCCGGTTCGGAGGCAGCTTGGCAGGCGGCCGAGGCTGGCACCAAAGTCGTGCTGCACGAAATGCGTCCAGTTCGTGAGACCGATGCCCACCACACCGATGGGCTGGCCGAACTCGTCTGCTCGAACTCGTTCCGATCTGACGACGCGGAGACGAACGCCGTTGGGCTTCTCCATGAAGAAATGCGCCGCAGCAATTCGCTCATCATGCGGTGCGGTGATCAACATAAACTGCCAGCCGGTGGCGCATTGGCCGTCGACCGTGATGCGTTCTCAGCTGCTGTGACGGACGCGATCGAGGCGCATCCAAACATCGAGGTTCAGCGAGAAGAGGTCGCGGGGCTGCCGCCAGATGACTGGGGACCATCAATCATTGCGACCGGGCCGCTGACGTCGCCTGACCTGAGTTCTGCCATCCAGACCGTTACGGGTGAAGATGAGCTCGCGTTTTTCGACGCGATCGCGCCGATCCTGCATTTTGACAGCATCGACATGTCGAAGGCCTGGATGCAGTCCCGGTACGACAAGCCAGGACCGGGTGGCACCGGCGCGGACTATCTCAACTGTGCGATGGATCGGGCGCAGTACGAGGCGTTTATTGACGCGCTTCTGGCGGGCGATAAGACGTCTTTCAAAGAGTGGGAGGCAAACACGCCGTACTTTGATGGATGTCTGCCCATCGAGGTCATGGCCGAACGCGGTCGCGAGACCTTGCGCTACGGCCCGCTTAAGCCGGTGGGGCTGACCAATCCGCATCCCGAGACCGAACGCCCATACGCTGTCGTGCAGTTGCGGCAGGACAATGCGCTTGGCACGCTTTGGAACATGGTCGGGTTTCAGACGAAGCTGAAATACGGCGAGCAGACCCGCATCTTCCGAATGATCCCAGGTCTCGAGACAGCGGAGTTCGCGCGGCTCGGTGGGCTCCACCGCAACACCTATCTGAACTCGCCAAAACTGCTCGACACGAGCCTCCGCCTCCGTGTGCGCCCGCAATTGCGTTTCGCCGGCCAAATTACCGGTGTTGAGGGCTACATCGAGAGCGCGGCATGCGGTCTGATGGCTGGCCGTTTTGCAGCGGCCGAACAGCTCGGGCAGACCGTATCACCGCCTCCGCCGACGACCGCGCTTGGAGCTTTGCTCGCGCACATCACCGGCGGACACCTGAGCGCCGATGATGCGCCGGACCGACGCGCAACCACAGACCAGCCAGCACCGCCAAAGGTTCGGTCGTTCCAGCCAATGAACATCAACTTCGGTCTCATTCCGCCCATGACGGCGCCAAGAACCGCCGCCGATGGGCGTCGCTTGAAAGGCAAAGAGCGGACCATTGAAAAGAAGCGCCTGATGTCACGAAGAGCGCTCACCGATCTGGACCACTGGCTCGCCGCCGGCGGACAAGAGCGCGCCGCCTGACGCATCCGAGGTTGTGATAACAGGGTTGAGATCGGCTCGGTGATTTTCGCGGTTTTTCTGATTTTTGTGGGCATCGCACTGCTCGCGTCTGGGACGTGGATCGTCGGCACCGGCTTCATCGTGGTGGGTGCCGCGCTCGGAGCCCTGCTCTACGGACTACGACGACGGAAGTTCTGGTCGTCCAAGCAACCGCACACCGAACCGCTCGTTCACCTCAGCCCAATCATGGCGGTGCGCCCGTCGATCGTCGGGCATAAGCCGCCGGACGGCTACCGCCTCGCGAGCCTGATCTTTGGCGCGGGCCTGATTGATCGCACAGAAACCCTCGACCACGGCTTTCCCTATCAGATCCTGTCTCCCATCCCGCCGCTCATTGAGCCACCGCTTCCGTTCAGCACGATCGCAGCCAACCGCGCCCTTGAGATTGCGCAACGCGCCGAACGCGAACAGAAGCAAATCCACCTTCTCTGGTCGGGCGGTATCGATAGTACGTGCGCGATCGCAGCCCTCATTCGGGCCCTCGGCGACGACCGCGGTCGTCTGATCGTCCACACGACAGCCCAATCCCGGCAGGAGTATCCGGGCTTCGAAAAGGCACATCTCAGTGCGCCGATCCGCGTCAAGCGCATCGCTCATGTTGGGCACTCCTACAGCGGTGATGCGATCGTTGTGACCGGCGAACTCGGTGACCAGATTTTTGGCAGTGCCAAGGCGCTGACATTCAGCATTGATGCGCTCCGATCCGATTGGCGGACCGCGTTTCCGCGTCACCTGACGCAGGCGCTCGCTGACAGGAAACGTGCACGTGCCGTTCTCGCGTACCTCAAACCGCAGATTGATCGCGCGCCGGTTGCCATTCCCGATCTTTTCACGCTGCTCTGGTGGCTCAACTTTTCGATGAAATGGCAGTCAGTCGAGCTTCGCATGTTTGCGTCGACCCGGGGCATGACCCTTGATGCCTTTCGCGGGCGTACGGAACACTTCTTCGCAACGGATGATTTTCAAACCTATGCCCTCGCGTACGCGGGCCAGGGCCTCGGTCGGGATTGGACGACTTACAAGACCCCGGCCCGCGATGTGATCCGAAGGCTGACCGGCGCGACGCCCTATCTCGATACGAAAGAGAAGGAATTGTCGCTCAAAGGTCTGATCAAGCCCCGCGTCGCAGCCGCAGCGCTCGCAATTGATCTAGCGGGCCGCGACTTGTTTCAACCGATCGACCTCAGCTTGAAAAAAGATCAGCTCGCTGGCGCAGACACAACATCCGGCGAAAGCGACGACGGGACTGGCGTGTCGTTTGACTTTGAGATGAATGGCGGGGAGTCGAATGGCGGGCGCTCCGAGAACCGCTCGTTCGACGAAGCGCGCGAAGCAGAACTTTGGAATGACCTGAGTGACGGCGAATAGCACGCCGAGTTCTGTCGATCGTCCAGATCTCGAAACCGGGTCCTCGAAACTTTGCCCTCGCAACTTGCCAAGTCAATATCACCGCAAGAACCGCCCTGGCTGAGGCCAGGGCGGTTCCAGGACAGTTCCCGGACGTTCGAGCGCAGTGAAGGCCGGTTCGTCATACAGTTATTTGAATTTCGTTTTTTTGCGCGCGCTTAATACCAACCGCGGCAGATGTAGTAGCGCTTTTTCCAGTAGTGCGAGCCGGTGTAGCGCCACTTCCGCTTCAGGTGGTGGCAACGGCGGCCGAGGTGAACGTAACCGTGGAACCCGTATTTGAAGTGGCGGCGGCCACGGAAGTGACGGCGGAAACCTCTGTGGCGTCGGAACCCACCGCCGCGACGGAAACCACCACCCCGACGGAAACCACCACCCCGGCGGGCGCCGCCACCGCGGCGACCAACTTGAACCAGATTGGCGTCGGCAGATGAGCCCGTCGTTGTCGTTGTTGTCGTTGCTGCAGCGTTTGCGAGTGCTACCGCGTTGCCGGCTCCGTCGGCTGCTTTTGCATGCGTCGCAGCCAAGACCGTCGAAGCTGCAAGGATCGTAATCAGCGTTTTCATCGTCTCTCTCCTTGGTTTGTGTTTCGGCCTCAGCGCCGATGACCAGACCCTAGGAAGAGTTGAGGGAAAGCACTGTTCCGCTTGGAACAAGGGCAAGAAAAGATGGAAAAAAATGTTTGGCTCGTTTTTTAAGTTGCAGCACTCTGATCGTTGTTTGCGGCCGGGCGCAAAGCATCAAAAAGACATGTCACGCATCTGCTGCAACCGACAAAAGCGCGAGTTTGGACGGGTCGGCTCCGGCTAAGAAGCGCAGCACCGATCGCGCCAAAACCGGGGCGAGAAGAAAGCCATGGCGGTAGGCCCCGTTAACATGAATGTAGCGCGCATTCGGATCAACGCGGATGGCTGGGACGTTGTCATGGAAACTCGGTCGCACACCGGCGGTCATTTCGAGAATTTCGGCTTCGCCGAAACTCGGATGGAGCGCGTAAACAAGGCCGAGCAATTCCAGCGCCGATCGAACGGTGACGGCTGATGCATCGTCACTTTCGATGACCGTCGCGCCGACCAGAAACCGATCGTCGGACCATGGCACCACGTAAAGTGGATGGCGTGGGTGCAGCAGGCGCACAGTGCGATTGAGCGTCACGCCCGGAGCGCGAAGGACCAGTCGCTCACCGCGGACGCCACGAAGGCCGGAAAGCTGCGGGCTCGTGTCAGCTGCGCGCGCTGCAACCCCGCGACAATCCACGACCCAGCCGGAGGTGCCGTGCTGCTCGGATCGTTCGCGGTTGGCTCGAAACGTTTCGAAGTCCTGGCCGAAGCGAACGTCAACTCCAGCGGATTTTGCCATTTTTAGAAGATCAGAGAGCGCCTGCGGCGTCGTCATATGGGCCTCATCCGGAAAATAGAGGCCGGCGGTGAAGCGGTCCGCCAAATCAGGTTCGAGATGCGCGAGGCCATGCCGGTCGACCAATACATGCCCACTCGTCTCGCGTTGGAAGCGGCGCAGTTCGCTTTGATCACGTGGTGGGGCCACGACGAGCGTGCCGTTTTGGACGAGCCCCGGATAGTGTTCGTGCCACAAGGCCGCGCCTTCGTGCCCGAGAGATTTGACAATCGCAGGTGCGCCCTCGGCTTCGCAGTCGGGTGCGATCATAGCACCGGCATACTGGCTCGCGGCCGATTGAAATGGCGTCGCATCACGCTCAACGAGTTGCACGCGATGACCTGCCCGCGCCAACAGCAACGACTGCCACAGCCCAAGAACACCGGCCCCGACGATGGTGATGGGATCGTCACTCACCGCGCGACACTCCCTCTCGCCTTGGATCAGCGCCGCCCTCATATCCGCGATCGCGACGAACAACGATCTGGAGACCCGAGGTCATGCCCACCGGGGAAATCCGATGACCAAACGGTTTAAGATTGATTGCATGCCAGACGATCGATCGTTCCGCGGATCTGAAAAACGCGCGCAATGCATCAAAAACATTGGGTGTGAACTCGATCTCGAAACCGCGGCCACGACTGCCGAAGTTCATCAGTCGGGCTGCGGCCTGAGCGTCGTAGTTCCAATCAATGAGCGCGATCAGGGCTTTCGTTACGTATAGGATGATGCGACTGCCACCAGGCGAACCGACCGCTGCAAAGAACGTTCCGTCAGGCGCGAAGACGATCGTGGGCGCCATGGATGATCGCGGGCGTTTGTTTGGGCCAACACGGTTTGCGATGGGATAGCCGTCCCGATCGACGGGCCGTCGCGAAAAGTCCGTCAGCTCATTGTTGAGAAGAAAACCGCCGACCATCAACCGCGAGCCGAATGCACTTTCGATGGTTGTCGTCATTGAGACCACGTTGCCCTCGGCATCGACAATCGAAATGTGGCTCGTCCCGGCGCGCTCAACCGTTGCATCACGGCCGAACGCACGCTTTGCAACACCGGGCGGATACCCTGGCGCGACAGACGCATTGGCGCGACGACGGCTAATAAGACGACGGCGCTCGGCGATGTAGGTGGCATCAAGCAACGACGGAGGTACGGCGACATGATCCGGATCAGCGAGATACCGACCGCGGTCCGCAAAAGCCAGTTTTTGTGCCTCGGCAATGACGTGTAGCGCGTGGGCCTGCATCGCAGCCGCGCGACCGACGCCAATATCAAACGGCTCAATCAAATTGAGAGTTTGGGCAATCGTAATGGCACCAGACGACGGCGGCCCCATTCCGCAAATGCGATAAGCCCGATAGAGCGTGCAATGGGGTGGGCGCACGACCGTCCGATAGGCCGCGAGGTCGTCTTGCGTCATGTCGCCCGCGGCGTTCGGCGCATCGCGCACCGTGTCAACGATCGCTTGAGCGAGCCCGCCTTCGTAGAACGCCGCCGGACCGCGCTCTGCGATACCTTCAAGCGTGGCGGCAAATGCGAGGTTCACGAGCCGATGCCCGACCGGGTGCGCTGCACCGGCGCCATCGAAAAAATAGGCGCGCGCACGAGGACCAAACCGGTCAGCCCCCATCCAGGTGAGCAGCTTATGAAGACGGGGCGATACGCGAAAGCCGTCCGTCGACAAGCGAATGGCTGACCGAAAGAGCCGCGCCCAAGAGAGTTTGCCGTGCGCTTTGTGAGCGTCAGCAAGCATTCGGATGAGACCTGGCACGCCGATACTCAAACCGGAATGAACGGCGCCGCCAAATGGCATCGGCTTGCCATCGACTAGAAATCGATCCGGTCGCGCGGCCGCGGGTGCCGTTTCACGCCCGTCGAACGATACGAGCTTTTTTTGGGCGGCGTCCCAATGCAGCAGAAACGCGCCACCGCCAATTCCGGACGACTGCGGCTCGACGAGGTTTAAGACCAGTTGGACGGCGATCGCGGCATCGACTGCGGTGCCGCCCTCGGCCAGGATTTCAACACCGGCGTCAACGGCCAGCGGGTTGGCAGCTGAAACCATAAAGCGTTCGGCGGTTGCGATTTGCTTCTCGGTAGACCCGGTCGCTGCTTCCGGAGCCGCCTGCGTCGGCGATCGTTGGGCCATCGCGTTTGGTGCACTCAGGCAAGCCGCAACAACCGCGACGAGCAAAAGACAAAGACGCGTAAGAGAGAAAGGCACTGACCAACGATCCGGCTGAGTTGCTGGGAGCGCGATGTCCGCCCGAACCGTTGCGGGCGCGTTCGCACGCACTCGGGCCCTGAACCGGAACATGTCAGGGGCGACCCGAACACGCGTGGTGTGGCGGGTCTCAGTTCGCCTGAACTGTGCAGTCATCAATGAAAATCTCGCGACTTCGGCAGGACCGTATCAATCCGCTTCGGTACTGTCCGCTCGTTTCTTGGATGACCGGCCCACCTCGGATGATCCGGTGCGCGCGTGTCGCCACCGTTCGGTCTCAGGACTTCATCGGCGTTGGCAATCGGCACTTTGAGATCCTCAGCGTAGTCTGACAGAGACAAGAGCCAATCGCTTCTATCCTCCAGCGTTTGGCTCACGACGTGGATGATATTTTCATGGCGTTGAACACGGCCACCCACAAGAACCAACCGCGCCGTCATCAGAACCTTTCGATACCGCTCCATGATGTTTGGCCAGACGACCGTGTTGCAGACACCGGTTTCATCTTCCAGCGTCATGAAAACAACCCCCTTTGCAGAGCCGGGTCGCTGGCGAACCAGCACGACGCCTGCGACGGTGACCGCGGCGCCATCGCGCAAGCCCTGGAGCGCACAACAGGGCACGGCACGCGCCTTTGCCAATCGCGCACGAAGAAACGAAAGGGGATGCGCTTTGAGGGAAAGCCTGAGCGTTTGGTAGTCATTGATCACATGCTCGCTCAGCGCCATCTCAGGCAAGGCAACCGACGGGTCCAGGCCATCCTCACGCGCTCCACTCCAATGGAACAACGGTAAGGTCTGGTCACTCCCAAGGCCCTTCACGTCCCAAAGTGCCTGTCGTCGATCAAGGCCCATGGACCGCATACCATCGGCCGCAGCGATCCGCTCGAGAACCGCCCGCTTCGCCTGTCCGCGGGCCCAAGCATCGTGGACGCCTCGAAAATCGCCGGACGCTTCACGGATACCTAACAGCGCCCGCCCGTCTTCCTCACCAAGGCCATCCACATGGCGCAACCCAAGCCGCACCGCAGGCGCATCAGCAATATCGGTTGGCTCGAGCGTGCAATCCCAATCTGACCGATTGATATCGACCGGTCGGACCTCGACACCGTGCTCGCGCGCATCGCGAACAAGCTGGGCCGGCGCGTAGAAACCCATCGGCTGCGCGTTCAGGATCGCTGCGCAGAAAGCCGCCGGATAATGACACTTGAGCCAGGACGAAATGTAGACCAGATGGGCAAAGCTCGCGGCATGGCTTTCCGGAAACCCATACTCACCGAATCCCTTGATCTGATTGAAACAGCGGGCTGCAAATTCAGCATCGTACCCCCGCGCCATCATCCGCTGAACCATTTTTTCTTCAAGCAGATGAATGGTTCCGCGCTTGCGAAACGTTGCCAGCGCACGGCGCAGTTCGTTGATTTCATCGCCATTGAACCTCGCAGCCTCCATTGCAATCCGCATCGCCTGCTCTTGGAACAGCGGGACGCCCTTGGTCTTGCCCAAAATGGATTTCAACTCATCTGCAGGGCCATGGTCTGGGTGCGGGGTCGGATAAATCTCGGGCTCTTCCCCGTTGCGACGGCGTAAATAGGGGTGAACCATGTCGCCCTGGATCGGTCCGGGACGCACGATCGCCACTTCAATAACGAGGTCGTAGTAAGTGCGTGGGCGGAGACGCGGCAGCATATTCATCTGCGCGCGGCTCTCGACCTGAAACACGCCCAGGGAATCGGCGCGACACAGCATGTCGTAAACAGCACTGTCCTCTCGCGGCACATTGGCAAGCGTGAGCGCGCGCCCGTGATGGCTCTTGATCAGATCAAACGCGCCATGAATGCACGTCAGCATTCCAAGCGCCAAAACATCAATCTTCAAAAGCCCAAGCGCTTCAATGTCGTCCTTATCCCATTCGATGAACGTCCGGTCGTCCATGGCTGCATTGCCGATCGGGACGACGTCGGTCAGCGGACCTCGCGTCAGGACGAAGCCGCCCACATGTTGCGAGAGATGGCGCGGAAACCCGATGAGATCATCGGTCAGTTCGAGAACGGTTGCGATCACAGGGTCGGTTGGATCAAGCCCCGCCTCGCGGACATACTTGTCCTGCAATTCGCCACCACCGCGATACCCCCAGACCATACCGGCCAACGCTGCCACGACATCCTCGCTAAGACCCATGGCCTTTCCGACCTCGCGCACCGCGGATCGCGCGCGATAGGAAATCACGGTCGCCGTTAAACCCGCACGCGCACGTCCGTACCGCGCATAGATGTATTGAATAACTTCCTCGCGGCGCGCGTGCTCGAAATCGACATCAATGTCAGGTGGTTCTTTGCGTTCCGGCGATATAAAACGCTCAAAGAGTAGATTCACCTCCGTCGGGTTCACAGCCGTTATGCCGAGGCAGTAACAGATCACCGAATTGGCGGCTGAGCCGCGGCCCTGACACAAAATACCTTGGGATCGCGCGAAGTGGACAATGTCGTGAACGGTCAGAAAATAGCGCGCATAATCAAGCGTTGCGATCAGGCTCAGCTCTTTATCGATCGTTTTTTCGACATGCCCTGGCACACCATCTGGAAACCGCCATCGGGCGCCTGAGCGAACAAGATCTTCCAGGTGCTGTTGCGGCGTCATGCCGTCCGGTATGGGCTCATCCGGGTACTCATAGACAAGTTCGTCTAGCGAAAATCGGCAGGCCTCGACCACTTCGCGCGTTCGCGCCAATGCGTGTTCCAGCCCGCGAAACAGACGCTGCATTTCGCGCGGCGGCTTAATGTGGCGCTCAGCATTGGCGTCGCGGTGAAAGCCTGAATTGTCGATCGTTGTTTTCTCGCGAATACATGTCAGCACGTCCTGAAGCGGCTTGCGATGCGGGGCGTGGTAGAGAGGCTGGTTACTCGCGATGAGCGGTACGCCCGTCTGTTGAGCAATCCGCTCCAACGCATGAAGTCGCGCGCGATCGTCGCCAGCGTATCTATGCACACCTGCCAGATAGAGCGCATGGGCCGATGGCCGGAGCGCGTCGCGTATGCGGGCAAGGGTCTTTTCGAAACTCCCAACAGCCGAGCCCTCGGCGGTCCCAATCTCAGTCGAAGTTATAGTCTCAGTCACGCGCCCAGTTACGATTTCAGTCACGGTCTCAGACGAAACACGCGGCCGCACTGCCTCGCGCGCCGACCAGTTCTCAGGTGGAAGAACGATAAAAATCTGTCCTTTTGCATGAGCTGCAACGTCGGCAAATGTCAGATCGCATGCACCTTTCTCGGCGCGCATTTTGCCGAGCGATAACAAACGGCTGAGACGGCCATAGGCGTCGCGGTCTGTCGGAAGGCAGACAAGAACCGGCAATCCAGGCACCACCAACCGCGCACCAACAAGAAGCCTGAGGTCCGCCTGCTTGGCTGCGGTATGCGCGCGAACAACGCCTGCCAGCGTGTTGATATCGGCAACGGCAATGGCGTCCAGACCCAAGGCTTTCGCCTGCGCAACCATTTCGTCGGGATGCGATCCCCCATTGAGAAACGAGAAGTTGGTCAAGGCCGCAAGTTCGGCGAACCATGGCCGGGCGAGCTGCTTCGGCCTTGCCGATGGCTCGGTCTCGCCAACGTCTCGAACGGCTGAGACTGGAAACGGTGTGACACTCATGCCTGGCCTCCCTAGCCTCCAAGTCCGTGAACATACCAGTCCGGCGCACCTGAAATTTCAGCGTCTTGATAGAGGCCATCGCGGAAAACCCAGAACCGAGCCCCTGCTTCGTCTTCCAGCATGTAATAGTCACGCGGACGTGGCTCCGTTGCGCGCACGACAACCGCACCAAGGCTTTGGTCTTCTGGGTTGAGGTGTTGGTCTGCTTCCCGGTCCCACTCGGAACCCGAGCAGGCCTGCAAGTCTGCGACCGCTGATTGACTTGTTGTCGCCTCAGGCGTGGCCCGAGGCTGCAAATATCGCCACCATTCCGGCGTGATCCGCTCGGGTCCTTCTGCTCGGCTCACTTTGTAGGGCCGTCGCCGCCAGCGAAACCGCGCAGGCGCACCTTCCGGCAAATCGGCAAGCACATCGATCCGCTCTGGTCGGGGCAATAACAGTGCGGGACGATCGGCGGTTGGCGTCCGCTGCCCCGGTGTTCCGCCACCCCACACATGAGACTTTACCGCAGCTTTTGACGATGCATGGGCGCGGGTGGGAGCGGGCGCGTCTGCCTCGGATTGCAAGAGCGCCGAGGCCCAACTCTCGGAGCGTTCCGGCACGTGCGTTTCGTGGGCTGTCGCCACCAGAACGCAATCAGCACCGATTTTATTGCTCAAGCGATCCACGACACCGGCGAACGAACGCACACGATTATCACTCACCTGGCATTGTGTGACGAGCGCGCCCTGGTGATGGGTCACGGGCGCTGTGCGGGTGGCTGAAACCGTCACCAGATCGATACCGAGGCCGGCATCAACCGTATCCAGGCGCTCTTTGATGAGGCGAAACACATGGTCCGGCGCAAGGCTCGGGCGGCTGGTCCCAGCGGCCACGTCAGCAACCGTACCGTCTGAACGATAAAGCCTTACGCAAAGCTCCAGAATGCCGGCGCCTTCCGCTTCAAGGTGGCCGATCAGACCTGCGATCTGGTCGATCACAGCCGCCTCAATACCCGTTGCCGAAATCAGCGGGTCGGTAAACGACTGGCGGCAAGTGCGCAGCGGTGGCGCCTCGAGCGGCGTCCGCGGCTCCTTGATACGTCCACTCGCCTGATCGAGGCGCCAGACAACCGCCCGCGCCAAAGCCTCCCGCATCTGACGGCGACCGGCGCGGGCTTCATCGCGGAAGCGACGCATGAGGGCTGCACGAGGGATTGCATAGAGCTGACCAATCCGGCGCAGACCGAGCCGCTTTAGGAGAAGAACGCTATCGGATGTGAGACGCAGCCCTTCGACGGGCAGAGACGCCAAAGCCTCTTCAACCTCTCCCGTATCAGCGCGCATGTATGGGCGATCCGGCGCACATGCATAGCGCGCCAACGCATGGGCTGCCCCATAGGTCTCAGCAAGGCCGACACGTGCCGTGAGCCGAGCGGCCCGACAACGCGCAACAATGTCTTGCAGCAAAGCGTCTTCGCCGCCGTACAGATGATCGACGCCACTTGTTTCAATCCACAAGCCATCCGCGCCATCAACATTGCGGTTCGGTCCATAGCGTCCAAGCCAAAGCGCCAATGACTTGAGAGCAGCCGCATCGCGGTCTGGCTGTGCTTCCTCGGATTTGAGGCCAGGGCAAACCGCGCGTGCATCCGCCAGTCGCATGTTGACCTGAACACCGGCCCGGCGCGCAGCCGCATTCGCCGCCGTCACCATCAAACCGTTCGCTGTCGCAGTTGCAAATACGAACGGATATTTACGCCCACGATGCGCGCGCCCTGAAGGCGCGCTGCGACGCGCAGAGATCGGATCTCGCTCAGGCCGCAAGTTCCCGGCGGGTTGATCGGCTGGCGACGGCGCGAATTCCAGCGTCTTGACAGCTTGCCTGCGTCGGCGCTCGATCGCGAACTCCGGCAGCCAAACCGAAACGAACCGTTTCATCACACCACTCCAACACAATCGGATTGCCGCGCTCACACGCGGGCGCTTTCCGGCATCGCTCAACATGGACCGAGAAGCGGAGCGCACCTGGCGCATCCGAGATGAGCGCATGAGGCCCACTTTTTGACGGCGCCACGCGCCAGCGCGTCGCCGTTGCAGCCGCTGGCGGGCTCGTCGCATTCGTCATGAGAAGGCAGGAAACACCGGTTTCGTGAGCCGCAAGGGCCAGGCGACGTGCGGGCGTCAGTGCAACGTCGGCAACGACACCAATCACAAGGGCAAATGCACCCGAGCGAACCGTTTCTTCGAGAGCCCACAAACAGTCGGCAGCGCGACCCGTCTCAACCAAAAGTAAGTCCCGGCTTGAGAGGCCAAACTTCGAAAGTCCCGGACCATAAAAACGACCCAGCTCGCGGCGTTGATCAGCTGTCGTGCAGATGGCAATTCGTGGCGTTGCATTGTCATCCGCCGCGATATCCAGCCGGGTCGCATCCACGCACGGTCGAGACCTTTCAAAAGCCAGATGACAACCAGCTAAATGACGACCAGCAAGGGCGAGCGCAAAACCCGCCAGGCTCGCGCGTGCACCGACCCAGTTCTGAGCTTCACACCCTATGTCGGGCTTCAATTCGTGAACCGCAGACTTTGAGAGATGCGCTACCGGACCGAGCGCCTCAGCAATCTCCGGCCCAAGTGTCCAGGGTGACGATGCAGCCGCGTCGCGCTCACCGCCGGAGACGCAAGCACTTGGCTCATCCGCATCAGGTCCGTCGAGCGGAACAAACACTCCGTGCCGCCGCTCCACACGTGTCAACAAACGCTTCAGAGACCGAATACGCTGCTGCCGCCGCGTATCAACATCCCAAGCTTGTCCGCACGTGCCATCACGACCCATCTCATATGGGGCGGGCGAATTCGACATTACGGCGTTCGACATCACGCGCTTCGACATCAGGGCACCGACACAAATGTTCCTTTTATGTTCTTAGTTGGCCACCCAAGCGCTGTCAAGAACGTTTACGGAACATTCTGCCACACGGCACGCGAGCGCATGCCGCCACATCGCTCGCCCTCAGTCTCACGCGTCCAAATGGTAGTAACCGGCCCTGGCCGCCCCCACTCGAAAAAATGGCCGCGTCTCAAAACGAGGCGTCGTGAAAGCCAAACATCACCAAATCACTTAC
Organism: Pseudomonadota bacterium; assembly: GCA_039817205.1. Lineage (GTDB taxonomy): Bacteria > Pseudomonadota > Alphaproteobacteria > Rhizobiales > Hyphomicrobiaceae > JBCBWG01. The sequence goes on from JBCBWG010000033.1 coordinate 17,761, forward strand.
AAATCAAAACGCTTCATTCACCAAAAAAATTAATACTGCTCGCAACCGGATCTCCGGCTTGTTCTCTTGTTCAGCGTCTGAGAGTTAAACCATGAAACACCTCGTCACGCTTCGCCGCCGCCTTCGAACAGCGATCCACGTTTCCACGGCTGCCATCGCACTGTTGGGCCTCACCGCATCATCAGCATTCGCACAGCAGTTCTTCCTGTTCGACCTGTTTCAGCCACAGAAACCGACTTATAGCGCACCTAAAGTCAACGCACGCGCCGTTCCCTTTCATCCGCGCCACCAAAGCGGACAGATCTTTGTCAGCTTCAAAGACCGCCAACTATATTATGTTTATGCCCGCGGTCGCGCGATCGCCTATCCAATTGCAGCGCCCCGACGCGGCGATGCTTGGCAAGGCGTGATGCGAATTACGAAAAAACGCGTCAATCCGAAATGGACGCCGACCGCCAGCATGCGTCGCGATAATCCGCGACTGCCGGCCCATGTACCCGGCGGACACCCACAAAACCCTCTCGGAAGCCGCGCGCTTTATCTCGGCTCGAGCCTGTATCGCATTCATGGCACCGATGCACCGTGGACAATTGGCCATCCGGTTTCGCGCGGTTGCATCCGAATGCATAATCGCGATGTCAACGATCTTTATGCGCGCATCCCGGTGGGCACGAAAGTGACGGTATCCTATCGCAGCTATCGACCGCGTCCCGTTCAGTATGCCTGGTAAGAGGGCGGCTATGGCAAACGCAAAAAAGAGCCACGTCGGTTGCTTCTTTTCTTAACGGTGCTCGTTCCATCAGCTGACAACAAAAACCATCTGTCCCAAATTGGGGCAGATCTTTACGTTGTCATTTGATTTTTGTCTGACGCATTCAATGGACTGCCTATTCTGGGGTCACGCCAGAAGACGGGTAAGTGATGCGTTTCCTTAAAATAGCTCTCGCGACAGCGGTGGTCCTTTTTGGATTCGGGACATCAATGCCGAATTTTGCGGCAAAGCCACCGAGCACCAACATCGCCCCAGCCGGATATGAGTTGGTTGTTTTCGAGCGCGCCCGCACCTGCCTCGTCTGTCGACTGTTTCGGCGCGACGTCGCTGAAAATTATATGACGTCGCAACAGCAGACCACAGCACCGATGCGGTTCATTGATTTGGATCGGCTTGAGGTTGAGAAAACGCGCCAACCGCATCCGGGACTGACATCGCAGCTCCGCATGCTGCCAACGGTCGTGATCATGCGCGATGGCCGCGAGCAGGCGCGGGTCGAAGGCTACACGGGACCGGCGATTTTTTATCAAGCCATCCGCCATGCACTCGGCCGGCTTGCTGACAGACCTGATCCCCTCCTTCAATAGCAATCACTGACGGTCCTGGGCGGGCGGGTGCTCTGCCCCGCGTCCGACAGCGTCGGCGCCTTGACCCGGTCATGAGTGGGCTGTTTGGTACGCGCACAAGCCACGTAAAACGTTGCCGGGAAAGATTATGGATCGTCGCAATTTTATAAAGCTCAGTGGGTCGGCCGCCGCTGCTGGAACAGCGGTCACTATGACAGCTGCATCGGCCGCCGCGCACGAGTATGAGACGGCCAATGTCGCGCTCGAAAAGAGCACGGCCCGAACACTGCAAGACGCATCTTTTTCAACGGCGGTCCAGCCAATCAAACTCGCTCTGCCGGGCCGAGCTGCGATTGAACTTGTGACGGAGCCGGCCATCCGTTTTCGCGCGCATGTTGCAGCACTGACCGGCCAAGCGATCCAGCTTTCCGAGAATGCCCGTGAGATTGAGGCCGCAGCTGCAGCGAACGAATTGGGGCAGGCCGATCCGATACGCGATGCCGAAAACGATGCGGTTCTGTTCGCAACCGGCGGACTGTTGTCGGCTCAGCGTCCAGCGCTCACGATCTTCGACGGCGTTCCCCTGGCTGGCACGCTCACGCGTGAAATTGCATCCGCGTGGATGACG
>JBCBWG010000340.1:0-2459 GCA_039817205.1 Pseudomonadota bacterium
CGGTCAGCCAGAAATGCAGCTCAATCGTGTTTCGTCGGACGATGAGATAATGACCATCATTCCAACTGGTCTTAAAACCTAGTTTGTTCACATAGAACGCCTCGCTTGTCGCGAGATCGAGTGAGGCAAGTATGGGAATTGTTTGGGTGACGTCGGTCATGGCGTCTGGCCCTTTCGGTTTCCTATCGGCGTGTCAGATCAAAGGGGCGCAGCGGCATCATCAGTCGATGATACGCACAGACTCGACGTTCGTCTCGCGGACAAGACGCAGGGCAGAAACGAGATCGGAAACGGTTGCCTTTTCGCGCGAAATGAGCGCTGCCAACTTAGCTCCTTCGGCAACCCTGGCATTGATCAGATCGACAACTCCGGTCGCATCGGTTGGCATCCCATTCACTGTCAACCGCCCTTCGCCAGCGACATGAACGAGCACGATGTCCGCCGGAGCAACGGTCCCCAAACCGGCGCCAGCCGTTTCAAGCTTGACCGTGCCGAACTTCAGAAAAGTCGACGCGAGCATGAAGAACACAAGCAACAAGAACACCACGTCGATCAGTGGTGTCAGACTGATGAAACGCTTGGTCTGCTGCGAATTAGCCAGCCTCATCGGGCGCACTCCACACCTGATACGGGCCAGTTCTCTGAGCGTCGGCACGGTGAGCCGCGCCCCCCAAAAGCCGCTTTGTGAACACCGCTGTCAGAGCTGTTTCAAGTATGGTCCGCTCGCGATCCAGACGGCCTTCGAACCAGTACGACACCGCCGCCGCAGGCATTGCGACAGCAAGACCAACAGCCGTGGTAATCAGTGCCACCCAAATTCCGCCGGCCAATGCCGCGGGATCAGCATCGGACCCGGCACTTTGCAAAGCCTGGAAGGCGCCCATCATCCCAATCACGGTGCCGAAGAGCCCAAGAAGAGGTGCAATCTGTGCCGTCAGCTCGATGATCCGCAGACGGGACCGTAGTCCCAGGAGCGCTTCGCCTGCCAGGCGCTCTGCATCCTCACGCACCACGTTTTCGTCACGCCCATCGCTGATCCCGTTCATCGCATGAAGAAGAACCTTCGATGTCGGGCTCCGATGCGCCGCGAGCATTCGGGTTGCTTGCTCGTCCTCACCGGCGATCCAATGGGTCATGGCGCTTTGGTGGCCACGCCCACTGCCGACGCCAAGCCAGAGGAATTGAAGACCTTTGGCGATCACGGTGGTCAGACAGACAACCGACATAGCAGCAAGTACAAGCACGACCGGACCACCGCCGTCGATCAATTGCTGGGCCCACGTCAGGTCAAGCGATGAGAGGGTCTGGCTCAACCAGTCCATGAGGGACAACTCCGGTGCGTTGGTTCTCGCGTGCAACCTAGTAGATGAGCGGCACGCTGGCTCGTGAGCTGAGCAAGACGGCCTGGAGACAGGTCTTGGGCGTCAAAGTCCCGCCTTTGCACTGTGTGATGTCGTTGAGCAGCAACCGCGAGATCGAGGTGCACTCCCGTGCGGCGATGTCAAATTGTTTGACGCGCGATTTGCCCTTCGGCAGCGCTCCAGCTTCGGCTGCAACCAAAGAGATAATCCGTTGCGAGGCATCGAACAGCACCAGTTCAAACGCAAGGGCGTCGAGTGCCACGCCCGTCTTGTTGGAAATGAGAAAGGAGAGCCGGCAGGCTGAGCCTCGCTGATCAAGCGCGTTCAACTCAATGGCGAGTTTGGCCTTGCTTTCAGTGGGGCTGTCATCGGCGACCGCTGGCCCCGTGACAAACCCCAAGACCAAGACGGTGAACAGCAAACCGGGCGCAATTCGATTACGAAGTTTCATCGCCCGCATCGTTCGTCTCTCAATGATCGGAATTGTTCCAGCGGCTCAGCAACTCGCTCACGCCGTGCTGATGACTTCGTAGTCTTCGTCGGCGACGTTATCAACACCGAGGTCGAGGCGAATCCCCTCTAGAGCGCGCTCGGTTGGCGGCCAAACGGCGTAGAGACCGTAGACGTTGTACGCGTCTCGCAACTGCGATGGCTTATTGGCTTGCGTAAAACCGTCCGCAAAGATCGCCCGAGCGCCAACGCTTAGACTGGCCATGGGAATCTTCAACGCGGCGTCAATGAACAGTTTGTTCGGGAACAAGTTGCCGGAAAACTCACCTGTGTCGTCGTCACGCCCTTCATCTTTAAGTACGTCGTCCGAGGAAAGAAGTCCTAGCTGTCGTAAACAACTTTGACTTCAAAACTTACGAGCGTCGCGTTGGCGACTTTCACGTTTTGTGAAGTGCTGCCGTTTACGCACGGTGGGAATGGCGCACCGAAACAGCCGGCCAGTATGTTGACCTCGAGTTCGATAGGGTTTTCGACCTCGTTTTGGTCATACGATCCCTTCACTTAGAAACGATCGCCGCGGCTCAAAAAGTCGGCGAATTCAAACCGTGCACCGACCGCCCAACCGAATGCTTCTTCGGGCTTAAGGTC
>JBCBWG010000341.1:0-2426 GCA_039817205.1 Pseudomonadota bacterium
CTCCCATTCGCGCGGGCGTAGGCCTGAGGCTTGGTGCCAATGTCGGCTATCTCAAATATACGCGCCGTCCGACCTGGAACCCGTTCTAAGGACGGTTGCCGCGTGTCTTGTCCGGAGCGGCCTCCGGGGGGGGGCGTCTGCGCGACATATGCACGACGTTCCCGGCGGTTTTCAGGCTCGCGCTTTGTGCGTCGCAACGCGTGTGCTACCGCTGCGCGCTGAGGGTGTGAGGGCGATCTGAACGCCCGTCACATTAAGGCAATCGGGACCGCAGCCCATCGCTTGACATCCGGGCTGCGATGCCGACTGCAAATGCCGTTGTGGAAGATGGCTGCTCGAGACCACGCCGCCAAGAGCGCGTGTTTCTTGGGGCGATCTGAAGCGCAAGGGCCTGGATGGAACGGATAAGCGCGTGGTCACGGTTGAGGCGCTGCTGTTTGCTGCACTCGGCTTCTTGGTAGCCGGGCTTCTCACCGTGCTTTTTGCGCCGCTGTATTGGTCGCGCGCGGTGCGCCTGACGACCGACGACATCAAATCCAAAATGCCGCTGACCGAGAATCAAATTGCGGCGGATCGGGGCCTTCTGCAGGCCGAACATGCGGTCGCCGTGAATGCGCTCGAGGGGCGCTTGACGGCACTCGCGAACAAGTCGGCGTCCGCTCGGGTCGAGATCAATCGACGCGATGCTCGGATCGCAGATCTGGAACAGCGCCTCAAAGCCAACGCAGCCGATCTGGCAGCCAATGAAAATGCGCGCCGGGTCCTCGAACGAACCATCATGGATCGCGTCCCGGACGTCGAGCGCCATTTGCGCGATGCGAGAGAGCAACTTCTTGCGCGCGACGATGAGTTGAACCAGCTGCGCACGCAGGCTCAGAAGACGTTTCGGGCACTCGATGAGGCCATGCAGATCAGCGAGCAGCAGCGCGACGACATCGTGCGTTTGAAAGACCAGTTGGCGAGCGAGAAGGCAGCCCGTACGGCGAGCGAAACGAAGGGACCCGCCGAGGGACGCAGCGCAGAAGCCGAAGTTGTTGAATTGCGCGCGAAGTTGCGGACCCAGTCCGAACTGGTTGCCCGCCTCCAACGTCTGCTCGGGTCGGGTGTTCGACCTGGTGACGCAGTGATTGCAGACGCCGCACCCGGATCATCGCAAACGCCATCGGAGAACGACGAAGCGCGCCCAGGCAGCGCCGCCAAGGATGGAAACGCGGCCTTTGCCGATCCAGTCCGCCTGTCGCTCGAAGCGGAGCTCCAGGCTGCGAAGGGCCGCATCGATGATCGGGATCGCGAGATCCGCGCGATCAAGGCTGATCTCGCAGCGCTCGAAGATCAGGCCGACGACGAGTTGGTGGCCGCCACACCAAGCTCATGGAAGAAACGCGTGGCTGGCGAGGCAGTCGATGGGACCAGTCTCAAAACGCTGACAGCGGCTCGGATCTTGATCGACGATCAGGAAGAGGCCATTCAGCGCTTACGTAGCGAGTTGGCCGCCTCGAACGAACGCCTTGCCCGACAGGCGACGCAGTATCAGGACGAGTTGCGGAAGCTTGGCGGCGCCGCAAGACGCCAGAGTTTGACGCGAGGAAGCCCGCCGACGCCTGGTGCCAAGCCTGCCGAAGACGACTCGCGCGCAAAATCAACCTCAGAGACGCGGCAAACGCCATCGCAAAAAGGCTCTTTGATGCGTCGGATTGGCGAAAGAACGGGCGCGAACGCTGCGAGCCCAGCCAGCCCAAAACGAAACGGGGCAGCCCCTGCGGGCTCGTCGACTTCGGGAACTGACGCTCAGCGGCCAACGCCAAAGCCAAAGCCCGATCGAGTCGATCGCCAGGGGGCCGGTGCCGTTCCGAGACGCTCGTCCGGTAACGGTATTGAGCGGCCAACGGCTCTGGCTGCGACCTCCCGCGCTGAAACGGCGGCGCCTACTAAGTTGGTCAACGGCCGTGGGGGCCATGAGCCCAAAGGGGGCCAGGAGGCATGGTCTGGGAAAGATGAGAGCCCCGAGATAGATCTTGAGATCAGTCCTGGGATGGATCGAGGAGAAAGCGGTTTGGCAGCCGTCAAAGACCCCGAACCGGCGGTCTCATCGCCGAGGCCAGAGCGTCGTCGTGGTCTCTTGGCCCGGATCTCTGATCTCGACGGTCCTCGGAGCGACGAGACCCAGGCCGCCAAGAGCCAGAGCGACAAGAGCAAATAAAGGCATTGGATAGAGTTTGCGCCGCCCTAATCTGAGGAACGGTGTCGCCGTAGACTATATCTTTGCTGGTGTCACAGTGATCGCAGATGCCGCTTGGCTTTCTGTCAGGTGCGTCAGTCTTCGAGCGTGGTCGTGTCGCCTGACTAAGCTCTTGGCGATGCGAAAAGTGTGTGAGTTACGGAGTACGCGGTCGCAGGTCTGCATCCTTGCGGCTGTCGACCATGCG
>JBCBWG010000342.1:0-2424 GCA_039817205.1 Pseudomonadota bacterium
GTTTTGTTGCTGAGCTGGTTTTGAGCATGGACATCACCTCTCCCGGGTGCGCGTTCCGGAGGACGAACGCGCTGGCGCTTCGATATGCTCAAAACCAGCTCAGCAACAAAACGCGTCGCAACCAATCTCAGCCAGCGCGGCTCCCTTTCTATCTCAGCACTTGCGTGCCTCTATCTGGCCGCCGCTGCCACGTTGGCCGTGACCAATGACGCGTCCGCCGCCGGCCGCTACACCATGAGCCCCTCCGGCGATGGCTTCGTCCGTCTCGACACCGAAACTGGCCTAATGTCGTTCTGCCGGAAGACGGATGCGGCTTGGGATTGTCAGGCGATGCAGGACACGTCCGCAAAAATGACGCGAGAACTCGAAACGCTTCGTCGGGAAAATGCCAAACTGAAAGAGCGTCTCGCGAGCCGTACGACAGTCATCCCGCCTGACGACAGTCGACCGGCCGACGGGAAAGCACCGGACCTCGGTGTCCCCGGCCTCAATCTGCCGTCCGAGCAGGAAGTCGATCGCGCCCTCGGCTACTTCAACCGCGTCTTCAAGAAGTTCCGCGACTCGATGCAAGACCTGCGCGACGAAGCCGCTCGCAGCCGCAGCGAAGCCGAACCAAAACCAGGGCAGCCGCTTTAATTGATCTCACGCGCTCGTCGCGCTCCGATTGGGCGGCGAGCCCGCCGGGTCGCTTTGCTCCCTGGGAGTGCGTCGGAACCAGCCGGGGTGCGGTCGTGCACCGGAGCTGGTTGTAGATCCTCAGCATCGCTCACCGTGAGCGACCAACGACCCACTCAGAACGTCTTTTGATCTCACGCGCTGGTGTCGCTATCAGCCACGATAATGCGTGAACTGCCCGCGCGGCTGGAAGCGCTCGAGATACTGGGGCACGATCGCGCCCAGAGCCGTTGCGCGCTCGACACCAACATCCGCCAGCGTGCGACCCTCATCAACCGCGGCCTGGCTGACCACATTATCGGTTTCCAACATCCGCACTTGATCAACCGTCAGCGGCCGCAAGCCACTGGGCAGCGGCTTCGTGAAGAGCGCCGAGAGCTTCGCGAGACCGAACGGCAGCGAAACATAGGCGCGTTTGCGGCCCGTCCAATTCTGCATCCGATCGAGCAGTGTTCGGAAACTCGCAACCTCGGGGCCACCAAGCTCATAAGTTGTCCCCGGCGTCGCAGACCCGGTGACCGCATTGGCAATCGCATCGGCGACGTCGCCAACGTAGACCGGCTGAAACCGCGTGTTCCCGCCACCAATCAGAGGCAGAAACGGCGAAATCGTCGACATCTCGGCAAAGCGATTGAAGAACTCGTCCTCTGGTCCAAACACGATCGAGGGCCGCAGCACCACAGCCTCGGGACAGGCCTCAAGCACCGCCTGCTCGCCGAGCGCCTTGGTCCGTGCATACCGCGCCTTCGATGTCTCATCAGCACCGATCGCTGACATTTGGACGACCGATGTGACGCCCTCGGTTTTGGCCGCCTCAGCCACAGAACGCGCACCGTCGGCCTGCAACGCCTCAAAGGTTTGCTTGCCGCTCGCCGCCAGTATGCCAACGAGGTTGACAACCGCATCGGCGCCTTGGATCGCAGCCCTGATGCTGTCGGGGTAGCGGAGGTTTGCTTGAACGGCCATGACCTGACCGGGTGCGCCCATCGGCTGCAAATGCCCCGCGAGATCCGGCCGCCGGACTGCCGCCCGCACCCGCCATCCGCGCTTCGCCAACGCCCGCGTCGCATAGCGGCCAACAAACCCGGAACCACCAAAAATCGTAACGAGCGGCGCATCGGCTGAGGCGTTGGACATAGGGCAACCTTTGTTCCGTTTCGGGGTGGATCGGCTGATGTTTGGTTCCTGCGCGATCTCGGGCGCGGCGTGAGGCAAGCGATCGACGCGTCGCGGCCGCACGGCCCCGCGCCCCGTTGAGGTACACGATCCCGCCGCCACCTGGAAACCTCATCAAAAGCGGCACATCGCCCTAACGCGCGCCGCTCACAGCACACGCCCCGCAGCCCAACGCCCCAAGCCACCAACGGCAGTTGCCCATCCTTGCAACCTATGGCATCCACACGCCACGATGCCGATCCAGCTGCCGTAGCTCAGGGGTAGAGCACTCCCTTGGTAAGGGAGAGGCCGAGAGTTCAAATCTCTCCGGCAGCACCATTATTGGTCTTCACGCGCGGGGCGCGCTCCAGACGGGGCGGCGCTTGCGCCGGGTCGCCTTGCTCCCGGGGAGTGCGTCTGAAACAGCGCGGGCGCATTCGGATATCGGAGCTGGTTTCAACTCCGGCGTTTCACTCACCACGAACGACCAACTCAGAACGTCTTTTGGTCTTCACGCGCTCGTCGCGCTCCAGACGGGGCGGAGCTTGCGCCGGGTCGCCTTGCGCCCGGGGAGTGCGTCTGAAACAGCGCGGG
>JBCBWG010000343.1:0-2403 GCA_039817205.1 Pseudomonadota bacterium
CCAACGGCTGCGCCGTCGATGCGGGCTGCGATATTCGTGACAGGCTGGCCAGCTGCGCCACCGCCAACGACGGAATTTAACAGGCGAGCTGTCTGACGCTCGACGGTCCGACCAGTGGTTGCCACGGGTGCATCGTCGGCACCTGGCGCCGTTTCCGGCACCCGCTCGACGGGCGGATCGGATGGGTCTGACGGTTCAGGGTCAGAGCCAACCGGGAGTTTGTTCCAAAGATTGGCGTGGCTGATGAGTGTTGGCCGCGGTGAGCTGTACGTGACAATCGCGCGGGTCTGCATTCGTGTGAGGCGAAACAGGCGTCGTGCTTGACCGTAGGGGAGGCGAATACAGCCGTGGGATGCCGGGTAGCCGGGAATTGGGCCGCCGTGGAAGGCGATGCCAGACCAGGTGATGCGCTGCATGTGCGGCATTGGCGCGTTGTTGTAGATGTTTGAGAAGTGGCGTGACCGCTTCTGGATAATCGAAAAAACGCCGGTTGGTGTCCGGTGGCCGCGCTTGCCAGATGAGATCCGGCTGGACCAGATCCGCTCGGCGCCTGCATACCCGGTCACTCGTTGCCGCGCCAAATCCACGACGAGCGTCATGGGCTGAGCCGGTTTTGAGAGTTTTTTCCGTTTCGCTGCGTCGGCTGACGGCATCTGGATGCCAATTGCGAGCGCGGCGACCGCGACGGCGAGACCACGACGGGCGGTCAACCAACGATTGGCGTGTGCAACAAACATAAAACTCCCCCGAGGACTAAGGCACTAAGGCGTGACCCCCCTGCAGCCCCGAAGCCTAGCAACGAACGCTGAAAAAAGCATAGCAAGTCCGTTGCGCCTGCATCAATGCATGAAGTTGGGTTGTCCCGGAGCTTTGGTGATGTGTGGCGCGTGATCAACGTTTGCGTATGCTGAGGATTAAACTGTTTCCCGTCCCCAGACGATCGGTCGTGACCGTGCGCGATTGGTTCGGTTTCGGAACTGAGCCACCCGCCAAACACGATGTTCCTCGCGGATCTGCACACGATTGCATGCGCTGTCCAGCTTCGGTACCTCAGTCCGTAAGACAACCGCAGGCGCCACAAGCTCTCGTCATGTCCACGACGGCCGATTTGGACGGCTTTGCGAGACCATTCGGAGACGATCCATGCAAGATCACGCCGCAACGGCTGGGGCCTTAAACCTGATTTCAGGGGCAACCGGTGACTGGGAAGTTATCGTTGGCCTGGAGGTGCATGCCCAGGTTGCATCGGAGGCAAAACTGTTCTCGGGCGCATCCACGGCCTTCGGTGGCTCCCCGAACGCGCACGTGTCCCTCGTCGATGCCGCTATGCCTGGCATGCTGCCGGTCATCAATCAGGAGTGCGTGGCCCAGGCGATCCGCACGGGGTTGGGGCTCAAGGCTCAAATCAACACACGGAGCGTGTTTGATCGGAAGAATTATTTCTATCCCGATCTACCCCAGGGGTATCAGATTTCGCAGTTCAAAGACCCCATCGTCGGCGAGGGTGAGGTCGAGATCGACGTCGACGGCGACACAAAAATGATCGGCATCGAGCGGCTGCACCTGGAGCAGGATGCGGGCAAGTCGATCCACGACATGCATCCGGACTATTCTTATGTCGACCTAAACCGATCAGGCGTCGCGCTGATGGAAATCGTCTCGCGTCCGGATATGCGGTCGGCGAAAGAAGCCCAGGCCTACGTCACCAAGCTCCGCACCATCCTGCGCTATCTCGGCACGTGCGATGGCGACATGGACAAGGGCAACCTCCGCGCCGACGTGAACGTGTCGGTTCGCAAGCCTGGTGATGATCTCGGCACCCGTTGCGAGATCAAAAACGTCAACTCTATCCGCTTCATTGGGCAGGCGATCGAAGTTGAAGCGCGTCGGCAGATTGATATTATTGAAGACGGCGGCACGATCGACCAGGAAACGCGGTTGTTCGATCCGAAGGCCGGTGAAACCCGCTCCATGCGATCGAAGGAAGAGGCGCACGACTACCGCTACTTCCCAGACCCGGATTTGTTGCCGCTTGAGTTCACGCCCGAGTACGTTGCGGAGTTGAAATCTGGCTTGCCCGAGTTGCCGGACGAGAAGCGGCAAAGGTTCATCGAGACGTCTGGGCTGACGCCGTACGACGCAAATGTCCTTGTCGCTGAAAAAGCGCGCGCCGATTTCTTTGAGCAGGTCGCGGCGGGCCGCGACGGTAAAACCGCTGCCAATTGGGTGATCAATGAGCTTCTGGGTCGGCTCAACAAAGAGGGCCAGGACATCGACGAAAGCCCGGTCACGGCCGAGCAGATCGGCGGCATCATCGACCTCATCCAAGCCGACACCATCTCCGGCAAGATCGCAAAAGATCTGTTTGAGATCGTTTGGTCCGAAGGCGGTGACCCGGCCGAT
>JBCBWG010000344.1:0-2333 GCA_039817205.1 Pseudomonadota bacterium
GGTCATTGAGGCGAGCGCCACTTGCTGACCGTCCTTTGGCGCTTCGAGCAATTCAATCTTTGCAAGCTCCCGGCGGCCTGCTGGTGCCGGTCCCACGATCTCGACGGCTGCCGCGTCGGGAGACACGTCCTCTAAATTTTGGGCTTCCGGGCCGGATGGCTCGTCTGAGCTATTTGCGATGACTGGCATCACAGGCCGGATCATCTCCGATGACAGCACCGATGTTGCAGAGTTCGCCATCATCAATTGCGGAAGTGCCAGCGCGATCGACAGCATCGCATCCACTGGTGTAACCGGCGCATCTGAGCGCGGCGCGGCGAGGCTAGCAACACTGACTGGTGCCGAACGAGCGCCGGCGAAGACGGGATGGAGCGTCGTGAAGCCCGTGGCGACGTCGAACCAGCTCGGTGGCGGCTTCCGGTACCAAGACTTCGTTTCGCCAAGCTCCGCGCTCTCTTGCGCGCGTTCCGCCGCGTCAGTCGGTCGTTCATGCTGACGCACGACCTTTTCGAAACTCGCTAACCCGGCCGTGTAGCTCGCCCGCTGCGCATCGATCAAAACGCTCGTCATTTGGTTGGTAAAGGATATCGCGAGCGAAAATGGAAGCATAGCTGGGGGGTCCATCCAATCCGGTGTGCTGGGTGGGGCTCAGGCGACGTTGACGTGATGACGCGTTGCACCCTGTGCTGATTCTGCGGCGCCGTTGGGTTTTGTGCAATGCACAATTTCACGAGCCTGCGGCGACCCGTGGCAAACCGGAAAGATTTACCCCGAACAGCAGACCGCGATGGTTCGGGAAGACGCGGCTCGGCTGCCGCAATATTAGGCGGTGGCGGCGGAACTGCCGCCGGACCCCGGTGTTGGCTTCGCGGTCGACGGGACGGACCCGCGGCGCTTGTCGATGACAGGTTTCGCGGTCTCCGTCTTAGCGTCCACAGGTCTGGACGGCGCGGCTACGGCGGGGTCGTCGTCGCCGCCCTGAGGAGCCGTCCCACCTCGCGTCTGATCCCGCGATTGCTTCAATTTCGCTGATCGCTTGCGACCGCCAGCGAAGCGCCCCGCAACCAGCCAGTAGGAAATGCCCGAGAAGAAGCCCGATGTCAGGAAAGCGGCGATCGCATAGCTGTTCACGATCGTTGGATCGTTGGGCCGTTCGCCACTGTAAAGCACCGCAAATCCGGCAAGCGCCACGAAAAGCCCGGCAATCAGATAGAATGCAAAGCTTCGAACGCCGACGAATTCGGCGAAAAGGCCGAGCAGGAGCACAATGGGCGCGGCGATCATAAATGAGGTGATTGCTGTGAAGAGCGTTAGGTTTGCCGCAATTTCCCAGCGTTCCTGGCCCGCGACCGCCAACTCAGCTGGCGTGAACGCAAACAAAACCTGGACCGCGCCACTCACGAGGCAGGCGACGATCAGCCCGAACAACAGCCGAAATAACGCGGCAAACATCACAAACTCCGACACTTTTCCCAGAAACTACAATGCAGCCTGCAACGATGCAACGCATCAAATGCAGCACAAAGCTGGTGGGTGCGTCAGAGGTTTCATGGGCGATTGGCCCGTTTAGGAACGCGGACGGCTTTCATAGATGGGAGCTGCATGCTGCGCGCGGAGCTTTTCGCGTCGGCGTTTGTCGGCCGTCGCTTCGAGTGCCTCGTAGGCGGCATTGATGCGACGCGCCATCGCCTCCAGGTACCGGGTCACTTCCGTTGGTAATTCCGCATTCGCGTACCGATCCGGGTGGTAGGCCATCGAAAGGCTGTGCCAGGCGCTTCGAACGTCCGACAATGTTGCCGACGCGCGCAGACCGAGAATCTGATGCGGGTCGAAGTTATCATCATCACGGACGGCCGTATGCAGGCGAGGAATGGCCCCGGTCTCAAGCGCACGGATCGCCTTGATGCTTGATTTTGCGAGATATTCGCGTTTCCCGCCGTACCGCTCGAATAAGATGAACAGGTCGGGCCCGTTCAGCGTCGCGTGCAGATCGCGGCCTCGTGAAAGAATGAAGCGACCGGCCCAAACCTCTTCGGTGTCCGTTGTCAGTTCGGCAGCGATCGCGGTCAGATCATTGCCATTGTCGATCGTATTGCGCTCAAACATGTGTGCGGCTTTGTCCCGGTTTGGTACACAAATGAGGACTTTCGATAGTCCTCGCCCACGCACTGCAAGCGGCGGGCTAGATCGTGCTTCCGGAGCAATGCGCTGACGTTTGCGGCGGTGTTGATGTTGTCGGCGTCGTCCTTTGCCAGAAATCCAGATGATGAGACGCGATTATCCCGGTCCGTTGCGGTCCGTTGATGCGCCAAACCCGTTATTTTGTGGGACAG
>JBCBWG010000345.1:0-2330 GCA_039817205.1 Pseudomonadota bacterium
TGCGTCACGCGCCGTTTTTCGGCTGGATCCAAGACCTCTCCGCACCCGACCCGACATCTTTGACAAACCTGTTCGGTCTGATGCCGTGGGAGCCGGTTGAGAGTTACCTGCTCGGCTATTCGGTCGGGATTTGGCCGATCGTCATGGGCATTACCATGTGGCTGCAAATGCAGCTAAACCCGCAACAGCCCGATCCGATGCAGCAGGCGATCTTCAACTGGATGCCGCTGATGTTCACGTTCCTTCTCGCGGGTTTCGCGTCGGGTCTCGTGATTTACTGGGCCTGGAACAACATCCTGTCGCTCGCGCAGCAGTACTTCATCATGAAGCGCCAAGGCGTCGAGGTGCACTTGTTGGACAACATCAAGCGAACTGGCGCTGCGGCGAAAGGGATTGCGGGGTCGGCGCGATCGGTGGCCGGTGGGCTGAAGCGCGATAGCAAGTCCGACGACACCAAGTCGTGACCGCTGCCGACGACAGTCCTGAAACGATCCCTGGCGAGGCGGCGCTGACTGACAGCGACCGAGCGCGGCAGGCGGAACTCCTCGCGGCCGGTCACCGCCTGTTTGAACGCCAGTGGAAGTTTGAGAAAGGGGTCGTTGCGATCGATGGCCTCCCCGATCCGCGCCGTTCCGAGGTCGCATTTGCCGGCCGATCAAACGTCGGAAAGTCGTCTCTGATCAACACACTGGTTCGCCAGAACGGCCTCGCTCGGACATCGAATACGCCGGGCCGCACGCAGGAATTGAACATCTTCGGCCTCGACGACGTGCCGATCGCAATCGTCGACATGCCCGGCTACGGGTTCGCTCGCGCGCCGAAGGCAAAAGTCGATACCTGGACGGCACTCATCAAAGACTATCTGCGCGGGCGCCAGAACCTCGCTCGTGTCTTCCTGCTGATCGACAGCCGCCACGGCATTAAGGCCAACGACATTCAAATCATGACGCTGTTGGACGAGTCGGCCGTGACGTATCAGGTCGTTTTGACCAAAGCTGATAAGATCAAATCGCCAGCCCTCGGCAAACTGATCGACGCCACCGAGACGCTCATCCGCGCGCATCCGGCAGCGTTCCCGATGGCGATCGCAACATCATCCGAGAAAGGTATCGGCATTGATCTGCTGCGGGCTGAAATCGTCTCGGCCACGCGCCTCGATCCAAACGAGATATAAGGCAACAGCTGCACGCAGCCATTACCGGAACGCCAGAACACGGCGGCACGCCTGTGGCAGATCCTTCATCGTAAGCAATTGCCGCTTCCGCCGCTTGCAGCGAGGATCGCCTCTGTTTGCCCTGATCCGGCAGAAACAAGCGCGCGAATTGGCATTCTCTGGCGCACGACAGTTGAGCGGCGTGTAGCGCGCAGTCACGCGCTTGCGCCAATATTCCGCTTCCTTGCCGCAGCCATCAACAGTCGGTGGCGGTCTTTGTGGTGTGCAGGACGGGCTGCCGGGCGGACATTTCATACGGATGTGAAAGTGGTAATTGTGTCCCCAGACCGGACGCACCTTGCTGAGCCAGCTGGTGTCACGGCCCGCCGCCTTCTCGCGCGTGCAGATAAAGCGTTTGAGAGTTGGGTGCAGTAGAATGCGCTCCACCTGGGGGTAAGAGGCAACGCGTTTCAGGACGCGGATCTGGCCGTCGCCAAAATTGTTCTCGTTCACTTCAAGCTGCTTGATGCTCGCCCCACAGCTTTTGAGCATACAGGTCGCCGACGTCGTCTCACGTTCGCGGCGCGTGAAGACCCGGTCAGGCATAGGCGTGAGCCAGATATCTGCATCGAGGCCATGCTGGTGGCTCGCATGACTTGGCCACATCGGCCCGCCGCGCGGCATAGCGATATCGCCAACGAGCAACCCCGGCCAACCATCTTTTGTTGTCACGTCTCTGGCCAATCTCTGGATCAGCCGGATCATATTGGGATGTCCCCAGCGCCGGTTGCGGGACAGGCGCATCGCCTGCCAACCGGGCCCGTTCATCGCCAGCTGTTCCGCTCCGGCGAGGCACCCCCGGGCGTAACGGCCAAACACCTCGGCACGAACAGGGGCGGCCGTTCGGGCGCGCTTAAAAAGTCGTCGGGCTGGCGTTGCCTCCTGCTTGAGCGCGCGATCAATCCGCTTAAAGCCCGATGGCTTTGCTTCGGGAAGAGGCGGCGCAGCGGCCGCGACCTCAATCGGTATCAGCATGACGATCACAGCCACAGCGGCCACGAGCGGTCGTGCCCAGTAGCTTTTTAAGAAGCTTTCCGAGAAATGCGCCAAGGAACGTAAATATCGCATCGGTATCCGGTCCTGTTGCCCAGCAGGTGCCCTCGCACACGAGGGATAA
>JBCBWG010000346.1:0-2328 GCA_039817205.1 Pseudomonadota bacterium
CCGTTCTTCAAGACGGGCAAAGAGCTGCGTGAGCGGCTGAATGCGGGTCGCGGCGGTGCTGAGGACGGAGAAGAGTCGGGCGAGCCAGAACGGCAAGGACTCCCGACGGCGTAAGTTGAGAAAGCGGCTTAAGAAAAGGGTCATATCAACGTGAGACTGGCTTAGGACGTGCGGAACATGATGCGGCCCCCAGGTCGGCAAGCAGGTCGTCAGGGCGGTTGTTGCCAAGTTTGTTGCCGGGGTCGTTGCCAAGTTCGTTGCGAGACAGGGTGCTCCCCGGCGGAGACGTTGATTTGGTAGAACTGATGCTGCGGGCAATCGCGGCTTTGGACCGACGTGGAATATGGGTGACTGACGAAAAGCGGGCGCAGTGAGTGAGCGGGCCGAGACTTTGATCCGGCCCCACGCGAAGTTGCCTCAAGTTCAAATTGCGAAGTCACGGCGCAAACGGAGCCGCTGACAGCTAGCAGTCAGGAGTGGACAGACATGGTGGCGCGCATTTTTACAACGATCTTCGCGGTGGCCGTTGGCATTGTGCTGGTCGTAGTGGCGATCGCCAACCGGCATGATGCGCGCCTTGTGCTCGACCCGTTCAATCGAGAAGCGCCGGCGCTTGAAGTGGGTCTGCCGTTTTACGCATTCCTCTTCGGCGCGCTCATCCTCGGCGTGATCGTCGGCGGAATGTCGACGTGGTTCAGCCAGGGCAAATGGCGTAAGACAGCGCGCCAACGCACTCAGGAAGCCATGCGTTGGAAGGGCGAAGTTGAACGGCTCACCCGGGAGCGCGACAGCCATGTGGCCGCTGCAAAGCAATTGGCCGCCGCAACACCGAAACCGGACAGCCAGTTCGCCAGTGCCACCCGACGCCTTGGCTCAAACGGCAACTTGGCGATCGCGAGCCGATAGCCAGTTCCATCAGAATTGCTCGAACAAAACTTCGGCGAATGAAAGCGATCAGCGGCGCAAATCTGGATCTTTCGAGGCTCAGAATTTCGCCGCTCAATCGAGGCGTTTACAATTCCATGCCGAGCGCTTTGGCGACGGTGAACAGATCTTTGTCGCCGCGACCGCAGAGGTTCATGACGATGATCTTGTCGCGGCTCATGGTTGGCGCAAGCTTAGAAACATAAGACAATGCGTGGCTCGGCTCGAGCGCTGGGATAATGCCCTCAAGCCGGGTGCACAGCTGTAAAGCGTCAAGCGCTTCCTGGTCCGTCGCTGGCACGTACTTGACGCGTCCGGTGTCGCGCAGCCAAGCGTGCTCAGGACCAACGCCTGGATAATCCAAACCGGCGGAAATCGAATGGCCTTCGAGGATCTGGCCGTCGTTGTCCTGCAACAGGTAAGTTCGGTTCCCATGAAGCACACCGGGCGTGCCGCCGGCCATTGACGCTGCGTGACCGTTTTCAACGTCGATGCCGTGACCGCCAGCTTCAACGCCGTAAATCGCGACGTCTTTGTCATCCAGGAACGGATGGAACAACCCGATCGCATTGGACCCGCCGCCGATGCAGGCAACAAGCGCGTCGGGCAGGCGTCCCTCGAGTTCAAGCATTTGCTCGCGCGTTTCTTTGCCGATGACCGACTGGAAGTCGCGGACCATGGCCGGATACGGGTGCGGACCGGCGGCCGTGCCGATGATGTAGTAGGTGTCGCGAACGTTGGTGACCCAGTCTCTCAGCGCCTCGTTCATCGCGTCTTTGAGCGTGCCAGCGCCGGACGTGACCGGATTGATCTTGGCGCCAAGCAGATGCATGCGGGCGACATTCGGTGACTGCCGCTCCACGTCCGTCGCGCCCATGTAAATCTCACAAGGCATGCCGTACTTCGCGCAGACAGTTGCGACCGCGACGCCATGCTGGCCCGCACCGGTCTCAGCAATGATCCGCGGTTTGCCCATGCGGCGCGCCAGAAGGATCTGGCCGATGCAATTGTTGATCTTGTGAGAGCCCGTGTGGTTCAGCTCATCGCGCTTGAAGTAGACCTTCGCTCCGCCGAGTTCTTCGGTCAGCCGCTCCGCGAAATAGAGCGGCGAAGGACGACCGGCATAGGTCGCGTTGAGATGTGCCAACTCCGCGTGAAACTCAGGGTCGGCCTGTGCTGCGTTGTAGGCCTCCTCAAGTTCGAGGATGAGCGGCATAAGCGTTTCCGCGACGAACCGGCCGCCGTAAAGACCGAAATGCCCCCGGTCGTCGGGTCCGGCTCGGAACGTGTTCAGCGGTTGCTGCGCCTGCGGTTCGGGTGTCATCTGTGCTCTCAATCGTGCCTGTCAGTCTGTGTCATATGAGGGATCACCACGTGGTCGCGTCCCGACCGGTGATGAATATA
>JBCBWG010000347.1:0-2311 GCA_039817205.1 Pseudomonadota bacterium
CTTATCGGGGCCGCAGGTTGCGCCCTCAGCCAACCCCGCCGATCCCAAACCCGCCTGTTCCGAACGCGCATGTCAAAGTCGAGCCACTCTGGAGCCACAAAGCGAACGCATATAGAGTAGGTCGATCGGGGGATCTGGCAGGGGGCAACAGTGGATTCACGGCGTCATACGCCCGTTGGCCGTTATCGCGCGCCGCGCTTGAGCCAGCGAAACGCATCAGGACTGAGCCAAATCAAGACCGGTCGCGGGCGCCATCTCAACGATGACGTTTATGGCCGAGATCGCGATGGTGCCGCGCCGGCTCAGACATTCCGCCTCCTCTTGAGCACAATCATCGCCGCAACGGTGACTCTGGCTGTCACAGCGGTCGTGGTTTACGGCTCGCTGGAGACACGCGAGCAGGCCGCGTTCGACATCTTCAGGGAAATCGAACGCGCTCAGCAACCCGCTGAAGTTATGACCGTTGGCGCGCGGAGCGACAGCGGTTTGAACTGGATCGCACCGAAGCAAGACCGGCTGCAGCTCGCGACAAGTGCAATGACCGCGCGACACGTTCTGCACGAGCAGGTCCAAATCATTCGCAACGGCCGCCCGTTTCTGAAGATTAAGCCCTATCTTCGGGTGGTGGCTCGGCTCGCACCTGCGCCGCGCGAGTACAGTGATGTCATCCCGTCTTTTAACCCCCTCAAGCTCTACACGAGTGTCCGTGGGCGCGGGCGGACCAAAGACGAGACCGATAACAGCGGTGCCGGGCGCGTCCTTGCGACGGTCTCCCAGACCGAACAGGACGAGCTTCCGGTCAACGATCGCCAAGCGTTGGCAGCCTTTCAGGTTGCAAGCCTCGTCGCCGAGACTATCGCAGCTGATCCCCCGGCGCCGAGCGTTCGCTTTGGTATTGAGCAGCAGCTCATCGATGGCTTGACGCCGGCTTACTTGAGCGATCCGGGAGCACTTGATGGGCTGACGGCTCCGTCCGTGCGCTTGAACGTGACATCGATTGAGCGACGCGCCGTTGCCTCTAGCGGCGATGGCTTCAACCTTGAGCGCCAGGAAGTGCGCCTGATCCGGCCGGCCGTCGGCGACACGGTGGCCAAGCTTCTCAAACGGATCGGTGCCCCGCTCTGGGTTGCTGACGGAATGGCCGCCACGAGCCAGGAGGCCATCGGATCGACCGCGCTTCGCACATCGCAACAGGTCCATGTTGTGCTCGCCCCGTCACTCGATGGCACCGCGACTGTTGAACCGATTAAGCTGATTATCTTCGATGAAGGTCACACGCATCGCGTGACGGTGAAACGGACGGCGACAGGCGAGTTCATCGCCCAAATGAACCCTGACCAAGATGCCCTTATCCGTGCCATGACCAGCGATGACGGGCTTGGTCGCAACGCAAGTCTGTACGCCGCGATCTATGCGATGGGCATCCGCCAACAGCTTGCCCCGGCACAGATTGTGCGCATTCTCAAAATCCATGCGCCGGATACCGATTTTCGCCGACCGGTCAGCGCTGGCGATCAACTTGAGTTGTTTTTTGAGTTGGACAACGAGAGCGACACCGAGCTGAAGGCCCGTACGCTCATCTACACCGCGCTGACCACTGGCGGTAAGACCCGGTCGTTTTGGCGGTTTAGGTCGCAGGACGGCACGGTCGACTATTTCAATTCAGAGGGCCAGAACAACCGCAAGTTCCTTTTGAGGAAGCCTGTCCGCGGTTCGAACGTGCGACTGACATCCGGTTACGGCATGCGGCGCCACCCGATCCTGAAGCGCTATCGCATGCATGCCGGCATCGACTGGGCGGCACCGACTGGAACGCCAATCATTGCAGCCGCCAACGGCGTTGTCGCTGAAGCCCGACGCTATCGCGCCTACGGCAACCACGTGCGCCTGCGGCATGCCAACGGCTATGAGACCACGTACTCACACATGCACCGATATGGTCCAGGCGTCCGACCGGGCGTGAGCGTTAAGCAGGGCCAGGTGATCGGCTACGTCGGATCGACCGGCCTCTCAACCGGCCCGCACCTTCACTTTGAGGTCCACGTTAACGACCGCGTGGTGAACCCGCTCAAGATCCCAACGCTCAGAGAGCGTACGCTCAAAGGCCGCGAGTTGCGCGACTACAAACGCGAACGTGCCCGCCTCCTCACCATCCTGCGTTCCCCCCCGGTCCGCGTCGCTCAGAAGCGCTGATTGCATCGGGGCGTGAAGAGCACGTTAAGCGTGTAAGGCGTAGGCGCAGGCGCTAAACCAGCCACCCCGACGGCACGCGGCCCGAGTGCGCAGTGGCACTCTGCTATGCGGCTTTGCG
>JBCBWG010000348.1:0-2283 GCA_039817205.1 Pseudomonadota bacterium
GGGCGTGACGATCTCGCCGACGTCGAAGAGGACATCACCGCTGCGCCAGACGATCCCGTGGTGATCGTAGACGTAGGGCGCGCGATCCGAAATCTGGTGATACCACTTGGCGTCTTCGACGTGTTTGGGATCGGGCGACAGGACGAGCAGTTCCGGCCCAGCCACCGGCCTGACTTTGCGATCCATGTGGCGCCACAGACGACCCGCCCGCTGAATCACGAGATCGATCGGCGCAAGATCGACGATCATCGCATCGACATCATAATCGAGCGACTGCTCAAGAATCTGCGTACCGACGACCACAAAGCCTTCGCGATCCTCGCTGCTGCCGTCCCGGCCAAGCTGCTTTTTGACATATTCCTCGATGTCGAGCCGGTCGCCCATCGCGAAACGCGCATGCAGCAACACCAGCTCGCGGCCCCGAGCTTGCAACGCTTCGACGGCATCGAAGGCGTCATCGACCGCATTTCTGATCCAGGCGACCGCTGCACCGGCCTCGGCCTTTCGGGCGACTTCATCAACGGCTGCCTCGAAGTCGGGAACGCGACGCACGGGCAATTTGCGGTGTCGGTCTTTGCGGGTTTGAAGTGGGTGTGGCACGGATCCGGTCGCCGACACGACCGTCATCAGCGGATAAGCGTCGCTGGAGTCTTCGGTCGCCTTAGCTTTCCCATCCGCCGACAGCCCCCTCCGAAATGCGGCCGCCAACGCCGTGCGCTGCGCCTCAGGCAATGTCGCAGACAAGAGAATTGCCGAGCCACCAAGAGCGGCGTGGAACTCGAGCAGCGTCTCGATTTCGCGGCTCATGTAGGCGTCGAAACTATGAATTTCGTCTAGGATCAGGATCTTTCCTGCAAGACCCCAAAGGCGCATGGACTGATGTTTGGCCGGAAGCACGGCGAGCAACGCCTGATCAATCGTGCCGACTCCGACCTGTGCAATGAGTGACTTCCGACGATCGTCGGCGATCCACGCGGCGCAGGTCGCGGCGCTGTCGTCGTGTTGGTCTGGGTCGTCTGGTGGTGCGGCATCCTGGTTGAGGATGCTGTCGGTGAACGCGTCGTTGAGCGTGCGCTTGCCGTGGGCAAGGACGAGCGACGGCCGTTCGCCATCAGCGAACAGGCGCTGATAAACCGTGTGCAGGCGATCGTACATTGCATTCGCCGTCGCCATCGTCGGTAAAGCGAAATAAAGACCGTCGGCGTGGCCTTGCGCCATCAATCGGGCGGCGAGCAGAACCGCAGCCTCGGTTTTGCCCGCGCCCGTCACGTCCTCAATCAACGTCAGTGACCGACCATCGGGCAGGTCCATCTCCGCCACGTGCTGTTGCAGCGGACTAAGCCGATCGGCAATCTCAGGTAGCAATCGCGCCGGTGTCGAAACCGCATGGGGAGCTGCGAGGAGCACGTTGGCTTTGGCGACGGCCTCATGTGCCGTCGGCTGGATCGCCTGCCAGTATTCCGCGATCGTCAAGCGCGGCTCGCAGTAGGGAAACCACTCTCGGTTCGAACCGATCCAGTCAGCAATGACGGTGACACTGGCGACGTGCCAACTCAGCACTGACCGTGCATCGAGGCTTGGCCTCGCAATCGGCGCAAGCGGCTCAAAAAGAGCGCGGACATCAGTCCAGAACGCGCGCGCCGCATCCAGGCAAATCGGCTCATCTTCGAAGGCGTCCAAGAGGGCATCGTTCTCAGAAACCGGTTTGCCGTGATGGCCTGCGATAGCGGCCCAGACGGCGCTAAAATCGTTATTGCTCCACCCGGTCGTTGCCGGATCGGTCAAATCCTTCAGCGCCAGTTCTTCGCAAAGTGCAAACCCGTCCGCGTCATGGCGGCTGGCCGGTGGGCAAGCGTACGACAGGCCAAGGCGGCCCAGCGTTTCGACCCAAGCTTCTTCGCTCTTCGCCTGAAACCATGGAGAGAACTTGCCCACATCGTGCATCGCGATGAGCGCGACGAGGAAGCGTCGCGCGTTGTCCGGTTCGGTGCCGAGGCATTCTGCAATCCGCGCCAGGCGATTCCGGTCCCTTTGCAGCAGTTGATCAGCGACAGCCGCGACATCGAGACTGTGGTAGGCCAGCGGATGCCATGTCGGCTCGCCCAAGCGTGAACCGAGGGCCTTGCCCCAAAAGTTATAGACGTGGAGCGGCAACTTGTCGGTGGTCATAGTCATTTACTCGGCTGCTCTGTCATCGCCGCAAACTGGAATTGCCACTCTGCGTGTTGATTCTCGCCCCAATGATTTCCCGTTTGAGCTTGGCTGCTTGCGCCCGCGCGCAGT
>JBCBWG010000349.1:0-2268 GCA_039817205.1 Pseudomonadota bacterium
ACCGCGCGCTGTGTTGATGAGATAGCTCGTCGGGCGCATGCGAGCGATGCGGTCGGCATCGAACATGTTCACGGTGTCCGGGGTTTTGGGGCAGTGGATTGAGACGAAGTCTACCTCAGCAACGGCTGTATCGAGATCAGCTGCCACCTCGCAGTCGGCTGCTGCGATCGCGTTGGCGTCGACGTAGGGGTCGTAGATCAGCACCCGCATGTCCATGGCTTTGCAACGCTTCGCCGTCCGTGTGCCGATGCGACCGAAGCCGATGATCAAGACGGACTTTTCGAAGAGATCGAACGGGGCGACCTGCATACGATTGAGCCAGTTGCCGGTCCGGACGGTCGCGTCGAGTTCCTGCGACCGTCGCGCGAGCCACAGCATCATGTAGAGGGCGTGTTCCGCAACCGACGGCGAATTCCCCGTGCCAGCTGTCATAACCGGGATGCCGCGCGCGGTGTGGGCTGGGATGTCGATCGCGTCAAAGCCCACGCCAATCCGGGCCGTCACGGCGAGGGCTTGAGCGGCCTCGATTTCCGGCACTCCGATCCGCGTTGCACCGAGCGTCCAGCTCGTCACGGGCGCATGGTTCTTGATGAGTTGGAGAAAGTCGGGGTTTGGCAGAAGATGCGGAAAGTAAATAGTCTCGATATCGTCGCGCGCCTCGAGCAGCTGCCGCGCTTGCGGCGCGAGCGAGTCAGACAACAAAAGGCGCTTTGTGTTGGTGCTCATGGGGGCTTGCTCGATCCCATCTAAAGGCAACTCGGCAGGAGCCGGAGCTTAGCGCGCATGCGCGTTTGCGTCGACGGCTCATAAAACAAGTGCGCCCGTGTTCGGACATCGCACGCCGATGATTCAGACCGTTAGGCCGCCTGGGCGATCACGTTTTAGGGCATCCACGGCGTTCCGCAAGACGGCCGATCGCGATGAGGTCCGGCCGGTACTCAAAGTGCATGGTGTCGAAGTGGTACCACTTGCCGCCCCAGATAAACCCATGGCGCTCAAAGATGCGCACGATCTCAAGCGGCACCTTATTCCTATAGCGCGGCACGTTGCCGGGCTTGCCACCGGCCCATCGCCAGTAGTCTGTGTATTTTGTATTGATATCGATTGCGGCGCCGAAACTGTGCACGCTCAAACGCTTTGTGCCAGCGATCGGGCGCCAATTGAAAACGCCACCCGTTTTCACAAAGTACTTCCGGAAGCGCCGAGGTAGTTTCGCAAGATCGTCTCGGACGCGTATCAACGCTTTGTCGACACCGGCTTTTCCCGTCACCGGAATGCGCCCGCCAAACCACGAGATCTCGACCAGGGACTTACGGACCTCCGCGCGACTGTTCCCGAAAATCGCCCGCAGGAGGATTTCGTTTCGAATTCGGCCCGGATCTTCGTTGCGGGTCGGCTTGCCAACGGCGCACGCGCCCAACGGGTAGATCTGGCTCAACATATCTTCAATGTCGGCGGACTTCAGCTTGGCCTGATGGGATTTCTGACCGGCATCGTCGATCGTGATCGTACGCCCTGCAACTTGCAGTGTATTGCCCGACCGGGTGATGTTGGCGCTCGGGAAGGCGCGAACGAGCGCATCAAGGCGCTCGTCCAGCGAGATGTCTGCCGAGTGGGCCGGGACGCTCGCGAGATAGATCGCCGAGATCGCTGTTGCAAACGCTGAAACCGAAAGCCGAAGGGTCAGCATCCGCGACGTCGCTCCCAACGTCGGATGCGGCTCACCTCACGGCGCTCGAAGCCGCGCAAGCGTCCGAATGGTGCAAAGCAACCGCGTCCGAAAACAGAGCGGGCCCGCTGTGTTTTGAAGCAGAAGCCGCGGTTTGCGAAGATTTGGTTGCGCGCGAACCAGAGCTGGGAGCAGCTCATGTTCGGGTAGGCTTGGGCGGCAGCGGAGTTTGTGTTGGCCGACAGGATGAAGCTCGCGCTTACGGAGATTATCGCGACGATTGCCGCTCTCAATAAGCGCGGCCCGGTTGCCCGCCTGGGCTGCACGGGCTTGCCGCAGATGTGGCGCAAGGTGAGTTGCTCGAAGATTTGCGGCCGGTTCGACATTTGAAACTGCTCCTGAACGCGAATGAAATCGGTTTAAAATAAACCTGTCAGCCTGCGTAGTTAACGAGGACCTTGACCCGTCCGTCAAGGTCAGTCTGTCGACGCCGGTTTGGACGTTTGATGCGGCGTCTCAAACCTCCCGATCGCGGCGTTCACGCGTTCTTTGCCAATTATCCCGATACTCTCACTCACCCTGGGCGCGTTGTCCGGGGC
>JBCBWG010000034.1:0-19248 GCA_039817205.1 Pseudomonadota bacterium
CTGTTATTGAGATCTCGTAGTTCGACCCAAGCCTTGAGCGGTCCGGCATTGGGATCAGCGGGTCTAAATCGATCAAGGGCGGCTTCGACAATAAACCGATCCACACCAAACGTAACTGCAAGACCGCATCCGACGACGACGGCCAACAACCCGTTCCGTATGACGCCCCACAGCAACCGCAACCTCGGCAAACGTTATCGCGCTGACACCCAAGTCATGACACCCAAGCAAGTCATGACAACCGATCAATGCGCGAGCTGCTTGCTAAGCCTGTTACCAGCTTTGGCTATTGCCAGGACCCGACGCGATCGCTCACGGCAGCTTTATTCGCAAAGTCACAACGATGTCTGAAGCCCGCTTAATCTCAGCCAACGTCTGCTTCCGCGATTTGTTAGCCTTCCCAAACTTGGGAACCTGCAAATACGCGGCGCCAATTTCGGCCAAGCGCCTCTCCAAGCCCATCACGGCATGGGTAGGGCCTCGTGTTCTCGGAGGGTTTCATTGGTGTTGGCGTCGACTTCGAACATTTTTACGCGGTAGCCCCAGAGGTGGGCGACGTGGAGCAGCGTGCGGTCGCATTCGCTTTTGTCGAGCAGAACGCCGTCACGGACGCGGTGGAACAGGTTGAGGCGCCGCGTGCCTGAGAGATCCGCTGAAACGACCTCGATGGCGGGATCGCGGGCCGATGCATCGTATTGCGACGCGAGCTTTTGCCGGACGGCACGGAAGCCTGCCTCATCGTGAATGGCATCGACTTGCAGGAACGGGCTGTCGGCGCGCTCGTGAAGCTGGAACAGGCGAAACTCGCGGATTAGGCGTGGCGAGAGATATTGCAGAATAAAACTGTCGTCGCGGAAGTTGGCCCAGGCATCCTTGAGCGTCTCGAGCGGATCGCCGTTGCCGGCAAACTCAGGGAACCAATCCCGGTCTTCTTCGGTCGGGTCTTCGCAAATGCGCTTGATGTCACGCATCATCGCAAACCCAAGCGCGTAGGGGTTCAAGCCCGAATAGTAGGGCGCGTCGAATGGTGGTTGGAACACAACCGATGAGTGCGAATGCATAAACTCGAGCATCGCACCTTCGGAAATCTGCCCGCGATCGTACATCCGGTTGAGGATCTCGTAGTGCACGAATGTGGCGCACCCCTCGTTCATCACCTTTGTCTGACGCTGCGGGTAGAAGTACTGTGCAAGCATGCGAACAATGCGCAGGAGTTCCCGCTTCCAGTCCTCCAGTTTCGGTGCGTGCTTCTCGAGGAAGTAGAGAACGTTTTCCTGAGGAAGGCCAAGATCGAGGCGCTCTTTTCGGTCGAGTGCACCGCCCTCGCCTTCAATCGGCGGCAATTGCGAGCGCGGGATGGTGCGCCAGATTTCGTTGTAGGTCGCCTCTTCGTGCGCCCGGCGACGACGCGCCTTTTCGCGATCACTCCCGGCCGACCGGCGGATTTGTGGATGGCGGGACACGCCCTGGTTCATGAGCGCATGGGCAGAATCGAGCACGGCTTCCACGGCCTCAACGCCGTACTTATCCTCGCACTCGGCAACGTACTCTTTGGCAAATGTGAGATAATCGAGGATCGACGTGGCATCGGTCCACTGCTTGAAGAGGTAGTTGTTTTTGAAGAAGTGGTTGTGCCCCATGGCTGCGTGCGCGATCACCAGCGCCTGCATCGTCATGGTGTTTTCTTCCATGACGTAATTGATGCAGGGATCTGAGTTGATCACCAGTTCATACGCGAGTGCGCGCGCGCCTTTGCGGTAGGCCGATTCTTCGCGGGCAAAATGCTTGCCGAACGACCAGTGCCGGTACATCGAAGGCATGCCGATTGAGGCATAGGCATCGAGCATCTGCTCCGACGAAATGACTTCGATTTGGTTTGGATAAATATCCAGACCCATCTCGCCGACACCGATCTCTTCGATCGCGCCATAAACTTTCTGAATGAGCGCGAAATCCCACTCAGGCCCATCGTAAACCAAGGTCGCAGACGACGGGACAACAGCCGGTTTTGGAAGTGGCGCGTCGGCGCGGGGGGCATCGGCAATCGTATCGGTCATCGGCATCCCTTAGGATGTTTTTGAATTGGAGATCGGTCGTTCTGTGGTCCCGAGGGCCGCGAACCACCAGCCCAGAATTATGAACGCTCATTCGCCAACAGCGAAGAGTTCGCGGAAGACGGGATAGATCTCACCGGCGCCTGAGACGCGACGCATGGCGAAGTGTGGGTTGTCGTCGGTGAGTTCCTCGTAGCCTGACCAAACCACCGACAGGAACGGTGCGATCGAGTTCTCCGAGTAGGTCTCGATGTATGCGTAGTACTGGCAGAGCGGAAGGATCTCGTTGGCGAGCATGCCCATGCACCGGTCCATGTCGTCATCGAAGTTATGACCGTCAGATGCCTGCGCCGCATAGATGTTCCAATCGTCCGGCGGATATTCATCGCGGACAACCTTGAGCATCTCGTCCAGCGCCGATGAGATCACCGTGCCGCCCGTCTCGGTCGCCCGGAAGAACGTGTCTTCATCAACGACCTGCGCTTCCGTCGTGTGGCGAATGAAAACGATGTCGACTTCGTTGTAGTGCCGGCTCAGGAACAGGTGCAGCAGCATATAAAAGCGCTTAGCCAGCTCCTTGAGATCCTCCGTCATCGAGGCTGAGACATCCATCAGGCAGAACATGACCGCCTGGGTCTTTGGCTTCGGCCGCCGCTCCGTTCGATTGTATTGCAGATCAATGGGGTCGATGTAGGCAACGACCTTACGCTGAAAATCGAGCTTTGAAATACGCGCCCGCAACGCTTCTATTGCTGCTTCGTCACGCGGTGTCTTGGCTTCGAGCTTTGCAAGTTCTTCGCGAAGCTCCTCCAATTCACGCTGCGTTGGACGGCGAAGCGCAATACGGCGCGCCAGAGAGTTTCGAAGCGTGCGAATGCGGTTGAGTTTCGCTGGCGGACCGTCCGTCGTCAGGCCAGCGCGTACAGGCTCCGGCGACTTGATGGATTTCAGCTTGGCCTTGACCAAGTTCGGCAGTTCGAGGTCCTCGAAAAACAGATCGAGAAACTCGTCACGCGAAAGCGCGAACGTGAACTCGTCTTCGCCTTCGCCGCTGTCAGACCCTCTCTGCCCTCGGCCGCCACGACCGCTTTCGGGCTTGCGGATCACATCGCCGGTCGTGAACTCCTTGTTGCCAGGCAGAACGAAATCCCGCTCGCCCGTGCCCTGGCCGAGGTGGAAATTCGGCTCACGCAAACTCTTTGTCCGGATCTTGACGTTCTCGCCGCCCTCGACCTCAGAAATTTTCCGTTTCTTGATCGAGTCGCGAACCGCCTCGCGGATCTCCGCCTTGGCACGGCGGATGAACCGCTGGCGATTGCCGAGCGATTTCGCTTTCGGGTTTTTGCGTCGATCGACGATATGCATTCGGTCGCTCTGCTCCCGGGCGCGGCATAAGGGAATGGGGAGGAGACCGCGCATCACTGCATTCGGACATGTCGTCCTGCACTGATGACGCGCCTACTCGCGGTGGTCGGCAGCAGCCGATCACCCAGCTTTTTTCACCCGCATGTACCATTCAACGAGCCGTCGGACCTGCATCGGCGTGTAGCCGCGCGCGACCATGCGATCGACGAACTCTTCGTGCTTTTTCGCTGTCTCGCCGTCTTGCTTGGCACCGAACGAAATCACGGGCAGCAAATCTTCGACCTGGCTGAACATCCGGCGTTCAATGACGTCACGGATCTTCTCGTAGGACGTCCAGCTCGGGTTTTTGCCCGCGTTCTTGGCGCGCGCACGAAGTGAGAACTTCACCACTTCGTAGCGGAAGTCCTTCGGGTTCGCGATGCCAGCGGGCTTCTCAATTTTCGACAACTCCTGGTCCAGAAGCTGCCGGTTCATGAGCTGACCTGTGTCCGGATCTTTGAAGTCCTGATCCTCGATCCAGGCATCCGCATAAGCGACATAACGGTCAAACAAGTTCTGACCGAAGTCGTGGTAACTCTCAAGATAGGCCTTCTGGACCTCGTTGCCGATGAACTCTGCGTAGCGCGGCGCGAGTTCTTCTTTGATGAACTCGATATACCGATCCTCGGTCTCTTCCGGCAGTTGCTCACGGCGGAGCGCTTGCTCAAGGACGTACATGAGGTGAACCGGGTCAGCGGCCACTTCATTGTTGTCGTAGTTATACGTCTCCGAAAGGACCTTGTAGGCGAAACGGGTCGATGTTCCGTCCATGCCCTCGTTGATGCCAGCCTCGTCGCGGTACTCCTGGATGGTCTTGGCGTGCGGGTCAGTGTCTTTGAGGCTCTCGCCGTCGTAGACGCGCATCTTCGAGAAGAGCGATGAGTTTTCGTGCTCTTTGAGCCGCGTCAGCACGGAGAAGCGCGAAAGCATTTCAAGTGTGCCCGGTGCACAGGGCGCTTCCGACAACTCGCTCGAACCGATCAGCTTGTCGTAGATCCGCACCTCTTCCGACACGCGCAGACAGTAAGGCACCTGGATCACGCAGACGCGGTCGAGGAACGCTTCGTTGTTCTTGTTGGAACGGAAGGACTGCCACTCGCTTTCGTTTGAGTGCGCGAGGATCACGCCCTGGTAGGGAAGTGCGCCGACGTTCTCTGTGCCGACATACGTTGCATCCTGCGTCGCGGTCAGCAGTGGGTGCAACATCTTGATCGGGGCTTTGAACATCTCGACGAATTCGAGAAGCCCCTGCGTCGTCCGGTTCAGACCGCCCGAGTAGGAGTAAGCATCCGCATCGTTCTGGCCAAAGAACTCCAGTTTCCTGATATCGACCTTGCCGACGAGTGCTGAGATATCCTGATTGTTCTCGTCGCCCGGCTCCGTCTTGGTGACGCAGATCTGGCGCAGGCGGGAAGGATAGATCTTGACGACCGTGAACTTCGAGATGTCACCGCCAAACTCATCAAGGCGCTTAATCGCCCATGGGCTCATCGTGCCATTGAGCCGGCGCTTTGGGACGCCGTAGCGCTCTTCGATCTGGCTGCCCATTGTGTTCGGGTCGAACAGACCAAGCGGGCTTTCGAAGATCGGCGAGATCTCATCGCCCGCCTTGAGCACATAGACGGGGCAGGTTTCCATCAGCTCTTTCAAACGCTCAGCCAATGATGACTTGCCGCCGCCGACGGGGCCGAGCAGATAGAGCACCTGCTTGCGTTCTTCGAGGCCTTGAGCGGCATGGCGGAAGAAGCCGACGATCCGCTCAATTGTCTCTTCGAGCCCGTAGAAATCCTTAAAGGCCGGATAAACCTTGATGGTTCGGTTGAGAAACACGCGGCCCAACCGGGTGTCGCGCGCGGTGTCAACCACTTCGGGCTCGCCGATCGCCGCGATCATCCGTTCCGCTGCGCCCGCATACATCATCGGGTCAGACTTGCAGGCCTCGAGGTAGTCCTTGAGCGACATCTCGGAATACTTCTGTCGCTCATAGCTCTTGCTGAAGACGTCGAAGATTTCATCCTGGGTCGTCATTGTGCTCTCGCTCGCATTGCGCGTGTTTCAGAGCCCGGTCTTCCCAACGTCGGACTGCGCGCGATAAGTCCGACAGCCGGTTTTGTGCTTCCCTCGGCCAATCGCCTTTGTCTTCATGCGATCATGTCCGAGGCCGTGTTGTTGGCCGATCGCGGCTCCGAGGTCTCGGCGCGCTCAATCGCGGCACGCCAGATCGAGACACGGTCTCCGGGATCTGGGTATCTCAGTATGCCGGAGGTCCGGATCTTCGTCGCCGGACGCAGCACCTCAATTTCAAGCTGTTGCGTGGCCCGGAGGTTCAGAAACTCGGGTGTTCTTCACCCAATGACTGAGACCTCAAGGTCTCCGCAAATCAGATCCAAACTTCGGCCCTTCTTGTTCGCTGCCCCTGCTTCCCACCCGGCATTCTAACCCGCTCTTCGCGAACGCAAACGGGAAAATTCGCACTGCCACCACCTTCGCGAGAGGCTTGCTGCAATCATCCGCTTCAGCAAGTTCGATGACCATGGAAACACGGCCTGCCGGGGGTACAATTCCATCTATCAGCCTACCACACGTCAATGCGTCACGATCGAGAAATCCCAAGCTGACCAGGACTTGTCCCAGCAAAACCGCGCGTCAACCCAGCCCGCAAAACGCGTTTGAAAGCAAAGCCTTGCACGATAAGTCGTCCACGACATCGCGGACTCTTGTGACCTATAGTGAGATAACGGCCACAGCGCGGCGATCACGTGCCGTATACCAGCAATCGCGCCGGAGGTTTAATCACGCAAACTTTTGCGTCGATCGCGGAACGGGGCTGCCCGTGCCACCTAGGTCCCAGTGTCACCTAGGTCCCAGTGTCACCGAGGTCAAAGTCAAGCGATGTTGCAGAGATGGCGATTTCACTGACGAACAGGAAGGCCTCCTGTCTTTTGGCAAGTGCCAGTGCCTGCTTCAGCCGTCTCTGCGTTTGGGACCGGGACAATCGACCGGCTTCGTGACCGACCACGGCCTCCAATCGCTCAATCTCTGCACGGTATGCGAAGAACCCCGTTTGGCGCATGGCTTTCACCGCATCTCGGATCGCCGCGTCGGCGAGCTGGTAGCGGCCAACATCGGTCAAGACGCGGGCTTTCAGGTATCGAACCAATATGAGGTTTACGTGCGATCGATGCTCGCTCAGAACGCGAATAATCCCGTCGATATCACGCAGCGCCCGGTCAGGGTCCGCATGCCGACGACACGCGGCGAGAAACGTTCCCGCCACAGCCTCACGAACAGGCATCTTGTGTTGTCGCGAAATCGCTTTGAGCGCCATGCCAAGCGCCGAAAGCGCCGACACGTTGCCCTGCCATAACGCGGCATGGGACGCGAGCAACAGGACGCGCGCCTGGACCGTCGCCTCAGACACGTGTTCAGCCTGCGAAATCGCGTCGTCGGCCATGACGCGCGCGCATTCAGCCTGAAACCTCAGCGTCTGAATGATTGCCATATGAGCCGTTGTCAGAAGATGGCGTCTCCGAGCGATCGGAACCAAACTTTCATTGTCGTCGATTTCGCCTGCATTGAGTGGCTGTAACCGCTCGAACGCATCAATAGCGTCCGGAAACTGGCCCTTGTGCCAGGCGAGCAGGACGCGATTGGTCTCGATAAGCTGTGAAGAGATACAAGCGACTGCGGGATCTGCGACAAGGTCGATCATCCGCGCAAGCGCTTGATCCGCGGCTTGGACGTTGCCGCGCTCTCGCATGATTTCTCCGAGCAAACTCTGCGCTTCAAATTCCCGCGCAGATCCCTCGGAACCTTGTTTGCGGCTCAACGCGATAATGCGCTGGATATGATCATGACAGGACTTCGACAGACGTTGGTCCGTCCTGTGCAGTGCCCGCACGATGTCAAGCCGTATGTCCGTTTCGTCGGCCGGCATCGATGAAACGGCCGCTGAATGCCGCAAATCATGGACGCTGGGCGTCCCGTTCGGCTGCACGTCACGTGGCACGGTTGCCGCATCGGATCGGAGCGAGAGCGCGCGCGCGAGCGCATCGAGGGCCAGCTGTTCGCGTCCAAGCCGAAGGGCGCGTTGCCCCGCCGCATACCACCAGTCGCAGGCCAACCCACGCTCGTTGGCCACTTCAAAGTGCGCCGCGATGGTCGCAGCCCGCTCGCACGTATCGATCGACGTATCGCCCATCTGATCGACGCATGATGCAAGAGCGGCGGCGGCCCGCGCGTTCAGGTCCACCCGTGCCTTC
This sequence comes from Pseudomonadota bacterium, assembly GCA_039817205.1. Classification (GTDB taxonomy): domain Bacteria; phylum Pseudomonadota; class Alphaproteobacteria; order Rhizobiales; family Hyphomicrobiaceae; genus JBCBWG01. The sequence goes on from JBCBWG010000034.1 coordinate 7,721, forward strand.
GGGCTCAACCGGGCAACGGCCTGGGCCCGCAGAAGCTCTGCCGCGAACCCATAAAGCGGCCCCTGCCGAGAGGCAGATACTGTCAGCACGCCAGCTGCGACCAGTTCCGACAGACTTGGTTGCAGCTGTTGTGGGGTCATATCGAGCATCTGCGCGGCATCCAACGCGTGGAACGGCCCTGTGAAAACCGCCAAAGCAGAGGCCAAGATCTCATTTGGACCAAGGGCTGCGAGTTGGCTGCGAACGACGTGACCGGGATGGGTCCTGTCGCCTGTCACTTGATGCAAGCCTGTCCCGATCTCGGGCATTGCTTTTGATACATCGGCCTGAAGGACTGCGACGGCGAAGCGCGGCGAGGATTTCGACACCGTCTGAAGCCAGTCGAAACGAGCGCGTAGCGCGCGCATTGCATTTTCATTCGGACAAAGGGTCAGAAGCAATTTCCGATCCTTACAAATCGCACCGATAAAGCGGCTCAGAAGCGTTTGGGTGTTATGCTTTGCCGTCACATCGCTGAGTGGCGTTCGTTCAAACCCGCCCAAAGACGTATCAGTCAGCACCTCGAACAGCGCCAATTCGTCCTCAGCGCCCAGCAACTCGGAAATACGATTTCGGGCGTCGGTTGTTGGTCCGTTGCACTCTCGTGAGATCGTCTCGGCCAGCGCGAATGCCAGGTGTCGCTCAAAGCCATCATCGACTTTCGCCAGAGGATCTGATGGTGACAGCACCGGGACAATAATTGAGCACCAGTCGCAATCACCGGACACGGGCAGAGCCGCCGCTGCCAGCAATTGGTCGATGACCCGCGGTGGGATTTGTAAGACACGAAAACGTTCACCGGCATCGGCTGCCCATTTCAAATCTCTGAGCAAGTCGACCGAGGCCGTCGGGGAAACGCGGGTGCCATCCGCATCAGCCACCGCATCGAACGTGACCGCATCAGCTAAGGATCGCGGCGTCAGACCGCAATTCGGTCGCGTGCCGTTCGCGCTCACAGAGCGTCGGCGTCCTTCGATCTCGCGCCGCCAGCGGTTCGTGCCGGATGAAAGGTTCAAGTCCACATCACGGTAGACAAACCGGAGCTCGAACGATGATTGGAACAGCGCGTTGACGGCCGCCTGCGCTTTCGTGACCGACGCCTGCCGATGATCGGCAGGGATGGACGGTGGCCACCAGGCCGCGACCGTATCATCTGCGTGCGCATAAGCGCATGCGCCAAACGCTTCGCAAATCGCCATGACCTCCTGACGCATGCGCCGAAACTCAACGGCCAGCGCTACGCCATCGAGAGCGCTGTCACGGGCATCGGCGTGAACTGTGAGCAGGCTTGTGGAAATCGGCGCAAGGGGTCCAACGAGCTTGGACAACCACTTTTCGGAAAACGCTTGAACCGGTTGAATACGCCACCGTTCGGGATTAAGCGCGCTATAATTGTTTGGCCCCGTTAACACAGATCAACCACTTGTAAAAAATGTACTTTTCGTACAAACGCGTTCCTCGCGCCGTGTCGACCGTCTCATGCACGATCGTATAATTGGTAAACAAAAATATATTTAACCGAAAGTCTTATCTACGCAAAAGGTTGTGGCCGAGGTATCCATCAAGCGGAGCCAAAACTCTACACACCTTTCTGCCGATTGAGCGCTGAATACATGGCCGCCGTCTCAGCGATAAAGGACGTGAAATAATTCGAAAAGGACCGCCAAACCTGGATGCGGAACTCACTCTCGCCTGCGCGGTGCAGAACGATCTCGCATTTCGCAAACACCGTCCGCGTGGCCATGCCGACGGGGAAACTCTGTGCGTGCAAATCGAGCGGGCATCCACTGGACAACACGCTCGTCGCTGATGGGCCAGAAAGACGAAACGCCACCTGACGATCCGAAATTTCAACCAGTCCGTGGGGTCTGTTTGCGAGCCCGCGCGCAAGTGCGGTTTGCCGGGCTGCGAGTTCGTCTCTGGACGCTGCGAGGAGCCACTCGTTGGGACCGAGGCGTACGGACCATGACGGGCGCCTCGCGGTGTCGCCGTCGTCTGTCCCGGCCCGACAACTGTTGATTGGCCCCGTCAGATCAAACCCCGCGATCTCACCGATCGCCGTTGCATCGCTCTCTTGCAGCCGTAAGCTCCAGCGCGCCTCCGGTTGCAGACGCGAAAGTTCGGCCGTCTCGTCAAACGCAAACACCGTTGCCGTATCGGACGGCGTGGGTGTCGACGTCGATGGATCCTGGCTGACATCAAGCATGAACGCGGCGTCCTTCCGGGTCGATGAATTGCGGAGCTGTGACGGTCACGGGCTCAAACCCTTTCAGCGTCGTTGCATAGAGCCGGTCACCCACGCGGCTTCGGCCATCCTGGATAACAGCGAGCGCGATTGATGTGTCGCGATTGGCACTGAAGTAGCTTGATGTGACATGACCCAACATTGGCGTTGGGATCGCCGTGCTTGGTTCGGCGACAATTTGGGCGCCTTCATCAAGCACAAAATCGGCGTTTTCGGTGACGAGGCCGACGAGCTGTTTGCGGCCCTCGGCGACGACATCGGGGCGCATGAGCGAGCGCTTACCGACAAAGTCGGATTTCGCCTTTGATACGAGCCCGTCGAGACCGACGTCCGATGGCGTCATCGTGCCATCGGTCTCTTGGCCGACGATAATGAAGCCGCGCTCGGCGCGAAGGACGTGCATTGCCTCGGTTCCGTAAGGCGTCATGCCAAACGGCTGGCCGGCCTGCCAAATGGCCTCCCAAACGGTGCGCCCAAAACTCGATGGAACATTGATCTCAAAACCAAGCTCCCCGGTGAACGACATCCGGAACAATCGACACGGTGCACCGGCAATGCGCCCTTCGCGCAGCGACATATGTGGAAACGCGGTCGGGCTGAGGTCCATGTCTTCAACCAGTCCGGAAATCACCTCGCGCGCTTTTGGCCCCTGAACGGCAATCGTCGCCCACTGCTCCGTTGTGGATGTGAGATAAACATCCAGATCGGTCCACTCGGTTTGCAAATAGTCTTCCATGTGCGCGAGCACACGCGGCGCACCGCCCGTCGTCGTCGTCACGTGAAACCGGTCCTCGGCAAGGCGCCCGACGACGCCATCGTCCATCAGGTAGCCGTCTTCCTTGAGCATCAATCCATAGCGGCAACGCCCAACGCTAAGCTTCAAAAATCCGTTTGTATAAATCCGGTTCAAGAACTCAGCGGCATCACGGCCGACGACTTCGATTTTGCCAAGCGTCGACGCATCGAAAATGCCAACGCGATCGCGCACTGCAAGACACTCGCGGTCGACGGCGGCACGCATGGTCTCGCTGCCTGAGGGGAAGTACCAAGCCCGCTTCCACTGGGCCACGTCTTCGAACTTCGCACCGTTGGCAACGGCCCACTCATGGATCGGCGTTGTCCGGATCGGATCAAAAAGGTCGCCCCGGTTTTGCCCCGCAAAGGCGCCGAAGCTCGTCGGCGTAAACGGCAGGCGAAACGTCGTCGTCCCGACCGACGGGATCTCGGTATTGAGCGTCCCGGCCACGAGACCAAGCGCGTTCATGTTCGACGTCTTGCCCTGGTCCGTCGCCATTCCAGTCGTCGTGTACCGCTTCACGTGCTCGATGCTCTCAAAGCCTTCGCGCACCGCCAGCTTGATGTCTTTGGCCGTCACATCGTTCTGAAAGTCGATGAAGGCGCGGGCACGGTTCGGGTCGCCGCTCGTCGGGAGCACGCGGACGGCAAGCGTCCCAACAAAAGATGGCGTGGCCGACACATCCTCGGCAGCCGCCTCTAACACGCCAGCTGCACGCCGACCGGCAGCAGAACCCTCAGCCAGGCAACCGGCAAGATCGTACGCACCATTGCAGGACCCAGCACTCATTTCGGCCTGTGCAGACTTGCCCGGCACAAACGCGTCCAACTCGGGATCGAAGCGGAGTTTGCCGCGTGACTGTGAGAAAAGATGGACGGCAGGTGTCCAGCCGCCCGACATGCCGACACAGTCACAGGCGATGGAAAATGGCTGGCCAACGACGCCGGTTTCATCGAGCGGCGCAAGTTCAAGCGCTGTGACACGTTTCGACCCTGATGCACTCACGACCGTGTGTGCACTCAAGACCTCGATGTCAGCGGTCTTCGCTGCGGCCAATTCAGGCCCGCAATCTTCGGCGAGCCGCAGATCTGCGATTAGCACATCGACGCCAACACTCTTGAGGTCGAGCGCCGTTTGATAGGCCGAGGCTCCGGCTGTTGCGATGATCGCTTTCCGTCCTGGCAAAACGCCGTAGCGGTTGAGATAAACCCGCATCGCATCGGCCAACAGAATGCCGGGGCGATCGTTGTTGGAAAAGACGAGTGGTCGTTCGTGGGCACCAGCTGCAATGACCACTTGGCCTGCCCGCACCTGCCACAAACGTTCGCGCGGTGTATTTTCGAGTGGCGTCGCCAGATGGTCCGTAATCCGCTCGGCGAGCACCACATGGTTGTGGTTGTAATAGCCAAACGCCGTCGTGCGGGTTAGCAAAATGACGTTCTCGCGGCTGTCCAGATCATCGAGCGTTGCAGACAGCCACGCGTCCGCCGTCTGACCACCGATCGTTGAGGTCGCGTCGTGAAGCAATGAGCCGCCGGGCGTCGGATGCTCGTCGCATACCATCACGCGCTTGCCGGTTTTCGCAGCAGCCAGCGCCGCCGACAAACCCGCGGGCCCAAGCCCGACAACGAGCACATCACAGTGCGCGTGGCGTTCCACATAGCGATCCGGGTCGGGCACCTTTGGCGCATCACCAAGACCTGCAGCCTGGCGGATCACCGGCTCATAAAGACGCTTCCAAGCCGCCTGCGGCCACATGAACGTCTTGTAGTAAAAACCGGCCGCGAACATCGGCGCGAGTTTGTCGTTGACGATACCAACGTCGCGCTCAAGCGACGGAAAATGGTTCTGACTTTTCAGCTCCAGACCATCGAAGATCTCGACCATCGTCGCGCGGTTGTTCGGGTCGCGTCGTCCCTGACCGCGATCCACATCAAGAAGCGCGTTTGGCTCTTCGCTGCCCGCTGCCACAACACCGCGCGGCCGGTGATACTTAAACGAGCGGCCCATGAGATGCTGCCCGTTGGCAAGCAAAGCCGAGGCCGCCGTATCCCCGTGATACCCCTGAACCGACTTGCCGTTGAAGGTGAAGGTCACCGGTCGCGTGCGATCAATGACTGAGCCGCGGTCCGCGACGCGATAGGATTGACTCATCGGGTGGCCTCCGATGTCGCGGTTTCTGGTAGCTCAGGCCGCGGCTCACCCGCAGGATACGTCACCACGATCTCGTCACTCACGGTATCGCGCAACGCGTTGAACCACCGCTGACAGCCATGCGCGTGGTTCCACCGCTCGGCGATCACGCCCTTTGTGTTCTCGCGGTAAAATAAAAACTCACCCCAGGCGCGGTCGTCGAGCGCCATCGGATTGGTCGGTCGCGCGATATGCGCTTCGCCGCCGCCACGAAACTCAAGCTCGGGGCGCTCCCCGCAGTACGGACATCTAATCAGCAGCATTGGAGCCCCTCGTTCGGTCGGATCAATTGCGACGTCGCGCCAGCTGAACCTGAAAAGGCGCGCGAGTGAATTCGTGCGCGCCGAAGATCTGGGCCCGCTGGCTTTGTCCGGCGGGCCCTTTTTGTTTGCCACCCAACTGGCTTTCTCATCGAGACGGCCATACTGCTAGTGCGCAACGGCGGCGGCCGCTGCCTCATCGATGAGGCGGCCGGTTTCAAAGCGAGAGAGCGCGAATGGTGCGGCGATCGGATGCGGCTCATCGCGCGCCATCGTGTGGGCGAAGACGTGAGCCGAGCCGGGCGTGGCCTTAAAGCCGCCAGTGCCCCAGCCGCAATTGACATAAAGCCCTTTGACGGGCGTCAGGCCAATGATCGGCGAGCGGTCATGCGTGCAGTCGACAATGCCGCCCCAGTTCCGAAGCATGCGCATGCGACGGAACTGCGGGAACAATTCACAAATGGCATCGAGCGTTTCCTGCGAGATATGCAGTCCGCCTTGCTGGGCATACGACACATACTGATCAGTGCCAGCGCCGATGACGAGTTCGCCTTTGTCCGACTGGGAAATGTAAGCGTGGACCGAGTTGCTCATGACGACACAGGGAAAGATCGGCTTCACAGGTTCAGAGACGAGCGCTTGCAGGGGATAACTCTCAAGCGGCATCCGAACGCCAGCGCGTTCCATGACCACACTTGTATGGCCGGCCGCCACGACGCCCACCTTGCGGGTCGCAATATCCCCACGGGTCGTCTCGACACCGGTAATACTGCCATCGGGACCGCGTCGGACAGCGAGCACTTCGCAATTTTCGATGATGTCGACACCCATCCGATCCGCGCCCCGGGCATAGCCCCAGGCAACGGCGTCGTGACGAGCAACTCCACCCTGGCGCTGAAGCGCTGCACCGAGCACAGGATATCGGAGGTCGCTCGAAATATTGAGCGGCGGACAAAAGGCTTTCGCCTGCTTGGGACTGAGCCATTCATTATCAACGCCGTTCAAACGATTTGCATAGACATGGCGTTTTGAAGTCTGAACATCATGGTGATTGTGCGCGAGCATCATCACCCCGCGCTGAGAAAACATGACATTGTAATTGAGGTCCTGGCTCAAGCCTTCCCACATTTTCAGCGCGTGGTTATAAATTCCAGCGCTTTCGTCATAGAGATAGTTCGAGCGGATAATCGTCGTGTTTCGGCCAGTATTTCCGCCGCCGATCCAGCCCTTTTCAAGAACGGCAATGTTTGTGAGCCCGTGTTCTTTGGCCAGATAATACGCTGTGCCAAGGCCGTGCCCGCCACCACCGACAATCACCGCGTCATAGGAATTGCGCGGGGTCACCTTGCGCCATTGCTTCGGCCAGCGCGTGTTGGCGGTCAGCGCGTTGCGGGCGACGTTCCAAGCGGAAAAGCGCATTGTGGTCTCCTGGGTGTCGAGCGAGCGCTGGCAGATCAGCGCGTACGACGTCGGCTTTGGCGTGTGTGTCTGAGCGAAAACTAGCTGCGCCGGGCGCCCCTGTCAGGTGGCCATGCGACGCGTTTGAACACGAAGGCGACCTCGAACGCTTAGGACCGAAGATCGCCGTCTGTGCCCCGTCTTCGCTGACCGCACGCCCTGACCCAACATCCAGACGTCCGCACTAGAAAATGCAGTTAACGCAGAAAAAGGGTTGACTTGATGTGTCACAAAACTGTCGTATTAGGTTGAGGGCGTTCAAACCGAGAGGGATTGAATGGGCATCACGAGATCGACGAACCCGGAACGCCGGCTACAGCTTGCCATGCTCATCGCACTCGTTCTCTACACGAGCACGGCCATGACCGCCTCGGCCTCTGCCCCCGCCCCGCAAAGTTCGGTCCCGTCCGTTTGGTCTGTGCTGCACCAGTTTGAGCGCAGCGCGCTCAGAGATTACGAGTTTCACCGCGGGACCCGCGATGTCCAACAGCGGGGCCAACGTCTGTTTCAGCTCGCAGCGAGCCATTCGTTCCGTCGTGAAAGCCAAGCCTGCAGTGCCGCGGCCCGAACGCTCGGGTTTATGGTCACCGGCTATTACGAGAGCCTGCGAAAGGCTGAAATTTCGAGCGACTGGTTCTATTTTTCCAAAGCCTACATCCAGCATCGCACCGCATGCGCCAAAGACTTGAAAGTGGATCTCAGCCGATTTCACTTGCCGAGCTGGTTTGGCCGGTAGCGCCATGTCGTGACGCACCGCCGGCTGCGACGGCGTTGGCTTTCAATTCTCTCGTGAACTCCCCTCGTCGTCTCAGGTCGAACTTTGGCTCACCCTGCGGCGGACCGGTCGGTCAGCATGGCGGCGGACAACGCCTGCCATGTGCTACAGCGACGACCGTTAGCTCCTGCCCTGCCAAAAGGGCCATGCCAAAAGGGACCTGCCGAAAGGATTGAGCACCATGACCGACTTCCAAGACGCCGTTGTCATCGTAACGGGCGCCAGCCGCGGCATTGGCGCTGCGACCGCCACCGCGTTTGCCGACCAGGGCGCGCGCGTGGTCCTTGCCGCAAGATCGGCTCACGACATCGCAGTTCATGCCGCAGCGATCCGCGAACGGGGCGGTAAAGCGATTGCGGTCGCAACGGACGTTGCCGATTACGCAAGCGTGACAGCGTTGATGGACCAGACCGTCACAGAGTTCGGCGGGATCGATGTGTTGGTCAACAATGCGGGGTTGATCCGACCGATCGTGCACTTGGCCGAGAGCGACCCGGACGCTTGGGTGACGGCTGCGAACGCGAATTATGCCGGCGTCTACTACGCGCTCCGGCAAACACTTCCGCATATGCTGGCGGCTGGTTCCGGGACGATCGTCAACATCTCGTCGGGTGCCGCCACAAGCGCACTCGAAGGCTGGAGCCATTACTGCTCGTCAAAGGCGGCAGCTCTCATGCTCACCAAGTGCGTTCACAAGGAATACGCGGATCGCGGCATTCGCTGCATCGGCTTGAGCCCCGGGACCGTTGCGACCGACATGCAGGTTGCGATCAAAGCCTCGGGGATCAATCCGGTGAGCCAACTCGACCCGAGCGCACATATCCCACCGGAGTGGGTCGCAAAAGCGATCGTCTGGTGCGCCTCAGATGCCGCGCGCCCCCACGACGGCGATGATGTACGCCTGCGCGATCCCGATATCCGGTCCGCGATCGGTCTTTAGGATCGCGAGCCCCAGAAGCTCCGATTGAAGAACCCGAGAGCGCAGCAGCCTCAAGCGCGGAGGCGTTGGTTCTCCGCGTCGAATGGGCTCTCGGGGATCACGGTTGCCTTGTAGTCATCGCCTAAGATGCGGATGGTCAGTTCGGTGCCCACTTCAGCGAGCGGTGGCCTGACCATCGCAAGCGCAATCGACTGCCCAGTGCGCCAACCATAGCCGCCGGACGTCGCTCGACCGACAAGCTCGCCGTTCAACGAAATCGGCTCGTTGCCGCGCGCGTCCGCGTCTTTAATCCCGTCAACGCGAAGCGTTGCGAACCGCCAATTGCGCCCAGAAGCCTCCCACGCCGCAAGCGCGTCCCGGCCCAGGAAATCGCCCTTACCCATTTTCACGAAGCGATCGAGGCCGCTTTCGAAGGCCGAGTACTCAATCGACAGTTCGCGCGGCAGGACGCGGTACGATTTTTCGAGACGCATCGTCTCCATCGCCCGAATGCCAAACGGCTTGATGCCAAACGCTGCACCAGCCGCCATCAGGTCGTCGAAGAGCTGGCCTTGCATCTCGATCGGGTGGTGCAATTCCCAGCCAAGCTCGCCGACAAAATTGACCCGGAGCGCGTAGGTGCTGGCCGCACCCACGTTTATCTCTTGTCCGGTCAGCCAGGGAAACGCCGCGTTGGATAGATCGGTCCGGGTCAAACCTTGCAACACCCCCCGGCTTTTTGGACCGGCGAGGACGAGCACGCCGCGCTCAGCTGTCGTCGTTCGAAACGTGACTGAGCCGTCGGCTGGCAAAAGCTTGCGGAGCGTGTCGTGGTCATGGCGCTCATATCCGCCGCCGGAGACCATATAGAAGTGATTGGGTCGTGCTTCGTAGACAGTGAATTCTGCTCGTACACCGCCACGCGCTGAAAGCAGATGGACGAGGCCAATCCGGCCACGCGTCTTCGGCAACGTGTTTGCAAACAGGCTTTCAAGCCACGCCCGCGCTCCGGGACCTGAGACCTCGCACTTTGCAAAGGCCGAGGCATCGAGCAGGCCGACGTTTTCGTGGACGTTTTTGACCTCATCGCCGACGAACGGGAAATAGTTCGAGCGGCGGAACGACCATTTTTCGCGGACATGTCCGGTGTAGTCCGGCGCGGGATGGTTCTCGTTCATGAGCACGTCGCCTGCGCCGCGCTGCTCGTCTGGCAATGCGTAATCGGTGGGCGCGAAAAAGTTTGCGCGCTCCCAACCGTAGACTGAGCCGAAAACGGCGCCGTACGCCTTCAACCGTTCGTAAGCGGGCGTCGTCTTCAGCGGACGGGCGGCTTGGCGCTCTTCGTCCGGGTAGTGCGTCGTGAAGACGTTCGCGTACGCCTCTTCGTTCTTCTTCCGCAAATAGCCTTCGGTGGCGTAGGGCCCGAACCGCCGCGGATCAACGCCCATCATGTCAATGGTCGGCTCGCCATCGACGATCCACTCCGCGAGCTGCCAGCCAGCACCACCCGCCGCCGTGACGCCAAACGAGTGGCCTTCGTTCAACCAGAAGTTTGGCAAGTCCCAAGCCGGGCCTATGATCGGTGAGCCGTCAGGCGTGTAGGCAATCGCGCCGTTGTAGACCTTTTTGATGCCGACTTCGCCAAAGGCTGGGACGCGTTCGATGGCTGCCTCGATATGCGGTGCCAGACGATCGAGGTCTTCCTGGAACAGTTCGTATTCAGACTGGTCCGATGGCCCATCGACATAACAGCACGGCGCGCCTTTCTCATAGGGCCCGAGGATCAAACCACCGGCCTCTTCGCGCAGATACCAGGCGCTGTCGCTTTCGCGCAGGACACCCATCTCAGGCAGGCCAGCCTTCTGGCGCTCGACGATCGCCGGGTGCGGCTCGGTCACGATGTATTGGTGCTCGACGGGGATGACCGGCACATCGAGCCCGACCATCGCACCCGTTTTTCGCGCGAAGTTGCCAGAGGCCGAAATAACGTGCTCACAGGCGATTTCGCCCTTGTCGGTCTCGACAACCCACTCATCGCCCGACCGTCTGATGCCGAGCACGCTCGTGTAGCGATAGATCTCAGCGCCGCGGCTCCGAGCCCCTTTGGCCAGCGCCTGCGTCAGATCGGCTGGCTGGATATACCCATCGTCCGGGTGCTGGATTGCGCCGAGCAGCCCCTTCGTCTCAGCCAGTGGCCAAATCTCCTTCAGCTGACCGGGGGAGAGCAACCGCACATGGATGCCGAGCGTGTCGGCGATCCCCTTGTAGTAAAGGTATTCGTCCCAGCGGTCGTTCGTCATTGCGAGGCGAATGTTCGACACCCGCGAGAAGCCGACCCTCTGGCCTGTCTCTTCCTCAAGTTCGCCGTAAAGTTTGACCGAGTACTTATGAATTTGCCCGACGGAGTATGAGAGATTGAACAGCGGGAGCAGCCCGGCTGCGTGCCAGGTTGAGCCCGACGTCAGCTCTTTTCGCTCGATCAAGCAAATGTCCGACCAACCCTTCTTCGCCAGATGGTACAGCGTTGAAACGCCAACCACGCCGCCGCCAATGACCACCGCCCGTGCCCGTGATTTCATCCGTCTTGCTCCCAGCCCAAGCATTCATCCCAGTGCAACCGCCAGCGCGAGGTCCAGCCCAATTGGTCGACGGACACACCGCACTCAAGCGAACCACTGGCGTCATCGCTGCGTTAAGTCACAATGTGATCCGTTGCCAGGGAGCTTGCCACGGACTGACCGAACGCGCTTGCGGACAGGCGACCGCAGCTAACGTCGCGACGACGGTTAACGGCGCGTTCGTCCAGACGCTGGTTGCATTGAAAATCGGTCGCCAAGGCTGAC
>JBCBWG010000350.1:0-2262 GCA_039817205.1 Pseudomonadota bacterium
CCGCGCTTCGGAATCGAGGCGACGTTTGTTGACGGCACGGATCTCGACGCCTGGAAATCTGCGATCCGGCCGAACACGAAGGCGGTCTTTTTCGAAACGCCCTCCAACCCGACGCTTGAACTCATCGATATCGCATCGGTGTCAGAGATTGCCCACGCGGTTGGCGCGATGGTCATCATCGATAATGTTTTCGCGACACCGATGATGCAGCGCCCGCTCGAACATGGGGCCGATGTCGTCGTGTATTCCGCGACCAAGCACATTGACGGGCAGGGTCGGTGTCTCGGCGGAATTATTCTGGGCTCCGAGACCTATATCGAGAAAGCGCTCCATCCGTATCTGAAACATACCGGTCCGTCGCTCAGCCCCTTCAATGCATGGGTGCTCCTCAAGGGGCTCGAGACGCTTCCCGTGCGCGTCCGTGCCCAATGTGAAACCGCACTCCTGATCGCGAACCACTTGGCGGATCGCAAAGAGAACGGGACGAGGCTCGGGCGCGTTATTGCCTGCGCCCGGGACGATCATCCGCAATCGGAGATCGCTGCGCGACAGATGTCCGGCGGTGGCCAAGTCGTCGCCTTTGAGTTTGCCGACGGCAAAGCGGCCGCATTCCGGTTTTTGAACGCGCTGAGTCTTATCCGCATTTCCAACAATTTGGGTGACGCAAAGAGCCTGATTACGCATCCGGCAACGACAACCCACCAGCGATTATCGGCTGATGAGCGGCGCGTCCTCGGCATCACCGATGGCCTTGTCCGACTTTCGGTCGGGTTGGAGGCTGCGCCGGATCTGCTCGCCGACATCAATCGAGCCCTTAGCGCGTTGTAAGCGTTTGTGATTTGGGGGCAAGCTCTCTGAACGCACGCTCAACCTGCCGTTCATATGCGGTTGCACGGAGTGTCTTCATTTGGACGCGCTGAGGGGCTAAGCTTTTCCGATCGAACCGAAAAAGGAATGGGAGGGAGCCAATGCGTACCTTGGCCCTAACAGGCGCGCTGATTGCGAGTGCCGTGATGGCGCTACCGGCGTCAGCTCGGATGGACAACCTTGAACGAATTGCCACGCGAAGCCTCGATCGCGAGCTTCAATCATCCACCGTTCAAGTTGGCGATTTCTTCGGCCGCGTGACGCAGGTGCGTGTGCTCGCACTCGAAGGACGCGTGGTTGTGCGTGACATTATCGCGAAGTTCGGAAACGGCCGATCGCGCGATGTGTTTGAACGTCGCCGGCGTCGCCTGGACCAAGGCGAAGCTGTGACCGTCCGGTTCCGCCGCCCGCGCTTACTTCGTGAGCTTGAAATCGATGCTCGGGCCGGTCGCGGAAATCGCGGTCGCGGCGTGTTCATTGTTCAGGTTCAGCCCGAGAACCGTCGCATTGGTCCGCGGGACTTCGAGCCGCTCCAGATCACCGAGCTGGGCCGAGCCCAGGATCGTATTACGCTTTCAATTGGAAGCGGGGAGGGCCGTTTCTCCCAACTGCGTTTGGCTGGTTTCGGCAGCCAGATCCGCATTCGCAACGCTGTGGTGACTTACGGAAACGGACGTCGTGAGCGGTTCGACATCGGCCAACGGCTTCGCCCGGGCCGGGATGGACCGGTCCTCGATCTGCGCGGTCGAAATCCGAGGAACGTTGAGACAGTTCAATTGAACCTCGCTGGATCGCGGCGCGCCGTTGCCCGCATCGCGGTTCTGGGTCGCGAACAGTCGAACCGGCGTCGCCCGCAGCGCGACACGTCGCGGGTCATTGGCGATCGCCTTGCGGACCGTCGCGATGACCGGATCGTGATCCCGGTCGGGACGCGCGCAGGCGATGTCGGCGCCATTCGAATTCGGGCGCAGCGAAATCCACTCGCGATCCGGCGTATCATCTTCGAGCGTGTCCGAGGCCGCCCGGTGACAGTGCGCCTGCGTCAGCGCATCGACGCAGGGGACCGCACGGACGCCATTGAGGTGCCGGAAGGGCGTGGTCGCCTCGACACCGTCACGCTGGTCGTTGAGCCGTCCCGTCGCCGCGGAACAGTCCTCGCAGAACTCATCGCACTTGAGCGCATTGCGCGTCCACGCCGCCCTCAGTTTCCGCAAGCGCGACTGCGGCCAGCACCGCGGGTCTCGGGTGATGGACTGGTTTCGCCCTACCGGCGCGTGATGTTCGAGACGACGCGTCAACGGGCCCGCCTTTACCAAGTCGATCTCCGTGGTCGCGATCGTCACGAGGCCATGGCAATCCGTGCTTTCCGTGGAAACCTGCGCGTGCGCCGCATCG
>JBCBWG010000351.1:0-2256 GCA_039817205.1 Pseudomonadota bacterium
CCCGGCGGCCCGGTCACCCCGAGGACGCCGGGTGCTGGGAAGTCAACGCTCGTCAATGCACTCGCCGAGGCTCTCGCGACGGACGACCAAGCACACGGCCTCGCGGTCGGTATCCTCGCCGTTGACCCATCGAGCCCGGTCTCCGGCGGCGCCATTCTCGGCGATCGCCTGCGCATGACCGCAGCCAACCAGAACCGCGCGATTTTCGTGAGATCCCTTTCGGCCGGCGGACATCTTGGCGGTCTGTCGCCTGCCGCCGCGCGCATGATCGACGTCATGGATGTTGCCGGGTTCCATCATGTGATTATCGAGACGGTGGGTACCGGACAGAGCGAAGTCGATATCGCAGCGGTGGCCGACTTGCGCCTTGTGATCGCGGCACCGGGCCTTGGCGATGACATCCAGGCGATGAAGTCTGGGCTCTTAGAAATCGCAGACATTGTCGCCGTCAACAAATCCGATCGCCCAGGGGCCGAACAAACGCGCCAGCAACTGGCAGGCTCAATGTCGCTGAAGGCGCGCGGGACGCCGCCACCGGTGCTTGCGGTCTCTGCCCAAACCGGTTCGGGACTTAATGATCTTTGCACGCTCATCCGGTCGGCGATGGCGGCCAAACTGGCCGAGCCGCTCGCCGATCGTCGCCGTCGCCGCGCGCGCTATTTGTTGGCTCAATCTGCCAACCGGGTCATCGATCGCGCTTTAAATGACGCTGATCGCGTGAATGACATTGATGCACTCGCAGGCCAACTGCTTGATGGTGAGATTGATCCCGTGACAGCAACGGCGCGCTTGCTCAAATCTTAGGTTCACGAATGCCCGTCGTACAAACGCGACGCATCAGAGACGCCAAATATCAAGCCGCATCGGAAAGGCGTATGACCCATGTCTGATACCCCTGTAGAAAAATTGACGGCGAGCGCATTGAACCCCGTCAGCCTGACGGGGCACACAGTGTCAGATATCCAAATTGAAACGATCGCCGGTGCCGTTGAGGCGCTGTCGAAAACGGCACTGGACGTGTCGGACCGCCTTCCGCTGCAAGCCGACTACGGCGACATCTTCGCAGTCCTCGAAAGCGGCGCAGACGCGGAGCGGACCAAATGAGCATCGACCCAGCGACCGGACCGTCCGCACGTTCCATCGCAAAAGCGATCGCGGTCAAAGAGATTTCGAGCCGCGAGATAACGGATTGGTCGCTTGAGCGGCTGAGGCCCATCCACGAGGCCTGCAACGCTGTTTTTTCATTTGAGGACGACGACGCGCGCGCCGCAGCCGATGCGGCAGATGCAGACATCGCATCCGGTGCGCCGACGGGGCCACTTCACGGGGTTCCACTCGCACACAAGGATATGTTTGACCGGCCCGGTAAAATCGCCAGCTGGGGCGCGCGCATCCAGGCCAACCGGCCCGCTGAGGCGTATGCAACGGTCTTGCAACGTTTGACCGACGCGGGCGCACACCAGCTTGCAGCGCTTCACTTGACCGAATTCGCGTTCGGCCCGACCGGCCACAACTATATCCACGGGCACGCGCGCAACCCTTACGATCCCACTCGGATTACCGGCGGCTCGTCGTCGGGTTCGGCGTGCTCCGTGGCAGGCGGCGCCATCGCCGCAGCGCTCGGCTCCGACACCGCAGGGTCCTTGCGCCTGCCCGCCGCGGCCTGCGGGATCAAATCTTTAAAACCAACCTGGACCCGCGTATCGCGGGCTGGTTGCATGCCGCTCTCCGGCGCGCTCGATTGCGTTGGGCCCATCGCGCGCCACGTTGAAGATCTGGCGCTCATCACCGGTCTCATCGCCGGACACGATCCGCGCGATGGGCTCTCATCGCGTCGCGCTGTTCCGGATTGTCTTGCAGCACTTGATGCCCCCGTCACCGGCACGCGGATCGCGATTGACGATGCGTTCATTGGGACGGCATCGCCTGAAATTCAAACCCGCTTCTCGGGCGCCGTCCAGTTGCTCGAGACGGCCGGCTGCACGACCAAACCTGCCGCTTGGGCGGACTGGGGCGAGATCAACGCCCTGATGATGCTGATCCAGTTTCCAGAGGTTGCTTCGGCGCACGGTGCATTCCTGCGCAACCGGCCGGGCGACTATGGCCCACAGGTCCGATCGCGCATCGAATTCGGACATTTTATTTCGTCGGCAGTTCATCGGGGTAGACGGGCAGGGCGAGAACGTCGGCATCGGCGAACATCTCATCAAGAAAGCGGGCAAGGACCGTGCCGCGCGCGCGCAGCGCCGTCTGGTG
>JBCBWG010000352.1:0-2252 GCA_039817205.1 Pseudomonadota bacterium
AAAGCGCGCGCTGGCGGCGGCGGCAAAGGCATGCGGCTCGTCGAACGCGGCGATGATTTTACAGGCGCGCTCGAAAGCGCAAAGCGTGAGGCCGCTGCCAGTTTCGGCGACAATGCCGTGCTCGTTGAAAAGTTTGTCTCGGCGCCACGCCATATCGAAGTGCAAGTGTTTGCCGACGACCACGGCGACGCGGTGCACCTGTTCGAACGCGACTGCTCGTTGCAGCGGCGGCATCAGAAAGTGATCGAAGAAGCGCCTGCCCCCGGGATGACTGAGGAGATGCGGACCGCAATGGGGAAAGCCGCGGTCGATGCGGCGAAAGCGATTGGATATTCGGGCGCTGGAACCGTCGAGTTTATCGTCGATGGCTCCGATGGCCTTCGCGCCGACCGCTTCTACTTCATGGAAATGAACACGCGGCTGCAAGTCGAACACCCGGTGACCGAACTGATCACCGGCGTTGATCTTGTTGAGTGGCAGCTACGAATCGCGTCGGGGGAACCGCTGCCCGCGACGCAGTCTGATTTGGCGATCACTGGCTGGGCGTTCGAGGCGCGGCTCTACGCCGAAGACCCGGCCAACGATTTTCTGCCAGTCACCGGTCCGCTTCAGCGCCTGAAGTTTGCCTCGGGTGCTGGCATCCGCATCGACACAGGCGTCCGCCAAGGGGACGACATCACACCCTTCTACGATCCGATGATCGCAAAGATCATCACGCATGGGCCGACCCGGGGTGCGGCCCTCAATCGCCTGCATGACGCGCTGAGCGACACAGAGGTTGCCGGCACGACGACCAACATTCAGTTCCTCAGGCGGCTTGCGCGACATGACGGGTTTGCAAAGGGCGAGGTCGACACCGGTTTGATCGGTCGCGACATCGCCAAGCTCACAGCCGTCCCACCGATGACCGGGACAGCCATCGCTCTGGCGGCGCTCCAAGCGTCCGGCATCCTGCCCCGTCGGCTCGAACAGCAACCGGCGTCGGTCGAACCCTGGGACGGTCTTCAAGGTTGGGCCATGTGGGGTCCGACTGAGCGCACAACGAAGATCGCGTTTGGGGATCACACAATTGAGGCCCGGATCTCAGAGACGAGCGATGGGGCGATGACCATTGCGTTTGAGGACGATGCGGTGCTGTTCGATCGTCTGGAGCCCTGCCCTGAGAACGGCGACGCGCTCTGGCATTCGGGCGGGCGCACGGGACGGTTTCGTGTCACCGCGCTTCCGGGCGATATGCTGCTCGTGCGCGCACACGGCGATGACCACATCTTTCATATTCCATTGACCGCAAACCAATCGGACGCAGACGGCGCAAGCGCGGATGCAATTTCGGCGCCCATGCCCGGCCTCGTTCGGAGCGTGTCTTGCAGCCCAGGCGATACGGTGTCGAAAGACGATCCAGTTGTTATTCTTGAAGCGATGAAAATGGAGCACACGCTCCGCGCGCCAAGGGACGGCACCGTCCAAAGCGTTCTGGTTGGTGAAGGCGCTCAGGTGAGCCTTGGCGCAGCGCTCGTGATCCTTGATAGTCTAGCGGAGTAGCCGAAGCGTGCCGATCGTGGTCAATGCGCACACACCTTTCCATTTCGGATCCGATGACAACAACGCAATCAGACAATCACGTCATGGTTTTCGAAGTCGGCCCGCGCGACGGTCTTCAAAATGAAGCGCGTTTGATCCCGGCTACCGAAAAAATCGCACTCATAGATCGGTTGTCTGAGACGGGCCTCCGCAAAGTCGAAGCGACCAGCTTCGTCAGCCCAAAATGGGTCCCGCAGATGGCGGACGCGGCTGGCGTCATGGCCGGCATCTCAAGAGCGGACGGCGTTACGTACTCGGCGTTGACGCCGAACATGCGCGGCTATGAGGCCGCCCGGGCGTCGAACGTCTCCGAAGTTGCGATCTTTGCCGCGGCCTCAGAAACCTTCGCGCAGAAAAACACCAATTGCTCGATCGCTGAGAGCTTTACGCGTTTCGAGCCCATCCTGGCCGCCGCAGACCGCGATGGTATCGCCGTCCGCGGTTACGTCTCCTGTGTGGTTGTCTGCCCTTACGAAGGCGCAATCGCACCGGCGGCCGTCGCCGATATTGCAGCACGGCTCATTGATGCGGGCTGTTACGAAGTTTCGCTCGGCGACACCGTGGGCAAAGGCACGCCGGACACCATTGCTGCGATGCTTGAGGCTGTGCTGATCCGCGTGCCCGCCACGCAGTTGGCCGGACATTATCACGACCCCAACGGGCGCGCGCTT
>JBCBWG010000353.1:0-2230 GCA_039817205.1 Pseudomonadota bacterium
TTCGCTTTCCTGGCTCAGGACTTCCAGATCGAGGCCGGTCTCGCGTTTCACGGTCTTGATGAACGTCTCGCCGTTCTCCGCCATGCGGCAGGCCTGCGTCGCGACAAGCCGTTTCCGGGCAACGTTATGCTTGCGCAGCTTACCGGCGCAGATCCGGAGCGCTTGGATCGTCCGCGCCATCGCTGCGTCCGAGAGCCGGCCACTGGTGGTCAGTCCCTCGCCCAACCGGATGATGCGCGAAAACGAATCAACCACGACAAAACCGCGGCGCGAAGGGCGCGCGACGAGAAGACGACAGTTGTTCGTACCAAGATCAAGGGCACCGTAAAGCGGTGTCCGCGCGCCAATGTCGTCGTCCGCTGGGTCACTCTTTGGAAAGCCCGAAGTGGGTTTTACGCGGCGGGCCGCACCGCCGTCGGCGGAGATTTGCCCTGCGAGGCGGGGCGCCCGGGGATTTAGCGGTCCGGTCGACGTGTCATCAGCCAGAGTGTCATCAGGAACAGCGTCATCAGGCAGGGTATGATCAGGCGTCACGGCTCAACTCCAGACCTGGTCCGCGCCTGACGGCCGATGCAAAAACATCAGCGCGTCGGCGCCACCTCAGGTAAGACGCTGGATTGCGTTGTCATAAATGTAACACGAAAGCGACCTGGGTCAAAGATGGCGCGAAGAACGCAACAGGGCGTTGGGACTTGATTGCAACCGTCCCGGGCGCTACATGCTCGCAGCGCCCAGCGCTTTGGGGAATAGGTTAACGGTAGACCCACGGACTCTGACTCCGTTAGTCCTGGTTCGAATCCAGGTTCCCCAGCCAATCGGCTCGATTCCCCGGCTATGAAGCGGCTTCAACTTCCTCGGATCACTCGGTATCTCATGCCGCGCGAGGATCGGCATGTTGCGCGCTCAGGGGCGATTACACATATGATGTCGGGCGCAGGGGCGACGCTTCTCAGAGAGCGATGCGGCTCGTCGCATGCCGCGTTCTGAGATCTGCCAGAAGAAACCGCCGATGACCGCCTATCTCACCACGAAAGAGTTGGCAGCGTTGCTCCGCATAAAGGAGCGCAAAGTCTACGATCTGGCGGCTTCCGGCGCTGTGCCGTGTTCGAAGGCGACGGGCCGGCTTTTGTTCCCGCGTGCCGAAATCGAAGCGTGGATTTCAAGCAAACGAAGCGACACCGCCTCGCAGCCGGGCGTGCCATTGGAGCGGCCGAACATCGTGCTCGGAAGTCACGATCCGTTGCTTGAGTGGGCCTTGCGCGAATCTCGGTCCGGGCTTGCGACGTATTTTGATGGCAGCATCGACGGGCTTGAGCGCTTTGCCCTCGGCGGCGGGATCGCGGTCGGGATCCACCTATTTGATGCCAAGACACGGGATTGGAACACACCGGCACTCATCGGCACATCAGCCGACATGCCGGTGGTCGCCATTGAGTGGGCGCGCCGGGCGCGTGGCCTTGTGATTGCACCCGGTCTTTCAGCAAAGCCCCAATCAATCAGCGAATTGGATGGCCTCTGCTTCGCCGCGCGCCAACCCGAGGCCGGCGCACAGATTTTGTTTGAAAGCCTTTGCACGGATGGGCGCGTCGCGTTCTCGGATATGACGACGACCGTAATAGCGCGATCCGAAGCAGACGCAGCGCTTGCCGTCGCCGAAGGTCGCGCCGATGTCTGCTTTGGCCTTCAGGCTCTTGCCCGCCAGTATCATCTGGACTTCGTTCCGATCATCGAAGAACGGTTCGACTTGGTCGTCGACCGCCGGGCCTGGTTCGAACCGCCGCTTCAAGCTTTGGCAAGCTTCATCCAAAGCGATGCGATGCGCGAACGCGCAGCCGACAGCCCCGGATACGACATCACCAACATCGGCCAAGTGCATTTTAATGGCGCTTAGGGTTTTCAGCGATTAATCGCTGGCACGCCCGGATGCGTTCGTTGCGTTTGGAAAAAAGAGCTGCGTGCCGTTGATCTTGTAATCTCGGATCGCGCCTTGCCCCTCCGGCGAGAGCAACCAATCGATGACTTTCTGAGCTGCCGCCGCGTTGACGTTTGGGCACTTGGCCTGGGCGACCGCGACCACACCATACTGGTTGAAGAGCGCCGGATCCCCTTCGACGAGCACTTTGAAATCGGACTTGTTGCCAAATGCGAGCCAGGTCGCGCGATCCACCAGGACATAGGCGCCCATGCCAACGCCGACGTTCAACGTCGCGCCCATGCCTGACCCGGTTTC
>JBCBWG010000354.1:0-2211 GCA_039817205.1 Pseudomonadota bacterium
GCTTGGCGTTCGCCGGAATGTAGAGGTCGGCTTCGTCGAACATCACGACCGCTTGAAGCGCATCGTTCGGGTTCCGCTGGCAGAAGCGGAGTGCTTCCGACAGGAACTGCGAGACCCAAAACAGGATGTTCTCGTTGTCTCCAAGAAACCCCGTGTAAATGATCGACAGCCGCGTCTTGTCGGTCTTGGCGTAGGGGCCGAGGCCCAGCAGCGACTCCATCCGCATGTTCTCACCGCCAGCCTCGAACAATGCCGCGTTGCGATACCGAAGGCTGTCGAGCTGCGCGACGAGATCGCGGCGGAGTTTGCCAGAAGGGTCCATCCGCTGCATGCGTTCATCGAGTTCCGGATCGTCGGTCTCAAGCAGGTTGATGAGGTCGGCGAGCATGATCTCGTGGTTCGATCGCGCACCGAGGAGTTTGAGAGCCACCTGGAGCGTGCCCATCTGTTTTTGGTTCGTTGCTGACTTTTTCAGATGCAGCATGTCGCCCAGGGCTTCGGCCGAATGGCGCGCCAGAAGTTCAAGTTCTTCGTCCGGCAACTCGGCGGTCCCACTTGGGAGAAGCGTGATCGAAATCGGCCGGCCGGCTGAGCGACCGGGCGTATAGACGGCAACGTCTGCTGCTTCCTGCAGTTGCGTGCGCGCCTGAACGCGCTCTGTATCATCGCCGGCGATCTCGCCCCAGACATCAGGATTGGCGTAACTGCAAAGATCGCCTTTGCGGTCGATCAGAATGGCCGGAATGCCCTCAAGCAGGAGCTGTTCGATGATTGACAGGGCGAGCGTCGTCTTACCGGAACCCGACCCACCAAGTACCGCACAGTGGCGCTTCATGATCGGCTGCGGGATATGAATGGGTTCCCCCTGGTTGCGGTACGTCCCAACATCAATGCTGCCCGGTTCTGGCTCTGACGGCGCGAGCACGTCATCGAAGACGGTTTGTGTCGGTGCATCGACCGCGTCCGGGAGGGCATCGTCCCACGCCAGCGGCGTACCGGCCAGAGGCGCACCAGGCAGAGGCGCTGGTTCCACCGTAGCCGCCTCGCTGCCGCCCACAACCCGCAGGCTTGGGGACGCCGCCACATCGCGAAGGCTCCGCCCGCCCGCGTTCTGCGTCGGTGCAATCAACGGGGGCAGCTTTTTGCCGAGCAGGTCGAGGCGCAGCATTTGCGCGATCGGTGTGAGCCCCGAAACCAGTTTTGCATCCGCAAACCACTCGGCAAATCCCGGGTCATCGCGGTGATGGAGATGAAACTCGCGCGCGGTCATGATGCGCTCCCACTCGGGGATCGCGATCATCATATGACGGCCGCCTTCCTCGCGGTATTTCCGAAAGACCTGCGCGGCCTGGTTTTTCTTGCTCGGTGGAAATTCCGACGCGCGGACGAGGAAGCAGGTGCGCCCCGCCATGTTCGGGATGACTTTCTCGAGCTGTCGTTTGAAGCCGCCGCCCTGCGTTGGCCGATTGCACAGAAAAACGCGCGCCTCGAACGTGTGCCCGGTGCTGTGGGTGATGTCGACGTCGAGGGCTGGCAGATCGTGGTCGAGATCGGCGATTGTAATGTCGGCTTCGACCTCGTCCCCACACTCGACAGCGGCGAGCGTCAAACCGGCTGCGATCGCATCCAACAGGGCGCCGTCGTCATCTGTCAGCTCAGCTTCGAACGCGGACGTGAAACGCTCCCAGTGCTCGCGGTAGTTGATGCCGCTCGCGGTGGTCTCTGCCAATGCGTTGTGCGCGTCGCCTTCCGGCGCTGCTCGTTCCGACGAGGCTGAAGCCGGGACGAGAGCTGTCGGAGGTGCCGGTGGCACTGATGGCACTGGTAGGGGCGCCGCCGTTGGGCCGCCTGTTGGGTGAACTACGGCCGGCGGCGTTGGCAGAACAAGATTGCCCGCGCCAGCGCCGGTCGCTTTCGCAATGGCCGCCGGTGCCGGTTTCAGAACGCCAGCGTCCTTGTCGCCGCCAAATCCGAGCGCGGCTGCCAACGTCGAAATCAGGCCGGCTGAACCGCCACCGGATTCAGCCGTTGATCCGGTCCCAGTTGGCTTTGTGTCCGCAACCGGTGTGACCTGCCTCTTAACGTTGCCACGCAGCCAGTTCTGCGCGTGCTCAAGCAGCCGCCGGGTCGAGAGCCCGCCAAACTCTTCCTTGAAGTTCGGCCCGAAGACACGGTTGGGATCGGTGGCCGATGGGTCTGAGCTCTTGCCCG